>DASXKA010000024.1:0-11694 GCA_036497085.1 Steroidobacteraceae bacterium | reverse complement strand
TGACCTCTACGACGATCTCGAGCGCGTCGCGCGCCTCAAGATCCGCGGCGCCGGCACCCTCGGTGCACGCCTCGCCGAGCATCGCGAGTCGGTGTATCTGGCACAGCGCCTCACCCGCATTGCCTGCGACCTGCCGCTCGGCGTCGACGCCGCCGGGCTGTTGCGCCGCGCGCCCGACCTTGCGGCGCTGTCGCGTCTCTACGACCGGCTCGGCTTCGGCCCGTTCCTGCGCGCGCAGGGGGCCCGCCTGGCGCAGTTGCCCGCGGCGTACGCCTGAGTCGCGCGCCGCGTGCGCCGCGCGCCATGGAGTCCTGGGCAGCGGTCGCGGCGGAGCTGACGCAGCTCACTGGCACGAGCTTCGCTCCGGAGCCGCAGGCGCGCGTCGCTGGGGGCAGCATCAACCGCTGCTACCGCTGGCCGACCGGATCGGGTCCGGTGTTTCTCAAGCTGGCGGGCGGCGGCGCCGCGGCGATGCTCGAGGCCGAGGCCGCCGGACTCATCGAGCTCGCGCGGGCCCGGGCGGTGCGCGTGCCCAGGGTGCTGGCTTGCGGGTGCGCCGGGGCTTCGGCCTTTCTCGCGCTCGAGTGGCTCGAGGCCGGCGTCGCCACCGAGGCGAGCGCCGAGCGCTTGGGCCGGCAGCTCGCCGCGCAGCACGCCGTCAGCGCGCCGCAACACGGCTGGTGGCGCGACAACACGATCGGCAGCACGCCGCAGGCGAACGCCACCACGACCTCGTGGCCCGAGTTCTTCCGCGAGCGGCGCCTGCGTCCGCAGCTCGCGCTCGCCGTGTCCATGGGCTTCGGTGCACTGCTGGAAGCACCCGGCGAGCGGCTGCTCGAGGGAGTCGCGGCGCTCCTCGAAACGCATCGCCCGCAGCCCGCGCTGCTGCACGGGGATCTCTGGGGCGGCAACTGGCTCGCCACGCCGGATGGCGATCCGGCGATCTTCGATCCGGCGGTGTACTACGGGGACCGCGAGACGGATATCGCGATGACCGAGCTCTTCGGCGGCTTCGGTCCGCGCTTCTACCGGGCCTACGCTGCGGTGGCGCCGCTGCCGCCGGGCGCGGAGCTGCGGCGCGAGCTCTATAACCTCTATCACGTGCTGAACCACGCCAACCTGTTCGGCGGCGGCTACGCCGCGAGCGCTCGCCGCATGATCGAGCGGCTGCTCGCGGAGCTACGCACTTAGAGGCTATGCTGCGCACCCGGCGCGGTGCCGGCGCTTCAGTGTCCCGGGGGTAGTCATGGCGGTTGCAGCGACCGACAAGAGCATCGAGTCAGCCCTCATCGAGCAGCGCACCTTCCCGCCGGCGCCGGAGTTCACGGCGCGCGCCCGTATCCGGCCCGGTGACCTCGAGACCCTGCGCAAGCGCGCCGCCGATGATCATGTCGGGTTCTGGGCCGACCTCGCCTCGCAGGAACTCAGCTGGCACCGGCCGTTCACCGTGGCGCTCGACGAGGCGCGCGCGCCCAACTACCGATGGTTCACCGACGGGCGCCTCAACGCCTCGTGGAACTGCCTCGACGTGCACCTGAACGAGCGCGGCCACAAGACCGCGGTCATCTTCGAGGGCGAGCCCGGCGATGTGCGGCGGCTCTCCTACCGCGAGCTGCACGCCGACGTCTGCCGCTTCGCCAACGCCCTCAAGGCCTCCGGGATAGCCAAGGGCGACCGCGTGGTCATCTACATGCCGATGGTGCCCGAGGTGCTGGTGGCGATGCATGCGTGCAACCGCGTCGGCGCAATCCACTCGGTGGTGTTCGGCGGCTTCTCGGCGCCCGCACTCAAGGATCGCATCGAGGACACCGAGGCCAAGCTCGTCATCACCGCCGACGGCGGCTGGCGCGGCGGGTCGGCGGTGGAGCTCAAGGCCAACACCGATCACGCGCTCGCCGCGGGCTGTGCGAGCGTCAAGCGCGTCATCGTGCTCAAGCGCACCGGCCGGCCGGTGTCCATGGACGCCAGGCGCGACGTCTGGTGGCACGAGGTCATCGAGGGACAGCCAGCGTCCTGCGACCCCGAGTGGGTGGACGCGGAGCATCCGCTCTACATCCTCTATACCTCGGGCTCCACGGGCAAGCCGAAGGGCATTCAGCACGCCACCGGCGGCTATCTGCTCGGCGCCAAGGTCACCACGCAGTGGGTATTCGATCTGCGCGACGACGACGTGTTCTGGTGCACCGCCGATGTCGGCTGGGTCACCGGACATACCTATATCGCCTACGGGCCGCTCGCCGCGGGCGCCACCATCCTCATGTACGAAGGGTCGCCCACGGTGCCCGACGGCGGCCGCTTCTGGAAGAACTGCGAGGCGCACGGCGTCACCGTCTTTTACACCGCGCCGACCGCGATCCGGGCACTGATGAAGCTCGGCGACGAGCTGCCGCGCAGATACAACCTGTCGAAGCTGCGCCTCCTGGGCAGCGTCGGCGAGCCCATCAACCCCGAGGCGTGGATGTGGTATCACCGCGTGATCGGCAAGGAGCGCTGCCCGATCGTCGACACCTGGTGGCAGACCGAGACCGGGGCGATCCTGATCGCGCCGCTCCCCGGCGCGATCGCCACCAAGCCCGGCTCCTGCACGCTGCCGCTGCCCGGTATCGATGCCGACATCGTCAACGATCACGGCGAGTCGGTGAAGCGCCCCGATGCCGGCGGCTATCTCGTGATCCGCAAGCCCTGGCCGTCGATGCTGCGTACCATCTGGCGCAACAACCCCCGGTACGTGGAAGGCTACTGGTCCAAGTTCCACAGCCGCTGCTACGTGGCGGGCGACAGCGCGCACCGCGACAAGGACGGCTACTTCTGGATCATGGGCCGCATCGACGATGTGCTCAAAGTCGCCGGGCATCGTCTCGGCACCATGGAGATCGAGTCGGCGCTGGTCGCGCATCCGCGCGTCGCCGAGGCGGCCGTGGTCGGCAAGCCTCACGAGATAAAGGGCGAGTCGGTGTTCGCGTACGTGGTGCTGCGCGGTCCGCGCCCCACGGGCGATACCAGTGCGCTGACCAGGGAGCTGCGCGACTGGGTGGGCGAGCAACTGGGTCCCATCGCCAAGCCCGACGACATCCGCTTCGCCGACAATCTTCCCAAGACGCGCTCCGGCAAGATCATGCGCCGCCTGCTGCGTGCGGTCGCGAACGGCGAGGCGGTCACGCAGGACGTCTCGACCCTCGAGAACCCGGCGATCCTCGAGCAGCTGCGCGGCACGGACGGGGGAGGCAAGGGCGCGGGCGCAAAGCCGGCGCGGTCCGCACGCCGGCCAGCCGCCAGGCCCAAGGCTTCTGCCAAGAAGGCCAAAGCCAGGAAGGCCAAAGCCAGGAAGGCCTCGAGACCGCGCCGCGCATCCAAGACGCCCAAGACCAGACGTCCCGCCGCTCCCCGCCGTAAGACGGCGAAGGCGCGCAAGGCACCGAGACGCAGCGCACGCCGGCGGGCGGCGCGCTCCTAAACCCTGCGCCGCCTGAGGAAGCCCAGACCGGCGATGCCGCCGATGAGCAGCGGCAGGGTGGCGGGCAGAGGGACCACCGCGGGGGTGAGGGTCTGCGAGACGAGGTCGTACTTGCCGGATTTGCCGCCGAGCCACTGAATCTTGAAATCCGGGTTGTAGTTGGCAAAGTCCGCAGCCTGGGCGACGGTCAAATCGAAGGTGAATATCAGCTCGCTGTCCGCCGGCAGTGCGGGTCCGCCGGGCCTTGTGTTGGCCTTGAAGCAGTAGAAATTGCCTGACCCGTCGCATCCCATGGCGTTCAAACCACCGGTCATGAAGGTGAATCCAGCCAGCGACCCACTCACGACCGATCCGGCCGGCGAGGTCTCAGTGAAGGCGAGCGAGTTGACGCCGTAGCGACTGCCCTCGGTATCGGTCGGACCATTGATGCCGGTGATCTCGAGCGTGAACTGATCTTCGGTCGGGCTGAGCGCAGATTCCAACAGGGTGTAGGTGAGGCCATCGGCCACCAGCGAGCCCCACGAGGGTGCGCACGCGGTGATCGCGATGACGCCCGAAATTGCGGCGATCCGAGCAGAGCTTGAGCTCATGGGTTCCGGCCCGAGGACGATGCCCGGTGATGCTCGATCGGAGACGTTGCAGTCGTGTTACCGCTACGTGACACCCTGGCAACCTGGGCCGCAACAGCGTTCCGGCGGCAGCTCAGCCGCTACGCTCTGCCGTCGCATCGAGCCCGAGCACGACCAGCCGCTGCTCGAGCCGCTCGCCGAAGCTCGCCGGCTTCTCCAGGCCCATGCGCTTGAGCGCAGCCGTATGCCGCGCGGCTGGACGGCCGACGGCGAGGGCTGCCGCGGCCGTCGCCACCCTGCCCCAGCCGGTCGCGGTGCGCGCCTCGAGAAACCCGAGCGCGCGTGCCAGCACGACCTCCTCGGCGGTGAGGTCGGTACCGAAGGGATATTCGCTGAAGAATCCCTGCCGCCGGTGCTGCGCGAGGGCGCGCGCCAGGCGCTGCGGCGTGTTGTCGCGGCAGGCGTCCGGGATGCGGTAGGCGGCGCGGATCTTGCCGGCGGCGCGCGCCGCGGCAAGCAGCGGCTCCTGGAAGCGCGCGTCGGCGACGTTGAGCAGCGCCATGATGATCTCCTCGTCGGTACGGCCGCGCAGGTCCGCGATCCCGTACTCGGTGACGACGATGTCGCGCAGGTGCCGCGGGATGGTCTCATGGCCGTAACGCCACACGATGTTGGAGGTGGTGCGGCCGCGGCGCGTGCGCGTGGCGCGCACGCACAGGATCGAGCGCGCGTCCGGGAGCGCATGCGCCATGGCGACGAAGTTGTACTGACCGCCGACGCCGGACACCACCTGGCCGCTCTCGAGGGCGTCCGACACCGCCGCCCCGAGCAGCGTCACCATCATGGTGGTGTTGACGAAGCGCGCCGCCCGGCGCTGCAGGATGCGTAGCTCCTGGTCGGGACCGTACAGCTGGTTGACATAGGCGACGCCGCGCATTCCGAGCTGCGCGCGATCGCTCTCCGGCAGCTCGCGCAGCGCCGCGTAGAAGCCGCGCGGGCCGAGAAAGAAACCGGCGTGCAGCACCTGGCCGCCCCGCAGCTCGCGCCCCAGGCACTGAGCTGCAATCGCCGCGCGACAGCCCGCATCGCTCAGGTCGGCGAGGATCCACTCGCCGCCGCGCGCGCGCATCCGCCCGGCGCCGAACTCCACCTCCGCGCGGAACACTCCGTGACGCTGCAGCTCGAGGAACTGGGCCTCGCTCAAACGCGGTCCTGCGCCGGCGGACGGGAGCTGCTCGAGAATCCCGGCGTCGAGGCGCTCAGCGGTGAGGCCCGCCGCGAGCAGCCGCTCGAGAGGCAGCGAATCGTAGGCGCGGCGACGCACCACTCCGGCGCGATAGAGCTCGAGCAGCTGGTCGACGAACATCTCGGTGGAGGCGAACACGCCGGCGCCGAACGGCTCGAGCCCGCCCTCGGCGCGGATCAGGGGGTCGGCGGCGCGCGTGCCGAGTGCCCCGAGGGCGCTCGCCCAGGCCGCGTTCTGCTGATGCCTCAGCAGCAGGGCATAGGCCAGCGAGTCGCCGAGCTCGCCGATGCCGATCTGCAGCGTGCCGCCGTCGCGCACCAGGCTGCTCGCGTACATGCCGATGGCGTGATCGACGCTGCTGAGCGGCGGGTTGGGCGGACCGAACAGATCGAAGTCGTAGCGCGGGTCGTCGACCAGAAAGTCGAAGCGCTCCGGCTCCACCTGCGCGTGCCCGGTCATGAACGGCATCTGTCCGTGGACTTCTCCGATCAGCACGATGTCGCGCCCGGCGGCGCGCGCCGCCCCGATCGCCGGGAGCAGGTCCGGGGTTACGTCGGCATTGGAGCCGAAGCTGAGCAGGGTCTGGCCGCCGACCGTGCGCCGCGCCACGAGCTGCGCCACCACGTTGACGCCGTGCGCCAGCACCTCGCGCGCCACGTGGGTGTAGTTGGCGCAGAGATAGTTGCGCTGCGCCTGCGGCGCGTTGAGGAACGCACCCGGAGTGAGGAAGAACTCGATGACGCGGACGTTGGCGGGCACGCTGCCGGAGCGGACCGCGCGCGCGTATTCGGGCTCGACGTAGCTGCCGAACACGCGCGCGGCGAGTGGCGTCACGAGGCGTGCCTCGAGCTCCGAGCGCGGCACCGGCTTCATGAGCGACAGTGCGGTGACGATCGTCAGATCGATGGCCGGGTCGCGCGCCGCACGGCGGTAGAACTCGTTGGCGAGCGGGTTGGGCTTGCCGATACCGAGCGGCAGCGCCAGCACGATGCGCGTTCCCACCCTGCGCAGCACCGCATCAACGCAGTGTCCGACGTCGTCGAATATTTCAGGCATGTTGACTTGTGGCATGCTCCCCGAAGCAACTGACGCGCGTCAACCCGCACTGCCCCAGGAGGCTGACATGGCGACCCACAGGCCCGCACTCGAGGCGCACACCGTAGCGGCGGTCAACGCCAGCGTCTATCCGGAGCCCTTTCGCTCGCGCGTGCTGCCACGCGAGAAGCGTCGCCTGGGCGACGCCTTCGGCCTCACGCGCGTCGGGATCAACCGGACCACGCTGTTGCCGGGAAAGGAGTCGTCGATGCGGCACTGGCACACGCGCGAGGACGAGTTCGTGTACATGCTCGAAGGGGAGGTGGTGCTTTGCAGCGGCGCCGGCGAGCAGCTGCTCACGGCGGGCATGTGCGTCGGCTTTCCCGCGGGCCTCGAGGACGGGCACCAGCTGGTCAACCGCGGCGATCGCCCGGCGATCTACCTCGAGGTGAGCAACCGCGACCCCGAGGACTCGGCGCATTACTCCGAGCCGGGCGTCGACATGGTCTGGAACGCGCCGCACGCGCGCGGCAAGATCAGCCGCCGCGACGGTAAGAGTACCGGCTAGTTGTTGGTTTGCGCGCTGCCCGGGTGCGCCGGGGGGACCAGGCGCAGCGAGAACGACACCGTGACGTCATTGCCGGCCTGGTCGGTCGCCTTCCACTCGCCCTGGCCGACGCCGTAGTCGAGTCGGCGCACGAGCGTCTTGCCCGTCATGTAGGCAACGTTGGCACCGCCCTCGACGGCCGCACGAAAGCTAAAGGGTACGCGCGCATCGTGTGTCACGCCGCGGATGGTGAGCTTGCCGATGGCTTCGTAACCGTTCCCGCTCTTCACGATCTGATCGGCAGCGAAGTGCGCCTGCGGGAAGCGCACCACAGCGAACAGGTCGTCGCTCTTCAGCGTGGCGTCACGGTCCTGGTCGCCGGTATCGAGCAAGAGCGTGTACACCACGACATCGAGCTGTCCGCCTGCCGGATCGGCACCCGGGAAATCGAGGCTTACCATGAAGCGCGGGAAGCGTCCGGTGTTCGCCGCGCCGGCCTGCAGGAAGGTGAACTGGAGCGAGCTCTTGGCCGGATCGAGCCGGTAATGGCTGCCGGCGGGCGGCGCCGCAGCCAACACGGTTCCGCCGAGCAGCGTCGCCGCGAGTGCCTGAGAGAGAAATGCATGGTGCATCGACCGGTTCCTCCGCGGCTCGTGAACTCAGGATCGCGTGAAAGGCAACATCCGCCTGAGCACATCGTCCCGGTGTACGAAATGATGCTTGAGAGCCCCGGCGACGTGCAATCCGATCACGACGAACAGCGTCCAGGCGAGCGTGTGGTGCGTCACCAGCAGCACCTCGTAGAGCGGGCGGCTCTTCGGCACCAGGTCCGGCAGCTGGAAGAACCCGAACCAGCTCACCGGGAACCCACGCGCCGAGGACATCATCCAGCCCGACAGCGGCATCGCGAACAGCAGCACGTAGAGCGCCACGTGCGTGCAGCGCGCCAGCGCCTGTTCGTAGCGCTTGAGGTTCTCCGGCAGGGGTGGATGCTCGTTCAGCCAGCGCCACGCGAGGCGCAGGATCACGAGGCCAAGGATCGTGATACCGACCGACTTATGGCGCGCCAGCAGGGTCAGCTTGCGCATTCCGGCCGGCAGGTCGTCGGCCATTTCTGCGAGCGTCACCTGCACGACGATCAGCGCCACTATGATCCAGTGGAAGGTTTGAGCGATCACGCCCCAGCGGCGGGTTGTGTTACGGAAGGCCATGGACCTTAAGCTTAAAGCGGTGGACACCGGTTGCAAGATACGCGCACTCGGCACTTTATTCCTTGCGTGCCTGCTGGCCGCCTGCCCCACCCGGGCACCCCCGCCCCCGGCGCAGGTGCGTACCGTGCCGGCGCCACCGCCGGTCGCACCCCACCTCGGCCGGCCGTACGACGTCGTGGCAGCGGAGTCGCTCCTCACGGTGCGCGTCTACCGCGGCGGAACGCTCGCGACCGCCGGGCACAACCACCTGATCGCTTCCCATTCGCTCGTCGGGACGGTCTACCTGCCCGAGGAGGTCCTGAAGGCGAGCATCGAGCTGCATCTGGCGGTGGCGGAGCTGACCGTCGACGAGCCGGAGCTGCGCGCCCAGGAGGGAGGGAGCGACTTCCCGCCCGACGTGCCGCAGACAGCGCGCGACGGCACCCGACACAACATGCTCGGCCCCGCCGTGCTCGATGCCGCGGAGTACCCCGAGGTGGTGCTGCGCTCCGAGCGGCTCGAGCCGACTGCGGATGCGCCGGGCGCGTTCGTGGCGTGGCTCGACGCGCAGCTGCGCGACCAGCACCGCACCATCGGCGTTCCGGTGCGCTACCAGCTCGCCGGGGATACGCTCACCGTGACGGGCGAGAGCGCGCTGCGGCAGGGCGAACTCGGTCTCACTCCCTTCACGGCACTCATGGGCGCGCTTGCGGTGCAGGACGAGATGCGCGTCCGCTTTCGTATCGTGGCGCGGGCCGCGGCCGGGGTGCGCTGACCCGAGGCGCTACTTCGTGCCCATCTCGACGAGCAGCTCCTGCGCCTGGTAGACCTTGCGCAGCGCCTCGAAAATGATCGCCGGATCGACTGCGACGGCGCGATTGAGCTCGGCGTCGTACCAGTAGTCCCCGGAGATCGAGTGGATGTTGCCGTCGAAGATCAGGCCGACCACGCGCCCGTGCGCGTCGATCACCGGACTGCCGGAGTTGCCGCCGATGATGTCGTTGTTGGTCGAGAGATCGAAACGCGTCGCCGGGTCGAGCTGGCCTTTTACCGCGAGCCAGCTGTCGGGAATCCGGAAGGGATCCTGGCCCGTGGCGCGCTCGAAGAGGCGCGCGGTGTGCGTGAACGGCTCCACCATGACGCTGCCCTCCTTCCATCCCTGCACCGTGGCGACGTTGAGGCGCAGCGTGAAGGTCGCATCGGGCGGCTCGCCGGTGCCGAATACCTTGAAGCGCACGTGTGCGATCTTCTCCGCGGCCGCATCGACCGGTGCCTCCACCTGGTCCTCGTAGCGCTTGCGCACCGCGCGCGCCTCGGCGTCGATGGCACGCGCCAGCTCGAGCATCGGGTCGTGCGCGGCGTCGACCGCGGACTGCCCCCCTTCCCACAGCTCTCTGCGCAGCGCCGGGTCGGCGAGCTTCGATCCGTCGACGAGCCGCGCGGCCAGCGTGTCCGGTGAATCCCTGGCCAGCAGCTGGCGCACGATGGGCGCGTCCGGTCCCAGCCACTCGCGCATGCGCTCGAGGGAGAAGGACAGCGTGAGCTTCTCGAGCTGCGGGTAGACGGGGACCGGAGCGCTGAGGCGCCGGGCGACGCGCGGCAGCGCCGCCTCGCGATACTCGCGCAGCCGCTCGGTGTTGGGCTTGGCACGCTCGGCGGCGCCGCGCACCAGGGTGCGCGCGTAGTTGAAGAGCGCGCTGTTGAAACCGGCACCGAGCTCGATCCAGGTATAGGGAAGCTCGAGCTCGCGGTGGACGCCTTCGGCCCGCGCGATGTCGGCCCACGGATCACCGGTCGTGGCGGCGAGCTGCGGGTCCTCGGCCAGCCGCGCGCGCAGCGCCGCCTCCTCGGCGCGCTTGGCGGTGAGCAGGCGGTCGTCGAGCAGCGCATCGAGCTGCCCGCGGCGCACCTTGATCGCGTTCTCGAGGCCGTTCAGCGGATCCTCCGCGATGCGACTCGCCTCGCCGCCGGTCTTGCCGAACTGGATCAGTCGCCCGCGCAGCTCCGAGGCGCGCTGCAACCAGCGTGGCAGGAACACGTCGCGCAGCTCGAGGAGCTGCGCCACCGTGAGCAACCGGTCGGTGTGTCCGGGGTGTCCCGCCACGAACACCACGTCGCCAGCCTCCGGACCCTCGGGCTTGAGCGTGAGGAAGGTCGGAGTGTGGGCGGGCTTGCCGTCCGGCCCGTAGGCGCGCAGCACCGACATGTCGAGGCACCAGCGCGGGAACTGGAAATTGTCAGGGTCGCCGCCGAAAGCGGCGACGGCGCGCTCGGGTGCGAATACCAGCCGCACGTCGTCGTAGCGGTGGTACTTATAGAGCCAGTATTGCCCGCCCTGATAGAGAGTCACGCTCTCGCACTTGAGCGGTCCGCCGGCGCCGTGCCGGCTGCCGTCCTCACACGCCTGCTCGAGCTGCGTCAGGGTCTTCTTGCGGGTGTCGTTGGCGGCCTTGTCGTCGAGCCCGCGCAGCGCGGCGGCGATCCTGGCCGTCACGTTCTCCATCCCCATGAGCACGTCGGCGACCTGGGTGCCGCAGCGCTGCTCCTGCTCGCGGCTGCGCGCGAGAAAGCCGTCCTTGAGGAGGTTGTGCTCCGCGGTCGAGTGCTCGTCGAGGCAGGATTCCGCGCAGTGGTGGTTGGTGAGGATCAGGCCGTCGCGGGACACGAACGACGCGGTGCAGTTCGACAGGCGGATGGTCGCGGTGCGCACCCGGTCGAGCCACGCCTTGTCGATGTCGACTCCGTGCTGTTTCTTCACGGCCTCGCCCGGGAAGTCATGGAAGGTCCACATGCCGGGGTCAGCGTGCGCGGACGCCCCGGCGAGGAGCAGCGGCAGGCCTGCCAGCACGCCGAGGAGGCTCGAGGCGCAGAGGGTGCGGCGCATGTCAGATCCTTGTCTTTTTTCGCCTGCCGGGCATTATCCCCGAATCGCGGCGTCGCCGCGCAGGGCCCGCACGGGCAGCCCCGCCGCCGGTCGCAGCCGGCGTTCCCCTCGTCGTGGCCGAGCGCTACTCCTCGCCCGCGACGAGCAGCAGCCGCGTGCCCTCGGGGCTCGTCAGCAGCGCGTTTCCGTCGCGGGGCATGCCGCGCGGCAGCGCCTCCTCCGCCACGCCGAGGGTGCGCAGCTCATCGATGCGCCGCGCCATGTCGGGTGCGCGAAACACGACGAGCGGCGCGTCGCAGGTACGCGGCCGGTGGAACGCGAGGTCGAGGTGGTCGCTGGTGAGCGGCAGACGCACGTAGGGAGTCTCGACTTCATCGGTCGCGACGAAGCCGAGCGGCTCCCAGAAAGCCCGGGCGACGGCGAAGTCCGCCGCGGGGAGCGACACTTCGGCGAAGTCGCCGCAGCGGGAGACCTCGCCCGGGCCGCGCTCGGCGGGCGAGTAGGTGCGTGCCTCGATAACCCGCACGGACTCCCCGTGCGGACCCTCGAAGCCGATCTCGTTGAACACGTCCTCGCCGACGCGGCGCAGCGTGAGCTCGATCCCGAGCGCTGCGAACTGGTCGAGGTGGTCGGCGATGCCCGGCCGCACGAAGGTCAGGATGGGCGAGGCGGCGCGGCGCTCGTGCAGGCCGAGATAGATCCGCCCGTCGGTCAGCACGCCGTAGCGATGCGGATAGATGTCGGAGGTCGAGGTCTCGGAGAAGCCGAG
>DASXKA010000023.1:0-2843 GCA_036497085.1 Steroidobacteraceae bacterium | reverse complement strand
AACGACAACCTGTTCGAGGTCGGCGCGAGCTCGCTGAAGCTCATCGAGATTCACGAGCAGATCGACCGGCTCTATCCCGGCCAGATCGACCTCACCGAGCTCTTCGACTTTCCGACGATCGCCGAGCTCGCGAAGCACCTCGAGGGCAAGCTCGCCGCCTGAGGGCGCCCGTCCGCACGCCCCCGTTCCGCCGGCCGCCCACGCCGACGGCCCCGACCCCATTTTGGCAGAGGGGCGCGCCCCTCGATCGTCGGCCCGGTGGCCACTCACTGACCTTTTGTGTCTATAATCATTGGATTATGGAGCCTGAGACGCTTACCGCCACCACCGCCCCCGGCCGCTGCGAGCACCGCCTGAGCGGGTGTGGCATACGCCCCACGGCGCAGCGCGTCCGCATCGCGTCCGTGCTGCTCTCGGCCCCGCAGCACCTTTCCGCGGAACAGATCCTCGCCCACCTGCGCTCGAGCGGCGCGCGCGTCTCCAAGGCAACCGTGTACAACACGCTGAACCTGTTCGCCTCGCGCGGCCTTATCCGCCAGCTCTCCGTCGATGGTGCGCGCGCCTGGTTCGATTCCAACGTCGCCCCGCATTATCACTTTCACGATCTCGCGAGCGGTGCGTTGATCGACGTCCCCGTTCCGGAAGTCGAATTCAGCCGCCTGCCCCCGCCACCCCCCGGGACGGAGGTTGCGGGAATCGACCTGGTGATCAGGCTGCGGAAAAAGCAGTAAGCCCGGCGCTTTTTTGTAGAATTGCGGATCTCCCGGGCCGGGATAGCTCAGCTGGTAGAGCAGCGCATTCGTAATGCGCGGGTCGTAGGTTCGAATCCTATTCCCGGCACCATCCGGGGGGCGTCAGTTCACCCGGGTGGTCGGAGCCCAGACGCCCGACTCCCGCTCGAGGGCGCTCACGAGCTCGGCGAGGAACTTTTCCGCGCTTCCCGACGCCCCGCGATACGAGAATCCATAGGAGTCGAGCATCTCGTGCTCGATCTCGGCCAGCCGCTGGGAGTCGTCGTCGCTCGCCGTCGCCCACACCGCCGCGTACCTGCACCAAAGCTCATCGCCGGGAGGGAGCTCGCTGAGGGCGGCGTACAAGCGCCGCAGCGACTTGGCGCTCTCGACGTTCCGCGCATCCCAGGGGAACTCACGCGCCTTGCGATAGCGCCAGCCCGCTGACGTATCCGCGTTACCTATCAGGCTGGCCCGGAACCGGCGAACCTCGGGGGCTTGACTCATATGTCCTCCTGCCTGACATCGCGGAGCGCTTCCATGGCGGCGCTTGACCGTAAAAATACTCGCCAGCCTGTTCGACGCGCCACCTGTCTCCGGTTGGCAACTACTGCTATTGTGCCGCCCCCCGCCGGCCCCTCAGCCTGTCGCCCGGCAGCGTCCCTTTGGCGCGTTCAGGGCGGAAATATCGTTCGTTGCGATTAAACTCCGGCGCAACACGCTGGTTCTAATATGTATCGGCGCGGTCTCAGACGGGCGTATGGGACGGCTTTTAAAAAGGGAATCTCGTGGGCACAAACCCGGAACATTTCGGCGGTCACTCCGACGATGAGCAGGTGACCTGGATCGGCCGCGATCGCGGGGCCCTCGACCGGGTGACCGGCCCGGAAGGGGCTCCGTCCGTGCGCAACGCGCCGGCGGGCGGACCTCCCGAGCCCGCCCTGTGGCGCAAATGGCTGCTGCCGGCCTCGGTAGTGATCATCGCGCTTCTCATTGCCTCGGCGTCATTCGTGCTGCTCGGCCGCAAGCCCCACGTGACGCCCCTCATGCACCAGGAAGAACTCCCCCTGGTGACGGTCATGACGGCGCCGGTGAAGGAAGTGACCGCGAGCGTGAGCTTCACTGGCGCAATCGCCGCACGCTACGACATGCCGATCGCCAACGAAGGCGACACCGCGCGCATCGTGGCGGTCAACGTCGAGGCGGGCGACCACGTACAGAAAGGACAGCTGCTCGCAAGGCTCGACAATTCCGTGCTCGTCCCCCAGGTTAACCGGCTCGCCGCCGCGCTCGAACAGGCACGCGCCCAGTCGGAGCTGTCCGCGGCCGAATACAAGCGCGCGCTCGGAGTTCAGGCCGCCGGGGCGCTCTCGGCCGAGGACATAGAGAAGCGGCGCGCCACCGCGGTGACGGACGCCGCCAGCGTGAAAGTGGCGGCTGCACAGCTCGCCGAGGCCGAGGCCCGGCTCGCCCGCATGCGCATCGTGGCGCCGTTCGCGGGCACGGTGCTGACGCGCCGCGCCGAGGTGGGCCAGATCGCGAATCCGGGCGGCGATGCGCTGTTTCGCGTAGCGAGCGGCGGCGAAGTCGAGATGCGCGGCCAGATCGCGGAACAGGATCTCGCGCAGGTGAAGGTCGGTCAGTCGGCGATCGTTTACCTGACGGGGCTCGCGCGCCCCTTCGAGGGCAAGGTGCGGCTGCTGGGTGCGATCATCGATCCGCAGACGCGCCTGGGTGACATCCGCATTACGCTGCAGCCCGACCCCGCGCTGCGGCCCGGCGCCTTCGCCCGCGCTGAAGTAACCATCGCCAAGGCGCGCCGGCCGGTGCTGCCGAAGACCGCCGTGTTCTCCGACGGCGAGGGCAGCTATGTGTTCGTCGTCGATGCGCAGGGACATGCGACACGGCGCCCGGTGCGCGTCGCCGATACCTCCGAGGCCGGTGTCGCCATCGCCTCGGGCGTCACGGAGGGCGACCGCGTGGTCAAGACCGCGGGCGGTTTCCTGCGCGAAGGTGAAGCCGTAAAGGCCACCAGCGACGAGTCCCCGACGCCGCCATGAAAAACATATCTGCCTGGGCGATCCGGCATCCGCTGCCGCCGGTGATGCTGTT
>DASXKA010000022.1:0-20209 GCA_036497085.1 Steroidobacteraceae bacterium | reverse complement strand
CAGCGCGACTTCGGCGGCTGTCGCTGCCAGGCATACCTCCTGACCGGCGATGCCGCCAACGCCGATCCGGTGTGCGAGCTCTCGCCGCACCATCATCTGGTCGCCGCGGCGGTGGCCGAGGCCGAGCGCGCCGTCGCGACCGGCGCGGCACCGCTGGTGTTCCGCGATCACCGCATCTCGATCGCGGTTGAGCCGCGGCGCGCCGCGCCGCCGGCGTCCTGAAGCAGCGCGCGATGGCCGTTCGCCGGGTGCTGAAGATGGGTGAACCGCTGCTGCGGCAGGTCGCCGCTGCGGTGACCCGCTTCGACGAGGAGCTCGCCGCGCTCGTGGCCGACATGGACGACACCATGAGGGCCCAGAGCGGCGCCGGGATCGCCGCGCCGCAGATCGGCGTGAGCCTGCGCGTCGTGATCTTCGAGCTCAAGGACAATCCGCGCTACCCGCAGCTCAGCCCGGTGCCCTACACGGTGCTGGTGAACCCGCAGCTGACGGTGCTCGACCCGGCGGAGGAGGAGGGCTGGGAAGGATGTCTCTCAGTCCCCGGCATGCGCGGCCTCGTGCCGCGCCACCGGCGGCTGCGCTACCAGGGGTTCGACGCGCGCGGCGCGCCCATCGACCGCTGCGTGGAAGGCTTCCATGCGCGCGTCGTGCAGCACGAAGTCGACCATTTGGATGGCATACTGTTCCCGCAGCGGGTACGCGACCTGCGCAACTTCGGCTTCGAGGACGCGCTCGCAGGACACATGACGCCCATGCCGGACTGATCAGATGAGGCCCCGGGAGACGCGCATGACCCATCACGCCAGCGGGCCCTTCGACGTCAAGGTCACGCCGCAAAAGCCCGATACCCAGATCGCGCGAACCGCAAACCTCGGGCGGCTCACCATCGACAAGCGCTTCCACGGCGATCTCGAGGCGAGCGGCAGGGGCGAGATGCTCGCCACCCAGAGCGACGTGAAGGGCTCGGCCGGCTACGTGGCGCTCGAGCGCGTGACCGGCAAGCTTCAGGGGCGCAGCGGCAGCTTCGTCCTGCTGCACAGCGCCACGATGAGGCGTGGCGCGCCCGAGACGACCGTCACGGTGGTGCCGGACTCCGGCACCGGTCAGCTCACCGGCCTCACGGGCAGCATGCGTATCAAGGTCGCCGCCGACGGCTCCCACTCCTACGAATTCGATTTCACGATCGAGCTGCCGCCGGCCGACTGACGCGCACGTCGCGCTCCATGCGGATGGCGGCCTCGATTCCCTGGTAGTAGCCGGGGACGCGCCCGACCTCCTGGTAGCCGAGCACACGGTAGAAGTCCTGCGCCTCCCGGTTCTCGGCGCGCAGCTCGAGCCCGATGATGAAGGTGCCGGCGGTGAGCGCGCTTTCCTCGAGCCAGGTCACGAGCCGCCGCGCGATGCCGCGGCGGCGGTGTGCCGGCTCGACCGCCAGAAGATTGAGGTGAGCGACGTCGTCGCCATAGCGCATGATGGCGAAGCCGGCAACGGTGCGGTCGCTGCGCGCGGTGAGCACCACGCTCTCGGGGTGGCGCACGTGCCAGCTGATGCGCTGAGCGCCCCACGCCGGACGCAGGCCCGACTCGACCAGCCGGTGCGACATGGCCGCGAGGCGCGCCGCATCGGCGACACGGGCGGGCTCGAGGCGATAGTCCAGCACCTTAGGTCCTCAGGCGAGCGTGTGGAAGACCTGCTGGACGTCGTCGTCCTGCTCCAGGCGGTCGATCAGCGTCAGCACCTCGGTGGCCTGTGCCTCCGGCAGCCCGGTGGGTGCGGTGCTGATGTACTCGTGCTCGGCGGAGAGCGGCGTGAGTTTGCGCGCCTCGAGCGCCTCCTGCAGCTTGCCGAAGTCCGCGAACGCGCAGCGGATCACCAGCTGCGGCTCGCCCTTCTCGCCCGTGCTCTCGCCCATCTCCTCGAGACCGTGATCGATGAGATAGAGCTCGAGGTCATCCTGGTCGATGCCGGCGGGATCGAGGCGGAAGACACCCGTCTTCTTGAACAGAAAGCTGACGCTGCCGCTGCTCGCGAGGTTGCCGCCGTTCTTGGTGATGATGTTGCGCACCGCGGCGACGGTGCGCGTTGGATTGTCGGTCGCGGTCTCCACCAGCAGTGCCACACCGTGCGGCGCATAGCCTTCGTAGAGCACCTGGCTGTAGTTGGTCGCGTCCCGCCCCGAGGCGCGCTTGATCGCCGCCTCGACCCGGTCCTTGGGCATGTTGACGGCGCGCGCGTTCTGGATGGTCCGGCGCAGCGACGGGTTGGAGGCGGGATCCGGGCCGCCGGACTTGACGGCCATGGTGATGTCCTTCGCGATGCGGGCGAACTGCTTCGCCATGCGGTTCCACCGCGCGAACATCGTGTGCTTGCGGACTTCGAAGATGCGCCCCATGGCGCGCTATTGTAGCGCGGCGCAGTTCTCGGTCGCCCTTTGGGTCTGCCGAAAAATCCGCAGGATTTTTCGGCCAGTGGACTAGGCCAGCTGTGCGTGCAGCACGCGCATGCGCCGGCGCTGGCGGCTGAGCGCGCGCTCGATCTCGCGGAGCTTCGCCGGCAGCTCCGACTGCTGCCAGTGCTCGATGACGGCGCGGCGCTTCTCTTCGAGCCACTGCTCCTTGACGCGCGCCCAGTCGGCGACCGCGGCGAGGAACGCTTCGTACTCATGCGCGACGCGCGCCCGCAGCTGCTCGATGTGCGAGTGGCCGGGGCTCGGAAGGTCCGCAAGGCGGCGCTCGGCGCGTTTGAACTGCATGGCGAGCAGCGCCCGCTGGATCTGGAACCAGGGGGTGCGTTTCAGGCGCCGCGTCAGTCCGACGGGCTCGAGGGCCGCGATCAGCCACTTGGTCGGATCAAACTGCCACCAGCGCACGCCGTTGCGGTAGTCGTGGGTAAAGATGTGGTGGAAGTTGTGGTAACCCTCCCCGTAGGTGACCACCGCCAGCGCCGGATTGTCGCGCGCGGTGTTGTCCTCGGTGTACGGGCGGGTGCCCCACATATGGGCCAGCGAGTTGATGAAGAAGGTGACGTGATGGCTCCACACGAGGCGCAGCACTCCGGCGAGGATCAACATGCCCCACAGGTCGTGGAACACGAGCCCCGCGGCGAGCGGCAGGCCGAAATTGAGCGCCACGGCGAGCGGCACGTAATAGCGGTGCTGGAAGTCGAGCAGCCGGTCCTTCTTCAGGTCCGGAATGTTGGTGAGGTCGGGCTTGCCGCTCGGGTACTCGCGCAGCATCCAGCCGATGTGCGAGAACCAGAAGCCGCGCCGCGCCGAGTACGGGTCGAGATCGACGTCGTCGACGTGCAGGTGATGGGCGCGATGCCCGCTGCACCAGACGAAGGCGCTGTTCTGCAGCGCCATGGTGCCGAAGATCAGATAGAAGATGCGCAGCGCCGGGTGCGCATCGTAGGTGCGGTGCGCCCAGAGGCGGTGGTAGCCTGCGGTGACCCCCATGCCGTTGGCGATCAGGAAGAAGGCGAAGACGCCCCAGTCGGCGCCCGTAAAGCCGTACTTGAGGCCGTACCACGGCACCAGCACCATCGCGGCGGCGAACGTCACGGCGAACATCAGGACGTTCGCCCAGATCAACGGCGGCTTGGCGGGAATTGCGGACATGTGCTGGCTTCTGCCTCTTATCGGCAAGGCGCCGTACGTTAACATGGCCGGCCTGGGTAAGTGGGACTTACGTCAAATATGAGCTATCCCCGCGAGCCCGCCCGGGCGGGGGGCACAGCTGGACCGCAGCAGTGGCGCGGGCACTGGTATTCGCGATGTTGGCAATGCCTCGCCGGAACCCTGCTGGCGCTGGTGCTGTCGTTGCCGGTGCGGGCGGAGCGCGCCTACGTCTCCAACGAGGACGACGGGACCGTCACCGTGATCGACGCCGATCGCGGCGCAGCGATTGCGACGATCGCCGCCGGCAAGCGCCCGCGAGGTCTCGCGCTGAGCCCCGACGGCAAGCTCCTCTACGTCGCGGTGAGCGGGCTGCCGAAATGCCCGCCGCCGATCACGGACGAGGAGTGCGCCAGGCTGCCCCGCGACCCGACGGCCGATGCGATCGCGGTGATCGACACCGCATCTCTCGCGCGCACGCGCGTTCTGCGCGGAGTCTCCGATCCCGAGCGCGTCGCGGTGAGCCGCGACGGACGGCGGCTGTACGTCTCGGAGGAGGACGCCGCGCGGCTCGCGGTGCTCGACGCCGCGCGCGGCCGCGTGCTCGCCACGGTGCCGGTCGGCCGCGAGCCTGAGGGCGTGCGCGTGTCGCCCGACGGGCGTTGGGTGCTGGCGACCAGCGAAGAAGACAACACCGTGACCATCATCGATGCGAAGTCCTATGCCACCGTCGGCAAGGCCACGGTCGGCACCCGCCCGCGCGACCTGGCGTTCTCCCCGGATGGCCGCTTCGCCTACGTCTCGGGGGAGACGGACGCGAGCCTCTGGCGGATCGCGGTTCCCGCCGGCGCGCCCGCGGCGGAATTCTTCAGGCTCCGCCGCGAGGTGCGGCCCATGGGCCTCGCACTCGATGCCGGGCGGGGGCGGCTGTATGTCGGTGCCGGCCGCGCCGGCACCGTGGCGGTCGTGTCGCTCGAGGGGCCGAGCCTCGTCACCGAGGTCGCCTGCGGCGGCCGCCCCTGGGGCGTAGCGCTGGGCCCGGGCGGGCGGCGTCTCTACAGCCCCAATGGTCCCTCGGGTGAGGTGGCGATCGTGGACACCGAGACCCTCGCGGTGACGGCGCGGATCGCGACCGGCAAGGGACCCTGGGCGGTGGTGGCAGGTCGCTGACGGCGTGCTACCGTTGCGCCCCCACGATTTCAAGGGCGCCGAGGGGCCGGAAATGCTGAACGTTCTGCTGCGGCGATTGGGGCTCACGGTTGCGGAGCTCGTGCTCACCGGGGTTGCGCTCGCGCAGGCTCCGGTACCGCCCCCGGTCGAGGAGGCCGCCCATACCTACATCACGCGCGCCGCGCTCGAAGCACCGATCCGCTTTCTGGCCTCCGACCTGCTCGAAGGCCGCGGGCCCGCGACCCGCGCCGATCAGACGACGCGTCTTTACCTGCAGACGCGCCTCGAGGGCATGGGATACCGCGGCGCGTTCGCCGACGGCGCGTGGCAGCAGCCCTTCGACATCGTCGGCATCCGCTCGCAGCTCCCGCAGAAGTGGAGCTTCGCGGGAAAGAGCGGGAACGTGGATCTCGCACTGCGCGACGACTACATCGGCGTCAGCGGGCTGCAGAGCGAGAACGTGTCGATCGAGGATGCGGAGCTGGTGTTCGTCGGCTATGGCATCCAGGCTCCCGAGTACAAGTGGGACGATTTCAAGGGCGCGAAGCTCGCCGGCAAGATCCTGGTGATGATGAACAACGATCCCGACTGGGATCCGAACCTCTTCGCCGGCAAGCGGCGCCTGTACTACGGCCGCTGGACCTACAAATATGAGAGCGCCGCCCGCCAGGGGGCCGCGGGCGCCATCATCATTCATACGACTCCCTCGGCGGGCTACCCGTGGCAAGTGGTGCAAAGCTCATGGGGCGGCGAGCAGTTCGACCTGCCCGCTGCCGGCGAGGCGCGTGTGCGCCTCAAGGCCTGGGCAACCGAGGAAGCGTCGCGGCGCCTCCTGCAGGCGGGCGGCTTCGACCTGGACAAGCTGATCGCCGCGGCACGCTCGCGCAGCTTCAAGCCGGTGCCGCTCGGGGTGCGCACTTCGATCGCGTTCAGCAACCGCCTGGCGCACTCGCAGACCGCGAACGTCGGCGGGCTGCTGCCGGGGAGCGATCCCAGGCTCGGTGCCGAGGTACTCATCTACTCGGCTCACCACGATCATTTCGGCATCGGTGAACCGGATGCGACCGGGGACCGCATCTACCACGGCGCGGTCGACAACGCCTCCGGCTGCGCGCAGGTGCTGGCGATCGCACGCGCCTTCGCCGCGCTCCCCGAGCGGCCGCGCCGCTCGGTACTCATGCTGTTCGTCGCCGGCGAGGAGCGCGGGCTCCTCGGTTCGGGGTACTACGCCGGGCATCCGAGCTTCGCGCCCGGACGGATCGCGGCGAACATCAACATCGACGGCGGCAGCATCTTCGGCCGCACTCGCGATGTGTCGCTGATCAGCATGGGCAAGTCCTCGCTCGATGACATCGCCGTGGCGGTGGCTAAAAACCAGGGCCGGGAGGTGCTGCCCGACCAGTTCCCGGACCGCGGCTACTACTACCGCTCCGATCAGTTCTCGTTCGCGAGGATCGGCGTGCCGGCGCTGTTCTTCAACGAGGGTACGGATGTCATCGGGCGGCCCGCGGGCTGGGGCAAGGAACAGCACGACGAGTGGGAGCTCAGGAAGTATCACCAGCCCTCGGACAAACTCGACGACACGTGGAATTTCGACGGCATGATCGAGGATGCGCAGCTCGACTTCACGGCGGGCTGGCTGGTCACGCAAGCCGACACCATGCCGAGCTGGAAGCCGGGCGATGAGTTCGAGGCGGCGCGCCAGCGCGCGCTCGCCGCCGTGGGCGGAAACTGAAGGCCGGAAGCGGAACGCACACATGTTCGAGCGACTCGAGCTGATCACTGCCGACAGCATCCTCAGCCTCATGGCGGCCTTTCGCGCCGATCCCGATCCGCGCAAAGTGGACCTCGGCGTCGGCGTGTACCGCGACGACCATGGCGAGACGCCGGTACCGGCGGCGGTGCGCGCCGCCGAGCGCGCCCTGATCGAGCGCCAGACCACCAAGACTTACGTCGGCCCGGCCGGAAATCCCGGCTTCAACCAGGAGCTGGCAAGCCTGGTGCTCGGGAGCGCCCATCCGGCGCTCAGCGCCGGCCGCGTGCGCGTGATTCAGTCGCCCGGCGGCTGCGGCGCACTGCGCCTCGGGGCCGAGCTCGTGCGCTACGCCGCGCCCGACTCGGTGGTGCACCTGAGCACTCCGACCTGGGTCAATCACACTCCGCTGCTCTCGGGAAGCGGGCTGAAGCTCGAGCGCTATGCGTACTACGACGCGGTGCGCGGCGGGGTGTTGTTTTCCGAGATGCTGGCGGCCTTCGAGCAGCTGCCGCCGCGCGCGGTCGTGCTGCTGCACGCCTCCTGCCACAACCCGACCGGCGCCGACCTGTCGCGGGACGAGTGGCGCGAGCTCCTCGCGCTCGTCAAGCGCCGGCAGCTGCTGCCGTTCATCGACATGGCCTACCAGGGCCTGGGCGAGGGGCTCGATGCGGACGCCTTCGGGCTACGGCTCTTCTGCGCCGAACTCCCCGAGGTGATGTTCGCCGTCTCGTGCTCGAAGAATTTCGGCCTGTACCGCGAGCGCGCCGGGGCGCTCGGCGTCCTGTGCGGGTCGTCGGCTGAGGCCGATGCCGCCATGAGCCAGCTGGTGCGCCTCGCACGAGGACTGTGGTCGATGCCGCCGGATCACGGCGCCGCGATCGTCCACGGGCTGCTGAGCGATGCGGCGCTGCGCGCGCAGTGGATCGCCGAGGTCGATGCCATGCGCGAGCGCGTCCGGGGACTGCGCCGCGAGGTGGTCCGGCATCTCGCCGAGCACTGTCCGGGGCGCGACTTCGGCTTCATTGCGCGCCACAACGGCATGTTCTCGCTCTTCGGGATCACGACCGAACAGGTGCGCGAGCTGCGCGCGCGCCACCACGTCTACATGGTCGAGGACAGCCGCATGAACGTCGCCGGATTGCGGCGCGAGAATCTCGAATACTTCGCGCGCGCGGTCGCCGCCGTGCTCGCCGGTGGGGCGGCGCGCTGACATGAGCGCGAGTGGCATGCCGCTCGGCGGCATTGCGGCGGGGCCGGACCTCGAGGCGTTGCGGACGCTGCTGCGCGAGGCGACGCTGCGCCCGGAGGCCGGAGCCTCCGGCGAGCTGATCGCCGACCTCACGGCCGTACAGGCGGCGCTCGTCGGGGCGCGCGCGCGCGCCGCGCGCTGGGTCGAGGTGGCGCGCGCCGACCAGCGCTCGCGCCCGCTCGTCGACCGGATGCTCGAGCAGTTTCCGCTCGACAGCGCACAGGGACGGGCGCTCATGAGCCTGGCCGAGGCGCTGCTGCGTACACCGGATCCGAAGCGCGCCGACCAGTTGATCGCCGAGCGCCTCGCGGCGATACGCGACGCCGGCGTCCGCGGCGACACCGACTTGCTGCTGCGCACGGGGTTCACGCTCCTCAGCGCCGCCGGGAGGCTCCTGCCCGAGGTCTCGTCAGAGCTCTCCGGCGCAGTCTCGGCGACCAGTCTCACCAAGCCCGTGGTCGCACCGATCGTGCGCGCGGCGCTCAGGCAATCGATGCAGACCCTCGGCCACGCGTTCATCGTCGGCGAGACGATCGACGCGGCTCTCGGGCGCGCGCGCTCTGAGCCGGAGCTGTCGCTGTGCTCCTTCGACATGCTCGGCGAAGGCGCACGCACCGACGCCGACGCGCAGCGCTACCTCGAGGACTATGCGCACGCGATCGACGTTCTCGGCGGCCAGCTGCCCGGCTCGGTGCACGCGCGCTCGGGGATCTCGGTCAAGCTCTCGGCGCTCGAGCCGCGCTACACGCTGCTGCAAAGCGAGCGCGTGCACGAGCGGCTTAGCCCGCGGATGCTCGAGCTCGCGCGCCGCGCTGCCCGTGCCGGCATCGGCATGACCATCGATGCCGAGGAGGCGGACCGGCTCGACCTGTCGCTCGACATCATCGAGACGCTGGCGCGCGATGCCGCGACGCGCGATTGGGAAGGGCTCGGGCTCGCGGTGCAGGCCTACGGCCGGCGCGCGCCGCTGGTGCTCGACTGGGTGGCGCAGCTGGCGCGCGACGCGGGGCGCCGCATGACGGTGCGCCTCGTGAAGGGCGCCTACTGGGACAGCGAGATCAAGCGCGCGCAGGAGCGGGGACTCTCGAGCTTTCCGGTCTACACCTCCAAGGCCGCCACCGACGCGAGCTATCTCGAGGGGGTGCGACGGCTGTTCGGCGCGCGCGATCGCGTCTACCCGCAGTTCGCCACTCACAACGCCTACACGGTGGCGGCAGTTCTGGCGCTGGCCCCGGGCGGCGCGCGCTACGAGTTCCAGCGGCTGCATGGCATGGGGGAAGCACTGTATGAGGCGGCGCGTACCGAGTTGCCGGAGCTGGCACCGGTGCGTGTCTACGCGCCGGTCGGCACGCACGAAGAGCTCCTGCCGTATCTGGTCCGGCGGCTGCTCGAGAACGGCGCCAACAGCTCCTTCGTCCACCAGTTCATGAATCCGCAGATTCCCGTGGAGCAGGTCGTGAGCGATCCCATCTCTTCCCTGGCCGACGCCTCGTCCGGCGCGCCGCGCGTGCGCGAGCCGGCGGGGCTCTTCGGGGCAGAGCGCGCCAATTCCGCCGGCGAGGACTTCGGCGATCCCGCGACGCTCGCGCTGCTCGAGGGGCAGCTGCGCGCGCATGCCGGCGAAACCTATCCGGGCGGACCGATCCTGAGCGGGCGCCCGGTGCGTGACGCCAGGGTCGCGGTTGCCTCGCCCGCCAACACCGCGGAGACCGTCGGCTTCACGCGTGATGCCACCGCCCAGGAGATCCGCGAGGCGATGGCCGCGGCGGCGCGTGCCCAGCCGGCCTGGGACGCCACCCCCGCGGCTGACCGTGCCGCATGCCTGACGCGCGCCGCGGACCTGCTCGAGGGACGGCGCGCTCAGTTCCTGAGCCTGCTCGTGCGTGAGGCGGGTAAGACCCTGCCGGATGCGGTGGCGGAGCTGCGGGAGGCGGTGGATTTCTGCCGCTACTATGCCGCGCGTGCCCGCGAGCTCTTCGGGGCGCCTGAAGTGATGCCGGGCCCCACCGGCGAGCGCAACACGCTCTCGCTCCACGGCCGGGGCGTGTTCGTGTGCATCAGCCCGTGGAATTTTCCGCTGGCGATCTTCACCGGACAGATCACCGCGGCGCTGGTGGCCGGCAATGCCGTGGTGGCGAAGCCCGCGCCCGCCACGCCGCTGATCGCCCATGCCATGACGCGCCTGCTGCACGAAGCGGGAATTCCTGCCGCGGCGCTGCAACTGACGCCCGCCGACGGACCGGCGTTCGGCGAGGTGGCGCTCACCCACCCGGCGCTCGCCGGCGTCGCCTTCACCGGCTCGACCGCGACCGCAGCCACCATCAATCGCACGCTCGCCAACCGCGACGGGCCGATCGTGCCGCTGATCGCCGAGACCGGCGGCGTGAATGCTATGGTGGTCGACGCGACGGCGCTGCCGGAGCAGGTGGTCGACGATGCGATAACCTCGGCGTTCACCAGTGCGGGCCAGCGTTGCTCGGCGCTGCGCGTCCTGTACCTGCAGGAGGAGATCGCCGATCGGGTGATCGAGATGCTGAGCGGCGCGATGCGGGTGCTGCGCATCGGCCCGCCGGCGCAGCTCGCTACCGACGTAGGCCCGGTCATCTCGGAGAGCGCGCGCGTGCGCCTCATGCGCCATGCCGAGCGCATGCGCGCCGAGGCCAGGCTCGTGTACGCCTGCGAGCTCGACCCGGCGCTCGCGGCCGCCGGCCACTATTTCCCGCCACAGATGTTCGAGCTCAAGTCCCTCGATCAGCTGAAGACCGAGGAGTTCGGGCCGATCCTGCACGTCGCGCGCTACCGCAGCGATCAGCTGCCGCAGGTGCTGGCGGCGATCCGCGGCACCGGCTACGGACTGACACTCGGGGTGCACAGCCGGCTCGAGAGCGTCGCGGGCTACGTGTTCCAGGCGCTGCCGGTGGGCAATACGTACGTGAACCGCAACATGATAGGCGCGGTGGTCGGCGTGCAGCCCTTCGGCGGCCAGGGCCTGTCGGGCACCGGGCCGAAGGCCGGCGGGCCACACTATCTGCTGCGCTTCGCCAACGAGCGGACGCTCACCATCAATACCGCCGCGATCGGCGGCAACGTCGAGCTGCTTTCCTGAAGGGGGACCCATGGCCGAGTACCAGACGAAATGCTTCTGTGGAGCGGTCGAGTTTGCCGTGAGCGGCGAGCCGGTTGCGATGGGCTATTGCCACTGCGAGTCTTGCCGGCACTGGTCGGCAGGACCGGTGAATGCCTTCACCTTGTGGCAGCCGAGTGCCGTCAAGGTGACGAAGGGCGCCGACAACATCGGCACCTACAACAAGACCCCGGTGAGCTACCGCAAGTGGTGCAAGACCTGCGGTGGCCACCTCTTTACCGAGCACCCGCCGCTCAATCTGACGGATGTGTTCGCCGCGATGCTGCCGCAGCTGAAGTTCAAGCCCGGCGTGCACGTCAATTACCAAGAGACGGTGCTGCGCCTGCACGACGGGCTGCCCAAGCTGAAGGACTTCCCGAAAGAATTCGGCGGTTCGGGCGACGCGGTGCCGGAGTAAATCGTCGCGCCACTGGGGTCGAGCCCCGGGGGGCACAGCGCGTGATGTCCCCCCGGGCATGAGTTCGATAGTCGTCGAATTTTGCTTCGGGAAGCCCCGATAGAAGGGCTCATACTGAGGGCGTGCTGAAGGACGCTCTCAGTCCCACGTTCCGGGCGCTCGCCGATCCCACGCGGCGCTGGTATCTCGGGTGCCTGCAGGACGGCGACTTTGCTTCAGTTTCAGCAGATCTTTCCACTCGGGCCGTCGGCCGTGCTCCATCACTTGCGGGTTCTCGAGAAGAGCGGCCTGCTGCTCAGCCGGAAACAAGGTCCGATGCGCCTCTACAGCCTCCGTCCCGAGGGGCTAAGGGAGGCGGAGCTCTGGCTGCGCGGGACGTATCAGAAGGCGCTGTACCGGCGGATGCAGGATGGGCGAGCGAGGCGATTCTAGGCGGCGCTGGCGGGGCCGCCGATGACGCCCGGCTGCAGTTGTCCGAGCAGTGCCTCGAGCGACTCCACCGGCGCTGAGCACACGCTGCCCCGGCAAACGTAAGCCACCGCCGCGCCGCGCGGCGCCTTGTCGGCGAGCGCAGCCGGGAGGCCCGCGGTATCGGCGGCAATGGCGAGCACCATGCGCCGCGGAGCGAACATCGGCGCGAGCTCCCGCCGCCAGGCTTCGATCGCGTCCGCCTCGCCGCGCAGGATGACGATCTCCGGCGGCTGCAGCAGCTCCTCGAGCGCGGTCACCAGGGTGACGTGCGACATCGGGTACTTCTCCAGGGCCGGCCAGGCCGCGCGCAGCGTGCGCTCGGCTGCCGCCAGATAGCGCGGCTCGCCGAGCAGATGTCCGAGGCGCTGCAGGGTGAAGGCCGCGATGCCGTTACCGGACGGGATCGCGTCGTCGCTGAAGGTCTTGGAGCGGTGGATCAGCTGCTCGTGGTCGTCGGAGGTGAAGTAGAAGCCGCCGTCCCGGTCATCAGCGAAGCGCGCGAGCACCACCTCGATCAGCTGCCGCGCAAACTCCAGCTCGTCGGCGCGGAAGCGTACCTGTTGCAGCTCGAGCACCGCGTCGGCGAGGTAGACATAGTCGTCGAGGTAGGCGTTGAGGTGGGCACGGCCGTCCTTGCAGGTTGCGAGCAGCCGGCCATCGCGCCAGAGCGTAGCGCGAATGAAATCGAGGGCCCGGCTCGCGGCGGCGGCCAGCTCCTCGGCGCCGTGCACGCGCGCGGCGATCGCCAGCCCGCGGATCATGAGCGCGTTCCAGGAGGTGAGGATCTTCTCGTCGCGCCCCGGGCGCACGCGCTGCGCGCGCAACGCCAGCAGCCTGGCACGGGCTCTCCCGAGCAGCGCGCTGACCTCGGCGGCCGGGCGCTGCAGGAGCGCCGCGATCTGCTCGTCGGTCGCGTTGACGTACAGGTGCCAGCGTCCCTCGAAGTTGGCCGGTGAGTCGAGGCCGAAACGCGGCGCAAACGCCGCGAACTCCTCGGCGCTGAGGGCACGCCGGACCTCCTCGCGCTCCCAGGCGTAGAACTTGCCCTCATGACCTTCGGAGTCGGCGTCCAGGCTCGAGTAGAAGCCGCCCTCGGCGGACTGCATCTCGCGCAACACCCAGCCGGCGGTCCCGAGCACGACCTGGGCGTAGAGCGCATCCGCGCTCGCCAGCGACGAGTTGGCGTACACCGCGAGCAGTGCGCCGTTGTCGTACAGCATCTTCTCGAAGTGCGGGATCATCCAGCGCTCATCTACCGAGTAGCGGTAGAAGCCCCCGCCGAGCTGATCGCAGATGCCGCCTTCGGCCATGCGCCGCAGCGTGAGGCTCGCCATGTAGAGCGGCTGCAGCCCGGCCTCGCCGCCCGGCGCCGCTGCGCGCCAGTCGCGCAGCAGCCGCTCGAGGGCCTTGGGCGCGGGGAACTTGGGTGCAGCGCCGAAGCCGCCGTAACGGCGGTCGAAGCCGTTGGCGAGCTGCGCCCGGCACGCCCTGAGCGGCGCGTCGGTGAGCTCGGTGCCGGCCGGCGCCGGCGGGTGATTCATGTCGGCGAGCGCCGCCACCAGCGCGGCGTTCTGCGCGCGCATCTCGGGCTCGTGCTTGCGGTAGTACTCGAGCACTCTCATCAGCAGGTCTGCAAAGGCGGGCAGTCCATGGCGCGCCTCGCGCGGAAAGTAGGTGCCGCCGAAGAACGGGCGCTGGTCGTCGTGCGTCAGGAACATCGTGAGCGGCCACCCGCCGCCGCGTTGCGTGATCATCTGCTGCGCTATCTGGTAGATGCGGTCGATGTCGGGACGCTCTTCGCGGTCGACCTTGATGTTGACGTAGTTCTCGTTGAGCAGGCGTGCCGTGGCCTCGTCCTCGAAGCTCTCGTGCGCCATGACGTGGCACCAGTGGCAGGCCGCGTAGCCGATGCTGAGATGAATCGGCTTGCCCTCGCGGCGTGCGCGCGCGAGTGCCTCGCTCCCCCACGGATACCACTCCACGGGGTTGTGAGCGTGCTGCCTGAGATACGGACTCGTCTCGGTGATGAGATGGTTGGTGTACTTCGGCGTACCGTCGGGGTTCAGGTGCGCGGCTTGCATCGGGGCCCTCAGGGCGCGACGGCCGCGGCGCCGCCCGCCTCGAGCTGCGCGTTGAGGTCCGGCAGGCCGGTGCCCGTGAAGTGCGCCCAGTCGGCGAGCGCACGATCGAGCAGCGCGCGGTGCCGCAGGTAGCCGCGCTCGGCGTCGCGGGTCGGGGCGGCGTCTGCTCCGTCGACCGCCCGCTCGAGATTGCGGAACGCCTCTGCGAGATAGCGCAGGCCGGCGGTGGTGGTCGGCGGGCGGCCGATCGAATCGGGTGAGCGCTTCTCGGGCGCGAGGTCGCTGATCGAGAGCAGCTGCTGGTCGGCGGCCGCGAGCGCTGCCGCCGCGGCGCCTGCGGCGTCCTTACGCCGCGCGGCGATGGTCGTGTGAATCCGTTCGGCGGCCGCGAGCGCTGCGGCGATCTCGACGCGCGCGCCCTCGATGTCGCGGGCGAGCGCGAACTGCCGCGCGTAGGCGGCCGGGGGCAGCATGACGCGCGGGTCGGGAGCGACGCTGAGCGTTTGCCGGTAGACCCGGCCGCCGGCCTTGAGCTCGACGTGATATTCCCCGGGCGGTGCCCAGACTCCCATCTCGGGTTCGTCCGGATCTTCCGCGTTCAGTCCGGCGCGCGTGGCATAGCGCAGATCCCACACGAAGCGGTGGGCCCCGGCGCCGGCGGCGAGCGGCTGCGGCGCGACGCTCCACTCCGGCGCGATCACTACCCTGGACAGATCCGTTCGGGGCGGCTTGTCGTCGCTCGAGAAGGCACGCACGAGCGTGCCACGCACGTCATAGATGGTGAGCCCGACCGCTCCCGCAGCCCCCGCATCGAGCACATAGTCGATGTAGGCACCGGACGCCGGGTTAGTGCCCCGCGGCTCGTCCTTCGGCATCGGCGAGCCGATGAAGCCGGTCGGCCGCACACGCACTGCCGGCGCGGGCGGCAGGAGGCGCGTGCCGCCGACCGCGCCGGCGGCCGCATCGTCGGCGAAGGCGCGTAGCGGCGCGATGTCGTCCATGATCCAGAAGCCACGGCCGTGCGTCGCGATCACGAGATCCGCCCCGTGCACCTCGAGGTCGCGCACCGAGGTGCGCGGCAGGTTCTGCTGCAGCGCCTGCCAGTGGGCCCCGTCGTCGAGCGATACGTAGACTCCGTGCTCGGTGCCGCAATAGAGGAGCCCCCGATGCACGGGATCTTCGCGCACCACATTGACCGAGTTGTGCACGCCGCCGTCGGCGATTCCGTCGACGATGAGCGTCCAGCTCGCGCCGCCGTCGTGCGTGCGATAGACATACGGGCGCGGATCATCGAGGCGATGCCGGTCCACGGCGATGTAGGCGCTGCCTGAGTCGAAATGCGAGGGCTCGACCACGCCGATCTTCGACCAGGCCCTGAGCGCGCCGGGCGTGACGTCCTTCCAGTGACCGCCGCCGTCGACGGTCTTCCACAGCAGCCCATCGTCGGTGCCCGCCCAGAGGAGGGCGGCGTTGAGCGGCGAGGGGCCAATCGCGTACACGACGCCGCGGCGCGGCCCGTTGCTGTCGTCGTCGGCGGCAGCGGCGGCGTCGAGGTTGGCGGGCGCGCCGGGGTCCGCGCGGGTGAGATCCGGGCTGATCGGCTGCCAGTGCGCGCCGCGGTCGGTGGTGCGGAAGATGCGCTGCGTGCCGAAGTAGAGCACGTGGGGCACGGCCTTGCCGAACACGAGCGGCAGCGTCCAGGTGCCGCGGTAGAGGCCGGGATAGGCCAGGGACGGAGTAACGCTCTGCTTCTGCCCGGTGCGCGCGTCGAGCCGGTCGACGCGCCCGCCGAAGATGATCTGCGGATTTGCGGGGTCGGGCGCGATGTTGTCGCTCTCGCCGCCCACCGCGCTCTCGCGGAACTCCGTGAGGTTGATGCCGTCGATGTTGTCGGTGCGGTTCGGGACGGCCGCAGCGCCCGAGTCCTGCTGCGCGCCATAAACCCAGTACGGGAAGCGGTTGTCGGTGATGACGTGGTAGAACTGGCCGGTCGGCTGGTTGAACCAGGAACTCCAGGTAGCGCCGCCGTTCAGCGTCGTCACCGCGCCCTGGTCGACGCCGAGGATGCGACGCTGCGGGTCGCGCGGATCGATCCACAGCTGGTGGTAGTCGTCGCCTCCGGGCGCGCCCTTCACCGGCGAGAATTTCCGCCCGCCGTCGGTCGAGCGGAGCACGCCGGTGTTGCAGACGTAAACAACGTCCGGGTCGCCGGGATCGACGGTGACGCCGCCGAAGTACCAGCCGCGTCGCCAGATGCGCGGGTCGCCGTTCACACGGCTCCAGCTCGCGCCCGCATCGTCGGAGCGGTACAGGCCCCCTTCGGCCGCATCGACGAGCGCGTACACGCGCTCGCGCCCCGACGGTGCCACGCCGATCCCCATGCGCCCTGGGTGCGCCGGCAGGCCATGGCCCGCGAGCTCCACCCAGGTCGCGCCACCGTCGTGCGACTGGTACAGCCCGCCGCCGGGTCCGCTCGCAGGCGGGTAGACGTTCCAGGGCGGGCGGCGCGTCTGCCAGAGCGACGCATACACCACGCGCGCATTGCCAGGCTCGAATGCCAGATCGATCGCACCGGTGTCGGCGTCCCGGTAGAGCGTGCGGTGCCAGCTCGCGCCGCCGTCCGTCGAACGGAAGACTCCGCGCATCTCGTTCGGGCCGTACGGGTGTCCGAGCGCCGCCACCAGGACCACGTCGGGGTTCGCGGGATCGACCAGGATCCGACCGATCTGCTGCGAGTCCTCGAGCCCGACCGGCTGCCAGCTGCGCCCCGCATCGCGCGAGCGGTAGAGTCCCGTGCCCTGCGCAATGTCCGAGCGCATGTCGGCTTCGCCGGTGCCGACGTAAATGACGTGGCTGTCGGACGGCGCCACCGCGAGCGCGCCGATCGAGCCGACCGGCGCCGAGTCGAAGATCGGCTCCCAGGTGCGCCCCCCGTCTTGCGTCTCCCACACGCCGCCGTTCACCGCGCCGAAGTAGAAGTGGTTCGGCTCGCCGGGCACGCCCGCGACCGCGAGCACACGACCGCCGCGGAACGGTCCGATCGAGCGCCACTCGAGCGGCTGCAGCAGCGCCGCGAGCGGCTCGGCTGCCGCGCGCGCCGACAGCGAGCACAGACCCGACAAGAACACCACGAGAGCCACGACACTGCGCGCTACGGACACGGTGCACCTCGAAAGAAAGGGGCGCAATTGTATACTTGCCGCCCCTTGCGCAGCGGACCCTTGTGTTGCAAGCGAAGCTTCCTCAGCCCGAGCCAACGGCCGACACCGCCCCGCGCGCCCTGCTGCTGAAGCGTGGCGAAGAGCGGCGCCTGGTAGCAGGGCACCCATGGGTGTTCAGCAATGAGGTCGACACCGAGCGCAGTCCGCTGAGTGCTTTTGCGCCTGGCGAGCTGGCCACGCTCTCGACCCATCGTGGCGGCTTCGTCGGCTACGCCTACGTCAATCCCCACGCACTGATTTGTGCGCGCATCCTGTCGCGCGCGGCGGCGCACCCCGTCGACCGCGCGCTCATCGAGCGGCGGCTGACCGCGGCGCTCACGCTGCGCACGCGACTCGGCCCCGCTCCCTATTACCGCTGGGTGTTCGGTGAGTCCGACGCGCTGCCCGGCCTGGTGCTCGATCGCTATGGCGACGTCATCGTCGGCCAGATCGCCACCGCCGGCATGGAGGCGCTGAAGGAAGAGGTGGTGGCGGCGGTGCGCGCGGTGCTCGATCCCACGGCGTTCTACTGGAAGAACGACACCGCGGCGCGCGATCTCGAGCAGCTGCCGCAGGAGCCGCGGCTCGCCTTCGGCGCGCTCCCGGACGAGCTCACGGTGATGGAATCGGGACTCACCTTCCGCGCACCGCTCGTGCACGGACAAAAGACCGGCTGGTTCTACGATCAGACGGCGAATCGCGCGCGCCTCGCGCGCTACCTCGCCCCGGGGGCGCGCGTGCTCGATGTGTGCTCCTACGCCGGCGCCTGGGCCATCACGGCGCTGCGCGCCGGCGCCGCGCGCGCCTGCTGCGTCGATTCCTCGCAGGCGGCACTCGAGTTCGCTGCGGCCAACGCCGCGCGCAACGGGCTCGCGGTCGAGACGCTGCGCGCCGATGCCTTCGAGGCACTCAAGACCCTCGCCGGGCAGGGCGAGCGCTACGATGTGGTGATTCTCGATCCGCCGGCGTTCATCAAGCGCAAGAAGGACATCCCCCAGGGACAGGCCGCCTACCGCAAGCTCAATCAGCTCGCGCTCGGACTGCTCGGCGAGGAGGGCACGCTGGTGTCGTGCTCCTGCTCGTATCATCTCGCTGCCGAGGAGCTGATGAGCGCAATCCAGAGCGCCGCGCGCCACAGCGGGCGCTGCGTGCAGATCCTCGAGGCCGGCGGGCAGTCGCCCGACCATCCGGTGCATCCGGCGATACCCGAGACGCGTTACCTCAAGGCGTTCTTTTGCCGCGTGACGCGCGACGCCGGTTAAACCGCTAAACTAACGCGCCTCATGCTGAAGTTCCCCGGCTTCGATCCCATCGCGTTCCACCTCGGCCCGATCAGGGTGCACTGGTATGGGATCATGTACCTGCTCGGCTTCGGCGCCGCGTGGTGGCTGGCGCGGCGGCGTGCGGCCGCGGCGCGCTCCAGCTGGAAGCCCGCCGACGTCGACGACCTGATCTTCTTCAGCATGCTGGGCGTCATTCTCGGCGGGCGCATCGGCTACGTGCTGTTCTACGGGCTGAAGTTCTGGGCCGGCGATGTGTGGTATCCGCTGAAGATCTGGGAGGGCGGCATGTCCTTCCATGGCGGTCTGCTGGGGGTAGCCGCGGCGCTGGCGCTGTTCGCCTGGCGCCGTGGGCGCAGCATCGGCGATGTCTACGACTTCACCGCACCGCTGCCGCCGCTCGGACTGCTCTTCGGGCGCGTCGGCAACTTCATCAACGGCGAGCTGTGGGGCAAGACGACCACCGTGCCGTGGGGCTTCGAAGTCAACGGCCAGGTGCGTCACCCGTCGCAGCTGTACGAGGCGGCGCTCGAGGGACTGCTGCTGTTCGCGGTACTGTGGTGGTTCACCTCGCGGCCGCGGCCGCGCCTCGCGCCCTCGGGGCTGTTCCTGATCATCTACGGCGCGGTGCGCTTTCTCGTCGAGTTCGTGCGCGTGCCGGATGAGCACATCGGCTATCTGGCCGGCGGCTGGCTCACCGAGGGTCAGTTGCTGTCGCTGCCGATGATCCTCGCCGGAGTCGCGATGCTCGGCTGGGCCTATCGTGCGCGCACGCCGTCGGGCAATTTCACGGCAGCACCCGCATGAAGCACTATCTCGAGCTGTTGTGCCGGATCCGCACCGCGGGCGTGCGCAAGCCTGACCGCACCGGCATCGGCACGCTGTCACTCTTCGGTCAGCAGCTGCGCTTCGATCTGGCGCAGGGATTTCCGCTGGTGACCACCAAGAAGATCCACGTCGCGGCCGTGGTCTACGAGCTGCTGTGGTTCCTGCGCGGCGACACCAACGTCGCCTGGCTGCACGAGCACGGGATCACGATCTGGGACGAGTGGGCGGATGAGCGCGGCGAGCTCGGTCCGGTGTACGGCCGGCAGTGGCGCGCCTGGGCGGCGGCCGACGGCCGCACCATCGACCAGATCGCCCAGGCGGTCGAGCGGGTGAAGCGCGATCCCGATTCGCGCCGCAACCTGGTGAGCGCCTGGAACGTGGGCGAGCTCGAGCGGATGGCGCTCGCGCCGTGCCATCTCCTCTTCCAGCTGTACGTAGCCGCCGGCCGGCTGTCGCTGCAGGTGTACCAGCGCAGCTGCGACTTCTTCCTCGGCGTCCCCTTCAACATCGCCAGCTACGCGCTTCTCACCCACATGCTCGCGCAGCAGTGCGACCTGGAGCCGGGCGAGCTCGTGTGGACCGGCGGCGACTGCCACCTGTACCTGAACCACCTCGAGCAGGCGGACCTGCAGCTGTCGCGCACGCCGCACCCGCTGCCGCGGCTTAAGCTGCGGCGCCGCCCGGCGAGCATGTTCGAGTACCGCTTCGAGGACTTCGAGTTCGTGGATTACCGTTATCACGCTACCATCCGTGCGCCGGTGGCGGTATGAGCTCCACAGCGGAGCGCGCGGCGCAGCCACTCATCGAGGTACGCGCCTCGCCGCTGCACGGACTCGGCGTGTTCGCGCTGTGCCCCATCGCGGCGGGCACGCGCGTGATCGAGTACCTCGGCGAGCGTATCTCCCACGAGGAAGCCGACCGGCGCTATGAGGGCAAGAGCGCGAGCGACAACCACACGTTCCTCTTCATCGCCGATGACACCACCGTGATCGACGCCGGCGTCGACGGCAACGAGGCGC
>DASXKA010000021.1:0-42699 GCA_036497085.1 Steroidobacteraceae bacterium | reverse complement strand
CTCGCCAGCACCTGGGTGTTGGGTTTGTCGTAGGCGGTCACGGGCAGCGTCGCGCCCGCGTGCAACTGCTTCAGCAGGGGCGGGATGTCGTCCTCGGGGATCGTGAACACCACCGTGATCGGCTGCAGCTGTGTGACCACCACCAGGCCGTTGGGCTCGCCCGGGGTCACGTAGTTGCCGAGCGTGACCTGCTGCAGCCCGGCGCGGCCGGTGATCGGTGAGACGATGTGGCAGTAGGTGAGGTTGAGCTTCGCCGCATCGATCTGGCCCTGATCGGTGCGCACGTTGCCCTCGTACTGCGCCACCAGGGATTTCTGCGTGGCGAGCTGCTGCTCGGCGATCGAATCCTGTGCGAACAGTGTCTGATAGCGATCGAGGTCGACCCTGGCGTTGGCGAGCAGCGCCTTGTCCCGTGCCTGGGCTCCCTCCGCCTGCTCGAGCGCCACCTGATAGGGCCGTGGATCGATCTGGATCAGTGAATCGCCTGCCTTGACCGCCTGTCCTTCCTTGAACGCGATGTGCATGAGCTGCCCGCTGATCTGACTCTGAACTGTTACCGTCGCGAGCGGCGTCACGGTACCGAGCCCGATGAGGGTGATGGGCATCTCGCCGCCGCGCGCGTTTGCCACGACCACCGGCATGGGCCCGCCACCCCCGAAGCGTCCTCCCGGGGGGGCACGCGCGGCCTTGGAGGGAGTGAGGAGCCAGGCGAGCAGGGTAAGCAGGACGAGGGCCGCAATGATCAGCGCCCAGGGCGGGGCGGCGCGGATCCTCTCCCAGAAGACGGCGGGTAGCGAGTTCGGCGTGACCACGGTGGAGGGGTCGCGATTGGTATCGTTCATGGGCCTCGAAGGGTCGTGTTCCGCGCCATCTGCCGACCGGACGCCCGATTCTAGCGCCAGCCGCTCATTCCAAAAAAATGGGGTGGCGCAGGACTACCCGCCCACCCCGTTCAGGAGGATGGGCACAGCAGAGCACAGAAGACTCCCCGTTTGCAGCCCGTGAACGGTAAAGAACTGCAAGCAATTATGGGGTTGCGACGCTGCGAGGGCTACCTGCGTCAGTCGGTGACCCCAATGGCCGGACGCCGGACTGTGACGGCACTCACAGCCGGGCGTATAGCCAGCTTTACACCCCTGTCGTAAAGTCTGTTTGTCAGGCGGCCAGGGGCGCTCCGCCCCGGCGCTGCAGGTTGCGGCGGCACAGGAGTCTCGAGGGCTGCGGAGATGCATCGGCGCAAGCTCCTGATTCTGGCAGACGATGCCGTCTTGAGGCCCCAGCTCGAGGGGATCTTCGCCGATCTCGAGGTTACCGCTACGGAGGTGACCGGCCAGGCGCTGGCGCTGGTGCGGCGACTCGAGCCTGACGTCGTGGTGCTCGATCTCGGCACGCGCGATGCGGCGCTCGCTGCCCCGAGGCTCGAGCTGCTGCGCGAGATCAGCCGGCTCACTCCGGACGCCAAGATCATCGTCGTCACCGAGCAGGGCGCGCGCGAGCTGACCGTGGCGGCGATCGGGCTCGGGGCCACCGATTTCTATCACAAGCCCTTTGACGCAGGGGTCGCGTCGCTGGTGGTGCGGCGGGCATTGCGCATCCGCGAGCTCGAGGAGGAGAACTGGCGGCTGCGCGAGCAGACCGGCGAGATGGCGCTCGAGGGCATCATCGGCGCGAGCGACGGGATGCGGAGCCTGTGCCGCGCCATCGAGAAGGTGGCGCCGACCAATGCCACGGTTCTGATCCTCGGCGACAGCGGCACGGGCAAGGAGCTGGTGGCGCGCTCGCTGCACCGGCTCTCCGGGCGCTCGCACAAGCCTTATGTGGCGATCAACTGCGCGGCCATTCCGGACACGTTGCTCGAAGCCGAGCTGTTCGGATATGAGAAGGGCGCCTTCACGGGCGCCGCGCGCCGTACCCCCGGCAAGCTCGAGGTGGGGGACGGCGGCACCGTGTTTCTCGACGAGATCGGCGAGATGCCCGCCTTGCTGCAGGCGAAGCTGCTGCGCGTACTTCAGGAGCGTACCGTCGAGCGCATCGGCGGCCGTACGCCGATTGCACTCGACCTGCGGATCATCTGCGCGACCAACCGCAAACTCGAGGCGCTGATCGGCTCCGGCAACTTCCGCGACGACCTGTACTACCGGATCAGTGAGGTGACCATCCGCGTACCGCCGCTGCGCGAGCGGCAGGGCGACAGCCTGCTGCTGGCGCAATTCCTGCTGCAGCAGTTCTCGGAGCGTTTCGGCAAGCCGACGCGCGGGCTCGCACCCGATGCGATCCGCGCCATCCAGGCTCACGCCTGGCCCGGCAACGTTCGCGAGCTCGAGAACCGCATCAAGGGCGCGGTGATCATGGCGGAGGGTGCAGTAGTGAGCGCCAGGGACCTCGATCTGCAGGACCCCGGGGACGACCCGGACTACCTGAACCTGCGGGTCGCGCGTCAGCGGGCCGAGGTCCAGGCCGTTCGCCAGTCGCTCGCGGTTGCCAGGGGGAACCTGTCGCGAGCGGCGGAGATGCTGGGCATCACGCGCCCGACTCTCTACGATCTGCTCGAGAAGTACGAGATCGACTCGAGCCAGTTCACCAAGCCAGCGGCGGCGGCGGCGGCGGCAGCGGCAGCGGCTGCAGCGGTTGCGCCGGCGCCCGGGCCCGAACCCGCCGCGCAGGTGAAGGGCGAGTCAGCCTGACGGAGCGGAGAGCTCGCGGGAGATCCGCAGCGCGCCGTCAGCGCTGCTTGAACTCCTCCGGCGTCAGCTGATGGCGCGCCAGGAGCTTGTAGAAGTCGGTGCGGTTGCGCCGTGCGAGGCGCGCTGCCTGACTCACGTTGCCGGCGGTGATCTGCAGGATCTGCGACAGATAGCTGCGGGTGAACTCATCGCGCGCCTCGTCGAACGAGGGCAGACGGCCGGGCGAGCCGCCGAGTGATTGCTGCACCAGCTCCACCGGGATGATGGGCGTCTGCGACAGCGCCACGTTCTGCCGCACGACGTTCTGCAGCTGGCGGATGTTGCCGGGCCAGTCGGCGGTCGCGAGCAGCTCCACCGCCTCCGGAGCGTAGATCTTGCGCACCCCGCTCTCGCGGGCGATCTGGGCGAGAAAGTGCGCGACCAGGAGCGGTATGTCCTCGCGGCGGCGGCTGAGCGGGGGAATCTCGATGTGCACGACGTTCAGGCGGTAGTAGAGGTCCTCGCGGAACTGCCCGCTCGTCATCAGCTGCTGCAGGTCGCGGTGGGTCGCGGAAATCACCCGCACGTTGACCGCAATCGCTTCCCCGCCGCCCATCGGGCGAATCGCGTTGTCCTGCAGCACCCGCAGCAGGCGAACCTGCAGCCGCATCGGCATGTCGCCGATCTCATCGAGCATGAGCGTGCCGCCGTCGGCGGCCACGAACAGGCCCTGGTGCGCGCGGTTCAGCACGCCGCCGGGGCTCTTCTCGTGGCCGAACAGCTCGATTTCCAGGAGGTTTTCCGCCATCGCGCTGCAGTTGATGGCGACGAACGGCTTGTTGCGGCGCGGGCTGGCGCGATGGATTGCGCGTGCCAGCAATTCCTTGCCGGTGCCGCTGTCGCCCGTGACGAGCACGCGCGCATCGGTGCCGGCGACCATGTGCGCCTGAGCGAGCTTCTCCTCCATGACGGCGCTGCGTGTGACGATCTCCGCGCGCCAGTCCTCATCCGAGGCACCGAAGCCCGAGATGCGCAGTGCCTTCTGCACCTGATCGAGCAGCTCCTGCTTGTCGACCGGCTTGGTAAGGAATCCGAAAGCACCCATCTGCGTGGCCTGCACCGCATCCGGGATCGTGCCGTGCGCGGTCAGGATGATGACCTTGAGCCCCGGCCAGCGGTTCTGCAGCTCCTTCAGCAGTCCGATACCGTCCATCTGGTCCATGCGCAGGTCGGTGATCACGAGGTCCGGGCGGAAGCGGCTGGCGGCCGCCAGCGCTTGCGCCGCGCTCTCGACCGCCTCGACGTCGTAGCTCTCTGCGCGCAGGCGGATGGTGAGCAACCGCAACAGGCCCGGGTCGTCGTCGACCACGAGGATGCGCGCTTTGCGTTTTCCGGTCTGATTCAAATGCGGCTCCCTATCGGCTCATGGGCGCGGCGTCGTGGTGCCGGGCTTGCGCTCGTTCAGCGAGCGCTCGATGTTGGCGATCGCGTCCAGCTTGGCGCGTGCCTCGTCCAGCTCCTTGCGCAGATGCGTATTCTCCTCGATCTCCGCCTGCAGGCGGCGGTTGGCGGCCGCCGTACGCGCCTGATCCTCGCGCACCGCGTCATTCTGCAGCCTGCGATTTTCCGCGGCGAGCGTCAAATGGTCGTCAATTTGCGAAAGCTGCAGGAAGGCGAGCGCCCGCTCGGCGGGCAGCAGCGACTCCGGATGCGCCATGAGCTCGCTCAGCAGGCGCTGGGCGCGCGACTGATCGGTCGCCGGGTGACCGGGAGTGGAGAGGATCAGGGCGAGCCGCAGCTCGCGGCTCGGCGTCGGCGCAGCGTCGTACTCGTTCTGTGCGCGCGCGGCGATCTCGGCCTGCTCGGAGGCACTGCCCTGCACCAGGCGCTGCAGCAGCAGCAGGTAATCCGACAGCAGGAGCGAGGAGGTCGAGGCGGGCGGTACCAGGCGCGGCGCGGGTGCCGAGCGGTCGCGGGACAGGAAACTCCCGTGGCAGCCCGCCACGGTGAGCAGGATCAACGCCGCGGCCAGCCGCGTGCCGTGTCGCTCAGGCCGCGCGCGCATGCGCCCTCGCCTTCGCGACCGTGGTGACCGGCTGACCGCCGGTCGTGGCGCTGATCGGCATGGTGATGCGGAAATGCGCCCCGGGGAACTCCCCGTCGACGATCTCGACCGTGCCGCTGTGGGCCGAGACGAACTCGAGCACCACCGAGAGTCCGATGCCGGTGCCCTTCACCGCAGTGCTGCGCGCCGCGCGGCCGGTATAGAAGGCGTCGAAGATATGTCCGCGGTCCTCGGGCGGGATTCCGGGACCGCTGTCGGCCACGTCGAGGACGATGTGCGCGCCGGCGAGGCGCGCCCGTACGTGGATGGTGCCGCCCTTGGGTGAGTACTTGACGGCGTTCGACACCAGGTTCTCGAGGATCAGGCGGATCTTGCCGCGGTCGGCCACCAGCGTGATGTCCTCGACGCGCACGTCAAGCCGCACGCGCTGTGAGAGCAGCGTCAGCTGCTGGTTCTCCAGCACCTGCTTCACGAGCGGCCGGAGCCGGAACTCGGTGGCCTCGAGGCCGACTCTCGAGGTCTGCCAGGCGCTGAAGGACAGCAGGTTCTCGATCATGCGCTGCAGCTTGATGCCGTTCTCGCGCAGGATCGCCGTGACCTCGCGCTGGTTCGAGTCGAGCTCGCCGACGGCGCCGTCCATGAGCAGCTCGGTGCCCTCGCGGATGTTGGCGAGCGGCGTCTTCAGCTCGTGCGACATGTGGCGCAGGAACCGGTTGCGCTCGTGGGCGAGCTCGAGCAGCCGCTGTCGCAGCCATTCGAGCTGGCGACCGAGCCGCTCGAGGTCGTGGGGTCCGGCCACGGCGATCGTGTTGGTGAAATCTCCCTGACCCAGCTCACTGATGGCGCGGTCGAGCTGACGCAGCGGCCGGCCGACGCCAAGGGCGAGTATCAGGATCGCCAGCAGCGCGATCGGCAGGAGCAGCGCCGCCTCCCACAGCAGCTGCTGGCGGCCGTGCAGTGTCTGCGCTTCGAGCGCGGCGACCTCGGTGTCCACCTCGGAGTTGCTCTGCTGCGCTACCTGCTCGACCAGCACCGACAGCTGAGTGAAGCGGGCGGAAAGATCCGAGGCGCTCGCCGCGCTGGTGCTCGCCGGGGTCGAGAGCACGACGAAGCGCGTGCCGGCCTGCAGGTGGCCGATCTCATCGAGCGTGCGCTGCGTTTCGGCCGTGGCGTGGCGGCGCAGCTGGTCGCGCGTGATCGTGAGGCGCTCGTCCTCGTAGCGATAGAGCTCGAGAAGCTTCGGGTCGTTCAACACATTGAAGAGCCGCGCGGTGCGCTCGAGGGAGGCGATTTGGGCAAAGAGCGCCTGGCTGGCGCGGGCGGCGGTGACGCCCTCGACGATGATCCGCTGCCCGGTGTCTGCCAGGACCCGCATCTGCAGCAGGGCGGTGAGGATCGCGGCGAGCAGTGGCACAGCCATCAGCCCTAAGCCGACGAGCATCAAACCACTCAGTGACTTGGGGCGAGCCCACTGCATGGAAGCATTCTACCGAGGCTATGCGTTGACTGTCTGCGATTGGCGACAGAACGTCTGCGAAGAGGGACAGCGCTACCTCAAGCCCCCCGAGTCAGCCTACCAGGGGTCCCGCTTGAGCCGCCGCTCCCACTCCAGCGAGGTTCGCACAATAGTGTCCAGGTCATCCAGCCGCGGGTGCCAGGCGAGCTCGTTACGGATGCGGTCGGCGCGGGCGACGAGCGAGGGTGGGTCGCCCGCCCGTCGCGGCTCCTCGCGCACGTTGAGCTTCGCCCCCGCCGCACGCTCGACGGCCGCGAGCACCTCGCGCACGCTGTAGCCGTGACCGTAGCCGACGTTCAGGGTGGTCGACCGGCCGCCATCGCGCAGGTAGCTGAGGGCATCGAGGTGCGCCGCGGCGAGGTCCTCGACGTGCAGATAGTCACGAACGCCGGTTCCGTCCGGGGTCGGATAGTCGGTGCCGTAGACCGCGACGCCGGGGCGGCTGCCTGCCGCCGCCTCGCACGCGACCTTGACCAGCAACGTCGCGTTGGGCGTGGCCTGCCCGATGCGGCCGGAGGTGTCCGAGCCCGCGACGTTGAAGTAGCGCAGAGCCGCGTAGCGCAGCGCTGAGGCGGCGGCGACGTCGCGCAGCATCCACTCCGACATGAGCTTGGAGGTGCCGTAGGGGTTGATGGGCGCGGTGGCGGTCGTCTCAGAGGCCACGCCTTCCGCGGGGATCCCGTACACCGCGGCGCTGGAAGAGAACACGAAGTTTCTGACCTGCGCCTCGAGGCAGCACTCGAGCAGCGTGCGCGTCGAGCAGGTGTTGTTGCCGTAGTACTTGAGCGGGTCGCGCACCGACTCCGGCACGATGGTGGAGGCGGCAAAGTGCATCACCGTGTCGACCGCATGGGCGCGCAGCAGTGCCAGCACCGTATCGCGGTCGCCGACGCGGCCGACGACGAGCGGCGCGTCGAGCACCGCGCGGCGGAAGCCGCGTGACAGGTCGTCCAGCACGACGACGCGCTCGCCACGCGAGCGCAGCTGCAGAACGACGTGACTGCCGATGTAACCGGCGCCGCCGGTGACCAATACGCTGCCGTGTTCCATGGGGTCCGCTCGGGATCTCTTGCCAGCTAAGGGCTGCGATGATACGCAAAAGCGAACCCGGCGACCCGCGGGCCCCGCATGCGGGTCGGACCGGCACGGGCCCGCGCCATAGTCCGAAGGAACCACCTGGGCGCCGCGAGTCAGATAACCGTGACGGCGCAGCCTCGTCTTCTGTCAGGGGCAGGATTTGCCCAGTGCACCGCGGCAGGCCAGTGATCAACAAACAAGCAAGTGCTGTGCGTGAGACTCGAGTTAGCAGCGTGTTGGTGAGATCCACCATCGGGTCGCTGTTCGAGCAGGTAGCGGCCGAGCAGGAGCGTAAGCTCGTGGCGCTGACCGACGACACCAGGCTCATCGACTGCGGGCTCGATTCACTCAGCTTCGCGATCATCGTGGCGCGCCTGGAGGATCACCTCGGCGTCGATCCCTTCAGCTCCGCTGCGACCACGGACTTTCCGGTGACCTTCGGCGATTTCGTCAGGCTATACGAAGGCATTGCCTAAACCCTGCCGGCTGCGGGAGGCGATCGCGGCCGCCGGAGCTGCGGCGGGGCGGTTGTACGGCGCGCACGGCACCACGGACCTGGCTTCCCTCGCACATGGCTCGAGTCTCGGCGAGCAGCTCGAGGAGCTGCGCGGGCGCTCGGTGCTGCTCGTCGTGAAGGATCCAGCGCACGCGGCGCTCGCACTGCTCGAGCTCGACGGGGTGGCCGCGCGGCTGGTGATCTGTCCGGCGGACCTCAGGCCCGAGCAGCTGCCGGCCGTCGCCCGTACTGCGGCCTGCGATGCCGCAGTTGCCGACAGCGCCGCCGCCGTCGCGGGTGTCGAGGGGATCGGGCGCTGCGTGACGGTCGGGGCGGAGCCGCTGCCCACTCGCGTGGGGCATGCGGGCGCGCAGGACACCGAGTGGATTCTCCTCACCTCGGGCACGAGCGGCGTACCGAAGCTCGTGCGGCACGATCTGGCAACGCTGACCTACGCGCTCGGGGACGCGCGCCGCGAAGCGCCGCCGATCGTCTGGGGCACTTTCTATGACATCCGCCGCTACGGGGGCCTGCAGATCCTGCTACGCGCGCTGCTCGGCGGCTCGCTCGTGTCCGCCGATCCCGGCGAGGCGATACTCCCGTTCCTCGAGCGGGCGCGGGCCGCCCGCGTCACGCATATTTCGGGTACGCCATCGCACTGGCGCAAGGTGCTGATGAGCGGCGCGGCGGCGACCATCGCGCCTCACTACGTGCGCCTCTCGGGTGAGATCGCCGATCAGCCGGTGCTCGATGCGCTGCGCGCCGCGTACCCGGAGGCGGTCCTCGCCCATGCCTTCGCCTCGACCGAGGCGGGGGTCGCGTTTGAAGTGCGCGACGGTTGCGCGGGTTTCCCTGCGGGCTTGCTCGACGCCCCCGGGGCCGAGACTCGCTTGACCGTCAGGGATGGAACGCTCCGCATCCGCTCGCGCGGCAATGCTCATGGCTATCTCGGCAAAGATGCCGCCGGATTTCCGCGCGGACCCGACGGCGCGATCGACACGGGGGACCTGATCGAGCAACGCTCGGGACGCTGCTACTTTCTCGGCCGCCGGGGCGGCGTGATCAACGTCGGCGGGCTCAAGGTGTATCCGGAGGAGATCGAGGCGGTCATCAACGCCCATCCCTGGGTGCGTATGTCGCTCGTGCGCTCTCGGCGCAGTCCGATTACCGGAGCGGTGGTGATCGCGGACGTCGTGCTCGCGGACGGGACGCCGGGCGGGGCGTGTCCCGCGCCTGAGGAGCTCACGCGCCAGCTCCTCGAGGGCTGCCGCCGCTCGCTCGCGGCCTACAAGGTGCCGGCGACGATCCGGGTCGTGCCGGGGCTCGAGGTGTCGGCTTCGGGAAAGCTGGTGCGTGCGAATGCGTAGCGTCCTCGTCACGGGCGCCAGCCGCGGACTCGGGCTCGGCATCGCCGTGCGGCTTGCCGCGTGCGGCTATCGCGTGATCGCGGTCGCACGGCGCGAGACCGAGGAGCTGCGCGCAGCGGCCGCTGCAGCCGAGCACGCGGGGCGCGGCGGGCTGCGCTTTCGTGCCCTGGACCTCGGCGAGCTGCATACCATTGCGGCCTTCGTCGCCGGGCTGCATGAGGAATTCGGCGCCCTGCACGGGGTCGTCAATAACGCCGGGATCGGCACCAGCGGTGTGCTCGCCCTCATGCCCGACGCGCACATCGAGCGGCTGGTGCAGATCAATCTGCAGTCGCCCATGGTGCTCTGCAAATATGTCGTGCGACACATGATGAGCGCGGGCACCGGGCGCATCGTCAATATCTCCTCGATCGTCGCCCGTGCGGGCTATCACGGGCTCTCGGTCTATGCGGCCACCAAAGCCGGGCTCATCGGCTTCACGCGCTCGCTGGCCCGCGAGGTGGGGCCGCTCGGGATCACGGTGAACGCCGTGGCCCCGGGATTCAGCGATACCGAGATGACGCGCGAGCTCGGCGAAGCGGAGCGCGAGAAGATCGTACGGCGCAGCGCCTTGCGCCGCCTGGTTGCACCCGAGGACGTGGCGGGTGCGGTCGAGTTCCTCCTCAGCGAGGCGGCGAGCAGCATCACCGGCACGACGCTCACGGTGGATGCAGGTAACACGGCCTGACGGGCCCCGCCATGACAGCGTCTCGACCCCGCGCCGAATGCCTAGAGCCGCAGCCCCCCGGACGCGATGCGCCGGTAGAGCGCCGCGTCGAGAGGCACGTACTCGCCGCGTGCGGCGTCGTCGAAGTACAGCGCGTCGCTCAACGCCGCCGGGTCGTAGCCCTCGCGCGCGAGCTCCTGGGTGCGCAGCTTGAAGGTACCGGTGGTATCGAGGCGCGCCGCGAGGCGTACGAACACCGGGCGCGCATAGGCGGGCAGGGTGTCGGCCGCCGTGCGGTGGAGCTCGGCGAGCTCGAACTCCGGCGCCACGACGAGCGCCGCCATGCCGGCACGCCCCTCGGCGTTGGGCACGGAGACACCGTAGACGGCCGCTTCGCGCACGCCGCGGCAGCCGGCAATTACAGCCGCGACCTCGGTCGTCGAAACGTTCTCTCCCTTCCACCGGAAGGTATCCCCGACCCGATCGACGAAGTAGAAGAAGCCGTGCGCGTCGCGGCGCATGAGGTCGCCGCTGCGATACCAGGCGTCGCCCTTCGCAAACACGTCGCGCAGGATCCTGTCGCGCGAGGCTGCAGGATCGGTATAGCCCTCGAAGCGAGTCGCGGGGTCGGCGTCGACGACGCGACCGATCGCCTCGCCGACCTCGTTTGCCGCGCACGCCACGCAATGCCCCCGCTCGTCGCGCGCGGGGCGAGCGGCGTCGACGTCGTACTTCACCAGCGCTACCGGGATGCGGTGGGCGAGGAACGGTGGAATACGGCCGATGGCACCGACGCGCTCCTCGCAGTTGTAGAGGGAGAAATTGCCCTCGGTGGAGGCGTAATACTCGAGGATCTGCGGAATGCGAAAGCGCCTCTGGAAGGACTCCCACACCTCGGGCCGCAGCCCGTTGCCGCACGCGAGCCGCAGCTGATGGCGCGCCTCGTGCGGGTCGTGCGCGGCGTTGAGGAGATAGCGGCACAGCTCGCCGATGTACTGAAAGACCGTGCACTGCTCGGCGGCGACATCCTTCCAGAAAGTGCGCGCGGAGAAGCGCTCGCGCAGTACGACCGCGCCACCGCCGGCCAGCGCGGCCCCGGTCGCCACGACGCCGCCCACGCTGTGGTACATCGGCAGGCAGTTGAACAGCCGGTCTCCCGGTCTCATGCCGGTGAGACCTGCGAACCAGTGGCTCCACTGCATGAGGCGCAGGTGACTCACGTTGGCCGCCTTCGGCAGCCCGGTGGTGCCCGATGTATAGATCAGCAGTGCGCGGTCGGTAAGCAGCGGCAGGGGGCGCTCGGCCGCGGTGAGCGGGGCTCCCGAGAGGCTGCCGGCGGCGAGATCGAGGCGCGCCAGGTCGTGCGGGCCTGCGCCATACGCCCAGCAGCCCACGCCCGCGCCCATCCCGGTGCGCACCTGCGCGAGCGCGGTGGCGAATGAGGGCCCGATGACCACGTGGCTGGGATGCACGACGTCGATCGAGTGTCTGAGCAGCTCGCCCGTCAGGTTGGTGTTGATGAGCGCGACACTGACACCGATGCGGCTCAGGCCGAGCCACAGCGCGAAGTACTCGGGGCAGTTCTTCATCACGAGACAGATCACGTCGCCCGGCGCCAGGCCCTGCGCCAGTCCCCACCGGGCGAAGCGACGGCTGGCCCCGGCCAGCTCGCCGTACGACAGGGTGGCCTCGGCGCCGACGAGCGCCGCTGCGTCGCCGCAGCGCTCGGCGAGCTGCTCGATCACCACCGGCAGGGTTTGCCGGGGATCGCGTCCGATGGCGCTGGTGCGCTCGAGCGCACGCGTCCACGCCCTGAGGGGCGAGCGAAGGCCTGCATCGGGCGCAGCTCTCATCATGCGTGAGGCGATTCTATATGAGGTGCGTCATGCGGCCTGAGACCGTCGCCCTGCACGGCGGCTTTGCGGGCGATCCGACCACCCAGGCGGTCGCGGTGCCGATCTACCAGACGGTGGCCTACTCCTTCGAGAGCGCGGCGCACGGCGCGGCGCTCTTCGACCTCGAGGCCGAGGGCTATCGCTACACCCGCATCGGCAATCCGACGGTGGACGTGCTCGAGCGTCGCGTGGCGATGCTCGAGGGCGGCATCGATGCGCTCGCGGTCGCCTCCGGGCAGACGGCGATGTACTACACCATGCTGAATCTCGCCGACGCCGGGCAGAACATCGTGTCGGTGCCGCAACTCTACGGGACCACGCACACGCTCTTTGCCCACATCCTGCCGCGGCAGGGGATCGAGGTCCGGCTGGCGAAGTCCGACCGGCCGGCGGAGCTCGAGGAGTTGGTCGATGAGGGGACGCGCGCGCTCTTTTGCGAGACGGTCGGCAACCCTGCAGGCAACATCTGCGATCTCGAGGCGCTGGCCGGGATCGCGCGCCGCGCGCGCATTCCGCTCGTGGTCGACAACACGGTCGCGACCCCGGTGCTGGTGCGGCCGATCGACTTTGGCGCCGACATCGTGGTGCATTCTCTCACCAAGTTCCTCGGCGGTCACGGCACGAGCCTGGGAGGCGCGATCGTCGACAGCGGCCGCTTCCGCTGGACGCAGCACGCCGGCCGCTGGCCGCGCTTCACCGAGCCCGATGACTCCTACCACGGGCTGGTCTACGCCGACCACTACGGTGACAAGGCCTTCCTCGGGCGCGCGCGCTGCGTCCTGCAGCGCACCCTGGGCGCGGTACTCTCGCCCTTCAATGCATTCCTGCTGTTGCAGGGCATCGAGACCGTCGCGCTGCGGGTCGAGCGGCACGTCGAGAACGCGCGCAGGGTAGCCGAGTTCCTGCGCGCCGACCGCCGCGTCGGCTCGCTTAGCTATGCGGGCTTCCCCGACAACCCCTACCACGCGCTCTGCCGGAAATATCTCGGCGGGCGCGCCTGCTCGCTCATGACCTTCACGATTCGCGGTGGCTCCGACGCCGGCACGCGCTTCTACGATGCGCTCAGGCTCTTCAAGCGGCTGGTGAACCTCGGTGATGCCAAGTCGCTTGCCTGTCATCCCGCCTCGACGACCCATCGGCAGATGTCACCGGAAGCGCAACGCCAGGCGGGGATTGGCCCGGAGACGCTGCGCCTCAGCATCGGCATCGAGCACATCGACGACATCCTCGAGGATCTCGATCAGGCGCTCGCGGCGGCGGCCGGCGAGCGGCGCGCCGGATGAGCCGTTCCGAGGGCTTGCCGCGTCCGGTCGACGCGCTCTTCCCGGCGCGCGCGACGCGCATGCAGCTCGAAGAGCTCCTCGGCCGCGAGCTCGAGGCGGCCGGGGCGCGCGTGCTCGCGGGCCCGGTCATGCCGACCCTCGGTGCCGAGCAACTGCGCGACGGTTTGCAGCGCTTCGACTTCGCACATCCACAGCCGCTCGAGGAGCTCATCCGCTGGACGATCGGCGTGCTGGAGCAGGGAACCGTTCACATGAACAGCCCGCGCTACTTCGGGCTCTTCAATCCGCCGGCGAGCTTTCCGTCGCAGTGCGCCGACCGCATCGCGGGCGCCTTCAATCCCCAGCTCGCGAGCTCGGGCTCCTCCCCGGCGCCGGTCGAGATCGAGGCCCACGTGATCCGCGCCATGGCGGCGCGCGCCGGGTTGCCGGCGGGAAGCGGCGGGCATTTCACCACCAGCGGCTCGGAAGCGAATTACACGGCGCTCGTCTGTGCTCTGACCCGCGCCGAGCCGCGCTTCGGGACCGAGGGGTTGCGGGCGTTTGCGGGCCCGGCCGCGATGTACACCTCCCGCGCCTGCCAGCCGGCGTGGTTCAAGATCGCGCATCACGCCGGCATCGGGCGTGCGGGGCTCAGGCTGATCGATACCGATGGCAGCGGGCGCATCGATCCAGGGGCGCTGGCGGCGGCGCTGACCCGCGATCGGAATGCGGGCGTCGTTCCCGTGCTCGTCTCGGGCACCGCCGGAACCACGAGCGCCGGCATGATCGATCCGCTCGAGGATTGCGCGCGCATAGCACGTGAGCACGGCGCCTGGTATCACGTCGATGCGGCGTGGGGCGGGGCGGCGCTCGCCTCCGGGCGGCTGCGGCAGCTCTTGTCCGGGATCGAGAGCGCGGACTCGATAACCGTCGACGCCCACAAGTGGTTCTCGACCACCATGGGGTGCGGCATGTTCATCACCCGCTGCCCGCAGGTGCTGTCCGAGGCCTTCCGGGTGAGCGCGGAGTTCATGCCTTCGAGCGACACCCGCCTCGATCCGTATCTCAACTCCCTGCAGTGGTCGCGCCGCTTCATGGGGCTGCGCCTCTTTCTGTCGCTGGCGACCGCGGGATGGGACGGTTATGCCGCACACGTGGAGCGCGCCGCCGCCGTGATCGAGCGGGTGAGGGAGCGGCTCGTCGGGCATGGCTGGCGCGTCGCGAACGACTCGGGCCTCGCGGTGCTCTGCGTGCTGCCGCCGCCGGGCTCGCTCGCGGTTCGGGGGATCGTGCAGCGCGTGCTCGAGTCGGGGCGCGCCTGGGTTGCCGTGGCGAGCCACGAGGGACGGGAGGTGGTAAGAATCTGCGCGACCCACGGCGAGATCGCGCAGAGCGACGTCGATGAGCTCATCGCGGCGTTGCAGGCGGCGTGCGGGAACTAAACGCGGGCGGCGGTCAGGCGGCTCACCAGCGCCTCGATGGAGCTGATCGAGCGGAAGTTCTGCGGCGTGATCTCGCTCTGCGGGATGCTCAGATCGAACTCGACTTCGATCGAGAGCATGAGGGTCACCATCTTCAGGGAGCTGACGCCGAGCTCGCTCAGGGAGGATTCCGGCGGCAACGTCGGTCCCGCGCCCGGCCTCTCGAGGGCTCTTTCGATCAGGCCGAGCAGGCGGCCACGCAGCGCGGGTTGCGGGTTCTCACCCTCGGCAGGCGGGCTCATAACCCGGCCAATGATACCTGTGGGGCGCTGTGCGTTCTCGCGGCGGCGATCAGATCCAGCCAGTTGCGATAGATCGCGACGGCCGCCGGGCGCCAGGGCGCGTTGAGCCCGGCCGCTGCGGCGGCAAACGGGAACTCCCCGATGAGCTCCGGCGTGCGCTGCGCGTGGGCCCGTTCGCGAAATCCCTCGAGCGAGGCGCTGGCCGCGGTCGAGAGGTAGTCACGCGGGACGGCGGGGTAGTGCGGCTGCTGGCCGTTGAGATAGCGGCCGACGTCACGCCGGTACTCCTTGAGGAGCGTCGTGTCCTCGTACTCCGGGTGGCCCTGGAAGAAGAGCATGAGGCTGCGCGCACGGCGCACGAAGGCGTCCGCCCCGGTCTCGGGAGAGGAGCTCAGTACCTCGTAGCCGGCCGCGCGCAGCGCCTCGATCGGCAGCTCGTTCCAGCGCGAGTGCGGCATCGCGAGCGGTGCCGCGACCCCCGCGAGCAACGGGTGCCCGGTGAGCAGGCTGTGGTGGTAGACCCCACAGCGCTTTTCCGGCAGCCGCCGGCGCCCAATCCCATCGAAGTGCTCGACCGCCGCATGGGCGGCGAGACAGGACCAGATACTCCCTGCCGTGTGCGCGTCCGCCCAGTCGAGCAGCGCCGCGAGTCGCGGCCAATAGGGCTCCTCGCGCAGCCGTGGGGCGATAGGCTCGGTCCCCGTGACGATGAGTGCATCGGGCGCCGCGGCGAGCAGCGTCTCGAGCGGCCAGTAGGAGCGCGCGATACGCGCGCGCGCCTCGGTCCCGCGCGGCAGCTCTGCAAACGACGTGAACCGCAGCCGCACGCTGCGCGAGCCCGCCGCAGCGCGCACCAGGCCCGAGAACTGCGCTTCGGTAGACTCGAGGGCGGCGTCCGGCATGTTGTTCACCAGGCCGATGACGACCGCACTGTTGCGCCCGCGCCGCACCGCGACCCTGCGCATCGGACTATATCCCTCGATTGCCACCGACATGGGTTCTTTACATTGGGGTTGCAGACTCGCAGGAATGTTTCTAACACAAAAGAGAAGGGCGGAGCCCGACTCGGGCAGTAGCTCCAAGGGACTACGGTCCGGGTCGGGTGGCCTCGACTCCGGGCGCGGCGATCTCAGGGAACGCGCCGAGCGCGCCGCACAGGTGGCGGCGGCGCACGCGGCTTCCGTGGACAGCGCCGGGCGCTTCCCGCAGGAGTGCGTGGCGGCACTCAAGGCCGAGCGGCTGCTCGGAATCCTCGTGCCGCAGTCCCTGGGTGGAGAGGGCGCGAGCCTCGGCGAGGTGGCCGACGTCTGTTTCCTCCTCGGGCAGTCGTGTTCCTCGAGCGGCATGATCTACGCGATGCACCAGGTGAAGGCTGGCTGCATCACACGCCACAGTGGCGACCGGCCGCGGCTGGCGCGAATCCTGCGCGCCTTGTGCGCAGAGCAGTTGCTGCTCGCCTCCTCGACCACCGAGGGTCGGCGGGGGGGCGATATCCGCTCGAGCGAGGCGCCGATCGAGTATCACGAGGGCGGGCGCATCACTCTCGAGCGCCGCGCGAGCGTCATTTCCTATGGCGCCTACGCCGACGGCGTCGTGACTACGGCGCGCCGTGCCGCGGAAGCCCCGGCTTCCGACCAGGTGCTCGTCGCTCTCCTGAAGGGCGACTACACGCTGGCCCGGCAGCAGGAGTGGGACGCGCTCGGCATGCGCGGTACGTGCAGCGAGGGCTACGCGCTCAGCGCCCAGGCGCACGCCGGTCAGATCCTCGCCGATCCCTACGAGGTGATTCATGCGCGCACCATGGTGCCGTTCGCGCACCTCCTGTGGGGCTCGGTATGGGCCGGCATCGCCGCGGGCGCGACGCAACGCGCACAGGCCTTCATCCGTAACGCGATGCGGCACGGCAATGGGCAGCCGCCCCCCGGGGCGCCGCAGTTCACCCGGGCGCTCGCGACCTTGCGCACGCTGCGCGGCCTGCTGGCGAGCTCGCTGCACCGCTACACGGAATGCATGGACGACCCGCAGGCGCTCGAGGCCCTCGAATTCCAGACTCTGATCACGCTCACCAAGGTCGAGGCGTCCGAGCTCGCGGTCGCGACCGTGATGAGCGCCATGCGGGCCTGCGGTCTCGCCGGCTATCGCAACGACGGCGACTACAGCATGGGGCGACTCCTGCGCGATGTGCTGTCCTCGCCCATCATGATCAACAACGAGCGCATCCTCTCGAGCCTCGCGGCTTCGGCGCTGCTGAGCCCGATTTCGCAGTTTCTGAGCGACTGACCGGCAAACACCCGCACCCACCTCGACCATGAGCGCACCACAGGCCGATAACGCCGCCCCGGTCGCCGATCCGCTCGCCGCCCTTGCGCCCGCGCTCTTCATGCGACTCGGTGCCGACGGGGTCTATGCCCGCACGGCGCTCTACGAGGGTGTGTTGGAGCGGCTCGCGGCGCTCGTAGACCGGCTGCGCGCGGAGCGCGCCGAGGTGCTGCGCTTCCCGCCGGTGATGAGCCGCAGACAGCTCGAGAGGTCCGGCTACCTCAAGAGCTTCCCGAACCTGCTCGGATGTGTGTGTACGCTGCACGGGAGCGAGGCGGCGATTCGCGCCGCCGCGGAGCGTTGCGAGAGTGGCGGCGACTGGACAGCCGCGCTCGCCGCCGCGGATCTGGTGCTGACGCCCGCCGCCTGCTATCCCCTGTATCCGCTCGTGGCCGCGCGCGGCCCGCTGCCCCCGGCGGGGCTCGTTTTCGATGTGGCGGCGGAGTGCTTCCGGCGCGAGCCCTCGCGCTCGCTCGACCGGCTGCAGTCGTTCCGCATGCGCGAGTTCGTGCGCCTCGGCTCGGCGGAGGACATCACGGCGTTCCGCGAGCGCTGGGTCGCGCGCGCGCGCGAGCTGGCGGACGAGCTCGCGCTTCCCCGGACGGTAGAGATCGCGAACGACCCGTTCTTCGGCCGTGTGGGGCAGGTGATGGCGGTCAGCCAGCTGCAGCAGTCGCTGAAATTCGAGCTGCTGATCCCGTACTTCGCGGGCGCGAGGCCCACGGCCTGCATGAGCTTCAACTATCACCGCGACCACTTCGGGCAGGCCTGGGGCATCAAGGCGCGCGGTGGGGCGCCGGCGCACACCGGTTGCGTGGCCTTCGGCCTCGATCGCCTGGCGGTGGCACTCTTCGCCCACCACGGCACCGACACCGGCCAATGGCCGCAGTCGGCCCGGCGGGCACTCGCATTGTGACCGGGCGCTGAGCGAGCCGATCACCACGCGCTCACCGTGCCACTCGATCCCGCCGCCCGGCGCTTCCTCGATACGCTGGCTGCGTCAGGGGCCTCGCGCCGGCCGGCGCCCTCAATCGAGGAGCGGCGCCGCTCTCTCGCGGGGCTTCTGTGTTTCTCGGGACGCCTGCGGGCCATCGGCAGCATCGAGGAGCGGACGTTCCCCGGGCCGGCGTCGTCACTTCGGGTCCGAATCTACAGTCCGCCCGGCGTCCCCGCGCGGCAGTCGCTCCCGGGACTCCTCTATTTTCACGGCGGGGGTTTAGTCGCCGGGACGCTCGACACCCACGACGGGATTTGCCGCGCGCTCGCAGCCGCCTGTCGCGGCCGGCTCCTCTCGGTCGACTACCGCCTGGCTCCCGAGCATCCGTTTCCGGCCGCCGTCGACGACGGCTGCGCCGCCCTCGCCTGGGCGGCAGCGCAGGCGCGCGAGCTCGGCCTCGACGAGGCGCGCCTCGTGGTGTGCGGCGACTCGGCGGGCGCAACGCTGGCGGCGGTGGTCTGTCAGATGGCCGCTGCGACAGGACAGCCCAGGGTTGCGGGCCAGTTCCTGCTCTGCCCGATCATGGATTACGCAGCTGAGAGCGACTCGCGGCGCGCGCTGGCCGAGGGCTACCTGCTCGAGCGCGCGACGCTCGAGCACGACCTGCGCCACTATCTGCCCGCCGGCGCCGACCGCGCCGACCCGCGGATCTCACCGCTGCACGCGGCGCGGCTCCGAGCGCTGCCGCCGACCTGCGTGCACACCGCCGAGTTCGACCCGCTGCGCGATGAGGGGGCCGCCTACAGCGAGCGTCTGCGCGCGGCGGGCGTGCCCGGTACTTACCGCTGCCACCCCGGTATGATCCATCTGTTCTACGGCCTGGGGGCGTTGATACCGTATGCCGATTCGGCGTTCGACCTCATGGGTGCAGACGTGCGCGCGCTGCTCACGGGGTGATACCGTATCGGGGGGTGCACGATGAGCGAACGCCGGCAGGTCGAGGAGCTTCTGCGGGGACTGCACGCCGCGCGGCTCGAGGGGAGCCTCGAGCATTTGTGCGCGCTGTTTGCCCCCGAGGCGGGCATGCGCATCCAGGGCACCAGCGACGGCAAGCCGATCGTGGTCGGCGCGAGCGGCATCGACCAGATCCGACCCTGGCTCGCGATCCTCGTCAAGACTTTCAGGCTCGCGGAGTACAAGCTGCTATCGCTCACGATCGAAGGTGAGCGCGCGGTGGCGCACTGGCGCGCGGAGGTCCATTCGAAGATCACCGGTGCACTCGTGCCGACCGAGCTGGTCGATCTGATAGAAGTGCGCGGCGGACACATCGTCTCGTACGTCGAATTCTTCGTGCCGGCCTGATCCGGCGCGCGAGCGCGCACCGCCGGCGGCGGCGCTCACTCGTCCCGATAGACGAGCAGCATCGCGGCGTTCTTGCCCGCGATGCGATCGTTCGAGACCATCAGCGACGCCGACAGCACGTCGCGGTAGTGACGGCCGACGCTGTAGGGCGAGTCATTGCGGTAGCCCGGCAGCCCGGTGATCTGCAGCGCCTCGTGCACGATGTGTGGCGCGGCCCGCGAGGCGGCGATCTTGAGATTGTTGAGTCTGAGCGCCCAGCCGATCGTGAGCAGCTCCTGCATTCCCGCGCTGCCGCGCGCGCCGAGCTCGTCGAACTCGCTGGCGAGCGACAGCCAGTGCTGGCGCATCGATTGCAGCCGCGCCGACACGTCGGCGAGCCGCGGCGCCGCGGGCGGTACCGCTCCGGGATTGCGCCGCGCCGCGGCGCGGACGAACTCCGCGGCGCGTGCCACCGCGTCCGCGGCGATTCCCCACCACAGGCTCGACCAGAGGATGTGCGAGTAGGGCACCATGGTCTGTGCGGAGGAGTCCGCGAACGCGCCGGGGACGATCTGTGTTTCCGGGCCGTGCGAGACGAGCCTGAACCCCGGGCTGCAGGTACCGCGCATGCCGAGCGCGTCCCAGCTGCCGGTCTGGGTGAGGGTGTAGTCGCCCTTGCGCACCAGCACCAGCACCTGGTCCGAACCGGGGACGTCCGGCGCGCGGCGGCAAGTGACCAGGATGCCGTCGGCGTACTCGCAGTAAGAGCCCGTGGTCGCGTCCTTCTCGAGCGTGAAAGTCTTGGCGCGTCGCTCGAGCGCGCAGATGCTCATGCGCGTCTCTCCGAACGTGCCGTTCTCGGACGTCAACGAGGCGAGCAGGTACTGCCGGGCCGCGAGCTCGCGCAGGTACTCGCGGAAGAACGCCGAATCCGCCGCATGCCGCGTGAGGCACGCCACCTGGGAATAGTGCATGGCCAGCACCATGGCGCTCGAGCCGCATGCCTGGGCCAGGGTCGAGCAGAAAGCCGCGAGCTCGCGCATGCTCGAGCCCGCACCCCCGAGCGCGGCCGGCACTGGCGCGGAGAGCAGTCCCGCTGCCTGCAGGGCCTCGAGACTCTCGCGCGGGAAACGGCTGCGGGCATCGACGTCGTCGGCGTGGCGCGCGGCGATCTCGGTGGCGATCCGGCGCACGGCGGCGAGCTGCGCCGTGAACTGCGCTTCGCGGTCCCCGGTCATGCACGCCGTCCTGACGTCATTCCGTGTAGCCCGGCGAGTTGAGCGGCGGCGGGCCCGGATCGGTCTCGCGGAGGATGCTGCGCAGCGTCTGTTTCAGCAGCTGCGCCTCGTCGAAGCCGACATTGTTCTCGGCGTGCGCCTCGATGGCCTTGGCAGCCGCCACCAGCTCGATCACCACGCGCCGGCCGGCCTCGCTGAGTGTGACGCGGGCGCCCGGGTCGTTGCTGCCGTGCAGCTGCGCAAACCCGGCGGCCGCCAGTCCCGCCACGAGCTCGTAGGTTACGCGGGTACCCGTCCGCCACAGGATCTGGTCGAGCTCGGCCACGGTGCGGTTGTCGCGCACCCCGAGAATGCTGAGGACGAACCATTGCCATTCGGTGAGGCCGTGTCGCTCGAGATCGCGCTTCAGGCCGAGGAACAGCTGAAAGTGGGCGCGCGCCACGAGAAAGATGAGGAAGTCCTCGCTGAAGCTGCTGTCCGGCTCGCTGGCCTCGGAGGCAGCGGCGGCGCGCGGCTTGGCGATCGCCGCCGCGTAGCGCCCGCCGTGAAAGACGAGCGGCGGGCGGTCGAAGTGATCGAAGGACTCCACCTCGCCGATGAATACGACGTGGTCGCCGCCCTCGTATTTGATGGCAGTGCGACACTGAAAGCGCGCCGAGCAGCCATCGAGGAGCGGGATGTCGCCACGGCCGCGCTCGATGAGGAGGCCCGAGAACTTGTCGGCTCCGCGTCGCGCAAACGTGTGCGACAGCTCTTCCTGCGCCGCCGAGAGCACGTGCACCGCGAAGTAGCTGCTCTCGAGGAAGGCCGGCAGGCTCCGGGCGGTCTTGGCGAGGCTCCAGAGCACCATCGGTGGCTCGAGCGACACGGAGTTGAAGCTATTGGCGGTGAGACCGACATCATCGCCCGCGCGCGTGCGGGTGGTCACGATGGTCACGCCGGTAGCAAACGCTCCCAGCGCATCGCGGAACTGGCGGACACGAGTCTCGGAGGCCTCGATCACGGGGTCACGGGGCGTTAGACTTGATCTCAAAGGCTGCGATGATACGCAAAAGCGCCGGCAGCGACCTGCAGCCCTTCAACGGGCTCACCCCCGAGGTGGTGCTGGATGCGGCCGCCGCGGCCGGACTCGATCCCGACGGGCGGCTGTTCGCACTCAACAGCTACGAGAACCGTGTCTACCAGCTGCACGGAGCGGGCGGTCCTCTGGTGCTCAAGTTCTACCGTCCGTCACGCTGGAGCGATGTGCAGATCGGCGAGGAACATCAGTTCACGGCGGAGCTCGCCGCTGCCGAGCTCCCGGTCGCCGCCCCGCTGGCCGTCGGTGGCGCGACGCTCATCCGCTACCGCGAGTTCCGCTTCGCCTGCTTCCCCTGGCTGCGCGGCCGTGCTCCCGAGCTCGATGCGCCGGAGGCGCGGCAGCTCCTCGGAAGGACGCTGGCGCGGCTGCATCAGGTCGGCGCGCGGCGACCTTTCCTGGCGCGGGCTCGCATCGGCATCGAGCGCCTCGGATGGCAGGCGCGTTCGCAGGTGCTCGCGAGCGAGCTCTTGCCCGAAGCGCTAAGCGAGCGTTACTCCTCGGTGAGCGGCGCGCTGCTCGAGCGCGTGGTGGCAGGGTTCGCCGCGGCCGGCAGCGCCGTCGAGATCCGTGTGCACGGCGACTGCCATCTCGGCAATCTCCTCTGGAACGAGCACGGGCCCGCGTTCGTCGACCTCGACGACTGCGCGATGGGCCCGCGGGTGCAGGACCTGTGGATGATGCTGTCGGGGTCGGCGGTGGAACAGCAGCGTCAGTGGGGCGAGATACTCGAGGGCTACCAGCAGTTCGCCGACTTCGATCTGCACGAGCTCGTGCTCATCGAGCCGCTGCGCGCGCTGCGCATGCTGCACCATGCGGCCTGGGTCGTGCACCGCTGGAGCGATCCGGCCTTTCCGCGCGCCTTTCCCTGGATCGGCGAGCCCCGCTATTGGGAGGGGTACATCCAGGACCTGCTCGAGCAGATCGAGGCGATCGAGGATCCTCCGCTACTGCGGGGCAGGACGTGAGGGCGAGGGGGGACGGGGCCAAAGTGTTGATTCCGCACGTGCGCTGGAGCCCAATCCTGAGGTAACTTCGCTAAGCGTATGCGACACCTCAGCCGCTTTTTCCCAGCCCTGCTCGTGCTGGGCCTGGTTCTGGCCGCCGCGGGCTGCGGGTCGCAGAGCGAGCCGGCCCCCGCCCAGCCGAAGGCGGCCGCCCCAGTCAAGAGGACCACCTCTCCCGCCGAGGCGCTGTCGCCGTACCTGGTCTCCGCGGTAACGACCGCGAAGAGTGGGGCGCCACTGCTGCAGGTGAAATTCGAGCTGGGCGCGCGCCCCCTGGTCGGCACCCCGGTGGACGTTGACCTCGTCATCGTGCCGCAGGCCGACCACATCGAGCAGATCTCCGGGACGGTACAGGGGGAGGAGGGCCTGGAGGTCGTGAGCGGCAGCACCATCCCCACGGCGGACAAACCGATCTTCGGCACACCGATTCATCACAGCCTCAAGGTGCGGGCCACACGCGACGGGATCTTCAGCCTGAGCGCAGCGCTGACGGTTGAGGCGGAAGGCCAGACTCTGGCGCCGGTCTACTCCATGCCGCTCATAGCCGGAAATGGCCTGGCCGAGGCGTCGGCGAGCGCCGCGGCCCCCCACAGTCCTGCGAAGCCACCGCCGACGGCGGCGGCGAAATAAACCTCTCCCAACCCGCGAGAATCGGGAGAGGCTTCACGGGCCGCTCCGGGGAGCCCCCGTATGATGCCAATCGGGCCCAATTGGCTTCATTATGTCAAACACCCGGACCATGAGGACGCTGGCTGAGCCCCAGGAGGCGATTCCCGGGCAGACCACGACCCTCGTGCGTGCGGACCCCCATCCCGGCGACGCTACCGATCTGCACCCGGCCCTGCGGGCACAGCTGCGGGAGCTGCAGCTGCGCACCGGGAACGCCAGCCCCGATGTCGGGATGCTGCTGAAGCTCATCAACGATCACTACTACACCGCCGAGAGGGAGCGGCGCGGCATCGTCGAGTCGATGCGGCTCATGGCGGATGAAGCGCGTGCGCTCGCGCACGAGGCACACGAGGAGAGCTCGGAGCATCTGCAGTTCATTCTCGATCACATCAAGGACGTCGTGCTCGCGCTCGACGAGGATGGCGTCATCCGCACCTTCAACCCGACCGGCGAGCGCGTGTTCGGCTATGACCAGGCGGAGGTCCTCGGGCAGCGCATCGATCTGTTGCTGCCGAAGCTCGCCAACGGCGAGACCATTGCAGACGTGTTGCACCGCTACGCGGAGAGCACCGGGGACACCGGGCTCGATCTGAAGGCGCGTGAGCTGTGGGCGCGGCGCAAGGACGGCGAGACCTTCCCGGCGGAGATAGCGGTCAGCAAGGCGCCACTCTCGCGGCGCGAGATGTTCGTCCTGTGCCTGCGTGACGTCACCGAGCGGCGCGAGTCGGAGCAGGCGGTGCGCGAGAGCGAGGCACGCTATCGGCTGCTCGTCGATCACGCGCCCGAAGCGATCGTCGTGCTAGACGTCGAGACCGGCCGCTTCGTCGATGCCAACGTCAACGGCCAGAAGCTCTTCGGCCTCGACCGCGCACGGCTCCTGGAGGTAGGACCGGTCGAGCTCTCTCCGCGCCACCAACCCGACGGGGCACCCTCGGCGGAGCGGGCACGCGCCTACGTCCAGCGGGCGCTCGAGGGTGAGTCGCCGGTGTTCGAGTGGTCGCACAAGAACGCCGCCGGCCGCGAGATCGTCTGTGAAGTGCGCCTGGTGCGGCTGCCGAGCGGCACCCGGCGCCTGGTGCGCGGCAGCATCGCCGACATCTCCGAGCGCAAGCGCGCCGAGCGCGTGGCCGCCACCGAGCGCCAGGTCTTCGAGCAGCTGACGCGCAACGCCTCGCTCCCGCAGGTGCTCGCCTCGGTCACGAGCCTGGTGGAGTCGGCGAGCGTCGGCACGGTGTGCTCGGTGAGCGTGCTCGCCCAGGGTGGCAGCGGCTTCGCCTACATGGTCGCCCCGCAACTTCCCGACGCGCTGCGCCGAGCGCTCGAGCACTCGAGCATCGACATCCGTAACGGCTCGTGCGCCGCGGCCGTGTACCTCGGCCGTCAGGTGCTGGTACCGGACGTCGCCAAGGATCCCTTCTGGCACGAGCGGCGCGAAGCCGCGCTCGCGGCGGGGCTGCGGGCCGCCTGGTCCACACCCATCAAGGCGGCCGGCGGCAGCGTGCTGGGATCGCTCGGTGTGTATCGCGCGGAACCGGGCCTGCCGGCACCGCACGAGACCCAGATCATGGCGCGCGCCGCGCAGCTTGCCGGAATCGCGATCGAGCGGCGGCTCGCCGAGGGCGCGCTGCGCGACAGCGAGGCCAAGTTCCGCGGCCTGTTCGAGAGCATCGCCGAGGGCGTGTACCAGAGCGGCCGCGACGGACGGCTGCTGTCAGTCAATCCCGCCTTCGTGGCCATGATGGGCTACGCCAGCGTCGAGGAGCTGTACGCGCTGCCGAGCGCGGCCGCGCTTTACTGGGACCCGGCCGACCGCGCGGAATTCTCCCGGCGCATCGAGGCCGAAGGCGAGATGCGCGACGCGGAATTCCTCATGCGCCGCCGCGACGGGCAGCAGCTCGTGATCCTCGAGAACTCGCGCACGATGCGCGACGCCTCGGGCCGCATCACCGGCTACGAGGGGACGATCGTCGATATCAGCGCACGCAAGCGCGCCGAGCAGGCCATGTTCGCCGAGAAGGAGCGCGCACAGGTGACGCTGCAGTCGATCGGCGACGCGGTGATCTCCACCGACGCCGAAGGGCGCATCGAATACCTCAACCCGGTGGCCGAGAGCCTCACTGCCTGGAGCCTAGCCGAAGGGCGGGGCCAGCCGCTCGGAGCGGTGCTGAAGCTCGTCAACGAGCTCACCCGCGAGCCGATCGGCAATTCGCTCGCCGGCGCCCTCGGGCGCGGCCAGAGCGGCGGCGCCACCGACCACGCGGTGCTCATTACGCGCGCCGGCAACGAGGTCGCGATCCAGGAGTCGGCGGCACCCATCTTCGATCGTGCCGGCCGGGTGATCGGCGCCGTGGTGGTATTCCACGACGTGACCAAGGAGCGGCGCTTGAAGCGTGCGCTCGCCTACCAGGCGAGCCACGACGCGCTCACCGGGCTCATCAACCGGCGCGAGTTCGACAACCGGTTGCACGCGGCGCTGCTCTCCGCGCAGCGCGGCGAGGGCGCCTGCGCGTTGCTCTATATCGATCTCGACCAGTTCAAGGTGGTGAACGACACCTGCGGCCACCAGGCCGGCGACCGCCTGCTGCGCGACGTGACGGGCCTCCTGCAGACCCGGGTACGCGCCACCGACACCATCGCGCGCCTCGGGGGTGATGAGTTCGGTGTGCTGCTCGATGGCTGCACCGTCGAGCAGACGGGGCGCATCGCCGAGGGCATCCGCCAGGCGATCCGCGCTTTCCGCTTCGTGTGGGGCTCGAGCACGCTGTCGGTAGGGGCGAGCATCGGGATCGTGCAGATCCGCGCCGAGACCGAGAACGTCACCCAGGTGATGAGCGCCGCCGACATCGCCTGCTACGCCGCCAAGGACGCCGGGCGCAACCGCATCCATGTGTACGAAGCGGACGGCGTCTCCCACCGCCACCGCGAAATGCAATGGGTGTCGCGCGTCACGCGCGCCGCGGAGGAAAACCGCTTCGAGCTCTACTTTCAGCCGATCGTGCCGCTCGGCGCCGCCACCGGACCGGGCTTCCACGAGCTCACCGTGCGCATGCGCGACGGCGGCGAGCTGGTGCCGCCGTCCGAATTCATCCCGGCGGCCGAGCGCTACGGCGTCATGCCGGTGATCGACCGCTGGGTGGTGCGGCGTGCGCTCGAGGTCCTCACGGAGCGCCAGCGCCTGGGTGCGCCGCTGCCGATGCTCGCCGTCAACCTGTCCGGCACCTCGCTAAACGAGCCGTCGTTCGTGGATTTCGTCCTGCAGAGCGTTACCGAGCCGGCGATCGCCGCTGCGCTGTGCTTCGAGATCACCGAGACCGCCGCCGTCACCAGCCTCTCCAACGCGCGCTTTCTCATGAGCGAGCTCAAGCAGCGCGGCTGCAAGTTCTCGCTCGACGATTTCGGCACCGGCCTGTCCTCGTTCGTGTATCTGAAGAGTCTGCCGGTGGATTTCCTGAAGATCGATGGCCAGTTCATCAGCCACGTGGCCCAGGATCCGGTGAACCGGAGCATGGTGGAGGCCATCGGCCGGGTCGGCCGCGCGCTCGGGATCGCAACCGTGGCGGAGTGCGTCGAGACGCAGGCCGTGCTCGATGAGCTCAAGCGCATCGGCGTGGATTTCGCGCAGGGGTTCTATCTGGCGCACCCGCAGCCGCTCGAGCGGCTGCCGGGATAGCAACGCGGGTGCCGGCCAGGGATCGGCCGGCACGGAAGCCGCGGAAACCGGAGTGATGTCCGCTGAAATCGCTTCCTGCGATTTCAGCCAATCAACTAGAATGCGCGCCGTTCGCACTTTCACGGGGTTTCCGTGCAGATTCCTCCCGGCATTCGCGCGCGCGCGGTTCGCGTCTGCGCCCTCACGGCGCTCGCGCTGTCATTGGTGACCGCGGCGCTCATCCCGCGCGCCGCGGCGCGCCCTTCAGAGCCTCCGCCCTTCACCGACGAGCAGATCGCCGCGCAGCTGCGCGATGAGGCGCTCGCCGGGCAGGACCTTGCCTGGGACTGGGTGAGCGAGCTCACGACGCGTTTCGGCCCGCGTTTGGCCGGCTCCGACAGCGAGCACCAGGCGGCCGAGTGGGCCGCCTCGCGCCTGAAGGCTCTTGGCTTTGCGAACGTGCACGTCGAGAGCTTTCCGATCACCGCCTGGGTGCGCGGCGCGGAGTCGGCGCAGATCGTGACACCGATCGCCCAGCCGCTCGTGGTAGCGGCACTGGGGGAATCCCCGCCCACACCGGCGGGTGGACTCGAAGGGGAGGTGGTGATGTTCCCCACCTTCGCCGATCTTAAGGAAGCGCCAGCCGGCGTTCTCACCGGCAAGATCGCCTTCGTGGCCGCGCGCATGGTGCGTACGCAGGATGGCGCGGGCTATGGAGCCGCGGTCGAGGCGCGTGGCGACGGACCCGCCGAAGCCGCGAAGCGCGGGGCGATCGCCTTCGTGCTGCGCTCGGTGGGCACGGACAGCAACCGCATCGCCCATACCGGGACGACGCGCTACGTCGACGGCCGCGTACCGCTGCCCGCCTTCGCGCTCGCCGCGCCGGATGCCGACCAGATCGAGCGCCTGGCGGCCTTGGGCGAGAAGGTGCGCATCCGGCTCTTCTCGAGCGCGTCCTACGTCCACGACGCCCGTTCGCAGAACGTCGTGGCGGATGTCCCGGGACGCGTGCATCCGGAGGAGGTCGTGCTGCTCGGGGCGCACCTCGACAGCTGGGACCAGGGGACGGGTGCGATCGACGACGGGACGGGGACCGCGATCATCGTCGCGGCCGCGCAGCTGATCCTCGATCTGCCGCATCGCGTGCCGCGGCGCACCGTGCGCGTGGTGCTCTTCGGCTCGGAGGAGGTGGCGCAGCCGGTCGCGCCCTTCGGGGCCTTCGGCGGCCACGCCTATGCCGACGGCCACAAAGCCGAGCTCGCGCGCCACGTGCTCGCCGGGGAGAGCGACTTCGGCACCGATCGCGTCTACTCCCTGGCGCTGCCGGCCGCGGTAGCCAAGAGCGACTTCGCGACCGCCGTTTTTCGCGTGCTGCAGCCGATCGGCGTGCTGGCCGCGCACGCGCCCGCCCGCGATGCCGGCACCGACGTCGGCCCGACGGTCGAGGCGGGCGTGCCCGCGTTCGCGCTGCTGCAGGACGGCACGCATTATTTCGACGTCCACCATACTGCCGACGACACAGTCGACAAGGTCGACCGCGAGCAGCTCGACCAGAACGTCGCCGCCTGGGCGGCACTGGTGTGGCTCGCAGCCGACAGCGAGGTGGATTTCCGACCCAAGGCGCCGGCGCATGAGTGAGGACATCCTCAAGTCCGGCGCCGGCGGCGTGTGCGAGCTGCGCCTCGACCGCCCTGAGAAGCGCAACGCCATCACTCATCGGATGTACCAGGCGCTCGCGGCCGGGCTGCACGCGGCCGCGGCTGACGAGGGGGTACGCGTGGTGCTGCTGTCGGGGGCTGGGGCGAGTTTCTGCGCCGGCAACGATCTCAATGACTTCGTGAGCGGGCCGGAGTTCACGAGCGCGCATCCGGTGATGGACGTGCTGCGCACGCTCGCGACCTTCGACAAGCCGCTGGTCGCGGCCGTGCAAGGCGCGACGGTGGGCATCGGCGTGACCATGCTCCTGCACTGCGACCTCGTGGTGGCGGCGCAGGGCACGCAGCTCATCATGCCATTCGTGGCGCTAGGGCTGGTGCCGGAGGCGGGCAGCTCGCTATTGCTGCCGCGACTCGTCGGCCAGCAGCGCGCGGCGGAGCTGCTGCTGCTCGGTGAGCCGCTCGACGCCGCAGCGGCTGAGCGGCTCGGGCTCGTCAACCGCGTGGTCCCGCCGGACAGGCTCCTCGATGAGGCGCGCACGCTCGCGCAGCGTCTGGTTAGGCAGCCGGTCGAGGCGCTGCGAGCCACGCGGCGGCTGCTGCGGGGTGACACGGCCGAGCTGCGCGGGCGCATCGAAGCGGAGGCGCAGGTGTTCGGCGCCAGGCTGAGGTCCGCGGAGTTTCTCGCGCAGGTACGCGCGCTGCTCGGCAAGGGCCACACCTAGGCGCGCGGTTCTAAGGACGCCATGCCCGCCTACGCCTTCGAGGGATTCACGCCGGTGGTGGACGCGCGCGCCTTCGTGCATCCGCTCGCGGTGCTGATAGGCGACGTGAGCGTGGGTCCTGGCTGCTACGTGGCGCCCGGCGCCTCGCTACGCGGGGACTTCGGCCGCATCGTACTCGGCGCGGGCTCCAACGTGCAGGACAACTGCGTGCTGCACAGCTTCCCGGGCCGGGACGTACTGCTCGAGGAGGACGCACACGTAGGGCACGGCGCGGTGCTGCACGGCTGCCAGGTGCGGCGCGGGGCGCTCATCGGTATCCACGCCGTCGTCATGGACGACGTGGTGGTCGGGGAGCAGGCCTTCGTGGGCGCAGCCAGCTTCGTGCGTGCGGGATTCGTCGTGCCGCCGCGCACCCTCGTGACCGGAGCGCCGGCACGCGTGGTGCGCGAGCTGAAGCCCGAGGAGCTCGCCTGGAAGGCAACCGGCACGCGGGAGTATCAGGAGCTCGCCGCGCGTTGTCTCGCGACGCTGCGCGAGGTGACTCCGCTCGCCGCTCCCGAGCCGGGAAGGCCGGTGCGTCCGACCTCGGCTACGGTGCCGCTGCACACCATCGGGCGCGGGGAATAAACCGGACTAGCCCGCGGACGGCGGGTCGGCGCGGTCCGGATGCAGGATCCCGAAGCTCGCCGGGATGCGCGCATAGAAGAGGCGCACCGAATGGGGCTCGAGACGCGCGAGAAAGCTCTGCGCCTCTTCCTCGGTGACGATGAACTCGACTTCCACGGTGAGGGTGCCGGCGAGCTCGAAGAAGTGGGCCTCGTGCAGCACGTGGTGGCGGCCGAAGCCTGCCATGGCGCGGAAGGCCGAGCCGCCGCGGATCCCGAAGCGGTTGGCCTCCTCGAGCAGCCACTCCCACACCGGCCGCCCGCGATAGCGCTGCCCCTCGTGCACGTAGAACCTGAGAAACGAGCCCTGCATCGCTGACTGCTCCCTTCGCGGTAAGCGCGGTAGGCCTAACTCCTCACCCACACCACCGTGCCGATGCCGGCGAGCGTCATGAGAAGCGAGCCGCCGAGATGCGCGGCGGCGGCGGCGAGCGCCCAGGTGGCGCGGCCCTGCTGCAGGAGCGTCACGAGCTCGGCGGAGAAGGTCGAGAAAGTGGTGAGTCCGCCGCAAAATCCGGTAATCACCAGCAGCCGCCACTCGGGCGCAATCGCCGTGTAGGTCGCGAAGAACGCCACCGCGACTCCGACCACGTAACCGCCGATGAGATTCGCGGCGAGCGTGCCGGGCGGGATGGGTGGAAAGTGCGTGTTCAGGCGCACACCGAGCCACCAGCGCAGCAGCGCCCCGAGGCTCGATCCCAGGCTGACGGCGGCAATCGATCTCCACATGGCGTGAGCCTTGTACCTTGGCGCGCGGGGCGCGCGCAACAGCATGCAGTATGCTGTCGCACCCCGCAGGGGACGCGAGGAGGAACCCATGCCTGAGTTCCCGAGCCGCGCCGCGGCGCTGCTGCTGCTCGCGCTGGCCGCTGCGCTCGCGGGCAGCTGCTCGCAGGAAGCACGCCAGCAGGCGGCGGACGAGCGCTTGCGCGCCATCTACGAGGCGGAATGGCGCTGGCGCCGGGAGCAGCTGCCGGGGGGCGAGGACAGCAACAAGCCGCCCGCCGACCACCTGCCGAAGGTCGACCCGGCCTCGCAACAGCGGCGGCGCGAGTACTGGGAGGAGACGCTGGGCAAAGTGAATGCGCTGGCACGCGCAGATCTCTCCCCCGGCGAGCAGCTGAACTACGACGTCTACCGCGCGCAGCTTCAGGTGCTGATCGACAACCAGCGCTTCCGCGACTTCGAGATGCCGGCCAACTCCGACTCGAGCTTCTGGACCGACCTGGGGTACACGGCACGGCGGCCGTTCCGGACACTGACCGACTACCAGCATTGGATCGCGCAGATGCGCGACGTTCCGCGCTACTTCGCCGAGCAGATGGACGAGATGCGCGCGGGACTCAAGCGCGGCTTCACGCCGCCACGCGTCACGCTCGAGGGGCGCGCTGGCTCGATCACGGCGGTCACCAACGCCACTGCGGAGGGCAGCCTCTTCTACACACCCTTCAGGGAGATGCCGGGCATCGCCCCGGAGAAACAGGCGGCGCTGCGTGCCGAGGCCGTCGCCACCATACGCGACGTAGTGCAGCCCGCGTACGTCAGGCTTCTCGAGTTCATGCGCACCGAGTACCTGCCCGCGACGCGCACCACGCTCGCGGCCGAAGCACTCCCGGACGGCAAGAGCTACTACCGCGCCAAGATCCGCGAGTTCACCACGCTCGACCTGGACCCCAAGGCCATTCATCAGCTCGGGGTTCGTGAGGTCGAGCGGCTGCACGCGGCGATGCTCGAGCAGATGCACGCCACCGGTTTTAGCGGCGACTTCCCGCAGTTCCTGCACTTCCTGCGCAGCGACGCGCGCTTCTACGCGAAGACCCCGCAGGAACTGCTGATGCGCGCGGCGTGGATCGCCAAGGTGTTCGACGGCAAGGCGTCGACCTATTTCGGCTACCTGCCGCGGGCGCGCTTTGCGATCAAGCCGGTCCCCGACGACCTCGCGCCGTTCTACACCGCGGGCCGTGGCGGCCCGGGCGTGTACCTGCTCAATACATACGACCTGCCGAGCCGCCCGCTCTACAACCTCGCCGCCCTCACGCTGCACGAGTCGGCACCGGGGCACGCCTTCCAGATCCCGATCGCGGCGGAGCACAAGGCTCAGCCCGAGTTCCGCCGCCACAGCTACATCTCCGCCTACGGCGAGGGCTGGGCGCTCTACTGCGAGAAGCTCGGCGAGGAGATGGGCATGTATGAGACGCCCTACGACCGCTTCGGCATGCTCGGGTACCAGATCTGGCGCGCGGTGCGGCTGGTGGTCGATACCGGAGTGCACGCCGAGGGCTGGACGCGCGAACAGGCGATGGACTACCTGCGTGAGTACACCGCCTTGCCCGAGCGCGAGATCGGCACCGAGGTCGACCGTTACATCGCCTGGCCGGGCCAGGCGCTCTCGTACTACCTCGGCGAGCGCACCATTCTCGAAGGGCGCGCGCGCGCCGAGCAGGCTCTCGGTGAGCGCTTCAACATCCGCGCCTTCCACGACACGGTGCTCGAGCTCGGCTCGGTGCCGCTGCCGGTGCTGACGGCGCGGATCGACCGCTTCATCGCCGAAGGCGGCAAGGGGCCCTATCCTGACATGGAGTAGTGAGCCCGCTGGAGATAGGATAGCCGCGCTTTTGTTCATTTTTTCACGGAGAAGGGGACCGACATGAGACGTACAACCTGGGTAGTGGCAGCGGGCGCAGCGCTCGCGGTTCTGGCCGGCCCGGCGGTATTCGCGCAGGCGGCGGGTACGACCGCGGGCACGACCGCGGCGGCCAAGCCGGCCAACAGCCAGCAGGAGAAGATGAAGACCTGTAACTCCGAGGCGACCAGCAAGGGGATGCACGGTGCCAGCCGCAAGGCCTTCATGAGTAGCTGCCTGTCCGGCGAGGACGCGGCCAAGCCCGCCAACAGCCAGCAGGAGAAGATGAAGACCTGCAACGCCGAGGCGACCTCCAAGGGAATGAAGGGTGCCGACCGCAAGACTTTCATGAGCACTTGTCTCAAGGGCTCGGGATCCGCGGCGGCCAAGTAATCGCGCGGGGCGCCGGCTCGTCTTGAAGTTCAGGCCGGCGCCGCTTCCCCGCAATGGCAATGACCGAGCCTGACGAGTCCCTGGCCCAGGGAGGCTGTACCTGCCGCGCCGTGCGCTACTCGATGCGGGGCAGGCCCCTCATCGTGCACTGCTGTCATTGCCGCTGGTGCCAGCGTGAGACGGGTAGCGCGTTCGTGCTCAACGCCCTGATCGAGGCGGACCGTGTGACGCTCCTCGAGGGCGCCCCGGAGGTGGTGCTGACGCCGAGCGCGAGCGGCAAGGGTCAGAAGATCGCCCGCTGCCCGGTGTGCCGCATCGCGCTGTGGAGCACTTACGCCGGCGCCGGTGACGCGCTGCGCTTCATGCGCGTCGGGAGCTTCGATGAGCCCGATGCCTTTCCTCCCGACATCCACATCTTCACCGAATCCCAGCAGCCCTGGGTCGTAATTCCGGCGGGGGCGCGTGCGGTGAGCCAGTATTACAAGAGCGCCGAGGTCTGGAGCGAGGAGAGCCTGGCGCGGCGCCGGGCGCTCTTCGGCCAGTGATGTCTGCGGGGCGATTTCCAGTATAGATAAAGCGAATAGCAGAAGGAGAAAATACGATTATTCTTTAGTACCGGCCGGTCCCTACAATGCCGCCCGGATGCGCAGCCCAACCCCAGCCGAGCAGTATCCGTTCGCGGGCCAGCAGTTACCCTGTTACGTTGGCGGAGAGTTCGTCCGCTCCGGCGAGAGTTTCCCCAACCTGAGCCCGGTCAATGGCCGGGTGATCGCCACCGTCACCGAAGCCGATGCGGGACTGGTCGATCGTGCCGTGCAGGCGGCACGGGCGGCGCTGCGCGGACCCTGGGGGCGTCTCACGATCCAGGAGCGCTGTGCGCTGCTGCGCAGGGTGGCCGACCGGATCGAGCAGCGCTTCGATGAGTTCCTCAGCGCCGAGATCGCCGATTCCGGCAAGATGCTTGCGCAGGCGAAGTCTCTCGACATTCCGCGCGGCGCCGCCAATTTCCGCTCGTACGCCGATCTGGCGCTGGCGCGCGCCGCCGAATGCTACGAGATGGCCACGGCTGACGGGCGCGGCGCGCTCAACTACACCGTCTACAAGCCGGTCGGGGTCGTGGCGGCCATCGCCCCCTGGAACTTCCCCTTCCTGCTGCTCACCTGGAAGGTGGCGCCGGCGCTGGTGTGCGGCAATGCCGTAGTCGCCAAGCCCTCCGAGGAGACGCCTTCCTCCGCGGTGCTGCTCGCGCAGGTCATGGAGGAGGTGGGCATGCCCGCCGGCGTGTTCAATCTCGTGCATGGCTTCGGGCCCGCCGCAACCGGCGAGGCGCTGGTCAGCCACCCGGACGTCGCCGCCATCGCTTTCACCGGCGAGACCGCGACCGGCGCGGCCATCATGAGAAGTGCCGCGCCGACGGTGAAGGCGCTGTCCTTCGAGCTCGGCGGCAAGAACGCCGCGCTGGTGTTCGCGGACGCCGATTTCGATGCCGCGGTCGCCGGCACCATGCGCTCGGTGTTCTCCAACTGCGGTCAGGTATGCCTGTGCTCCGAGCGCGTCTACGTCGAGCGGACAATCTTCGAGCGCTTCGTGGAGGCGCTCGCCACGCGCGCGCGCGCGCTCAGGATCGGCGGCCCGTACGAGGGCGCCGACCTGGGTCCCCTCATTTCGCGGGCTCACCGCGACAAGGTGCTCTCCTACTACCGCCTGGCGCGTGAGGAGGGGGGCGAGATCGTCTGCGGGGGCGGCGTCCCGCAGCTCGGGGACGAACGCGACGCGGGCGCGTTCATCGAGCCGACCATCGTGCGGGGCCTCGCCGAGCAGGCGCGCTGCGTGCGCGAGGAGATCTTCGGGCCCGTCTGCCACGTCGCACCGTTCGATTCCGAGGAGGAAGCAGTGCGTATGGCGAACGACACGCGCTACGGACTGTGCGCGGCGGTGTGGACCTCGAACCTGCAGCGCGCCCACCGCGTGGCGCGCCAGATGGAAGTCGGCGTCACCTGGGTGAATGACTGGTACCTGCGTGACCTGCGCACCCCGTTCGGCGGTGCGAAGCTCTCCGGGATCGGACGCGAGGGCGGCATGCACTCGCTCGGCTTCTTCTCCGAACCGATGAACATCTGCGTGAAGCTGTGACCACGACTTCCGACAGCGGCGTGCTCGCGGGCAAAGCGCGCCCGCGCGGGGCTTTTCCGCACTTTCGCCGCGCTGGTGACTTCATCTTCGTATCCGGTACCAGCGCGCGGCGCGCCGATGACTCGATCGCCGGCGCCGAGCGGGCCAGGGACGGCGCACTGCGGCCCGATATCCGCGCGCAGACCCGCAGCGTCATCGAGAACATCCGCGACATTCTCGCCGCCGCCGGCGCCGGCCTCGGCGACGTGGTCGAGGTCAGCACCTTCCTCGTCAGCATGGACGACTTCGAGGGCTACAACCAGGTGTACGGCGAGTTCTTCGGCTATCAGGGGCCGGCGCGCACCACCGTGGCCGTGGCTGCACTGCCGCACCCGCACCTTTTGATCGAGATCAAGGCGGTCGCCTGGCGCCCGCGCGGCGCGACTTGAGCATCATCCGAGGAGGCAGCGAGCCGTGAGCATCGACATCCATACGCACTTCCTGCCGCGCACCTGGCCGGATCTCGCGGCGCGCTTCGGTACTCCCGACTGGCCGTGGATGCGGCACGGCCCTGGCAGCGCTGCGATGCTCATGGTCGGCGAGCGCGAGTTTCGCCCGGTGAGCCCCGCCTGCTGGGACGCGCGGCTGCGCCTCGAGGACATGGACCGGGACGGGGTCGAGGTGCAGATCATGTGCGCGACGCCGCTGCTGTTCGCCTACCAGCGTCCGGCCGCGCAGGGGCTCGAATGCGCACGCATCTTCAACGACGCGGCGCTCGAGATCTGCGGGCACGCGCCGCGGCGGCTCAAGTCGCTGTGCCAGGTGCCGCTGCAGGATACCGAGCTCGCCTGTCGGGAACTCAGCCGCGCGATGGACGACGGCCACATCGGCGTCCATATCGGCAACCACGTCGGCGAGCGGGAGCTGAGCGACGAGGGAATTCTGACTTTTCTCAGGCACTGCGCCGAGGAGGGCGCTGCGGTGTTCGTGCATCCCTGGGACATGATGGCGCAGGAGCGCATGCCCAGGTACCAGCTGCCGTGGCTGGTGTCCATGCCGGCGGAGACGCAGCTGTCGATCCTGTGGCTGATCCTGTCGGGGGCGTTCGAGCGGCTGCCGCGCTCGCTGAAGCTCTGCTTCGCGCACGGCGGGGGCAGCTTTCCCTACCTGCTCGGGCGCGTCGATAACGCCTGGCGCAACCGCGACATCGTGCGCGAAGACTGCCCGAACCCGCCCTCGTCGTACCTCGACCGTTTCTCAGTCGATGGCGCGGTATTCAGCGACGATGCGCTCGAGTTCCTGGTGCGCACCATGGGCGAGGATCGGGTGATGCTGGGGTCCGACTACCCCTATCCGCTCGGCGAGCAGCACGTCGGCAGCCTCGTGCGCTCACACCCCTCGCTCGCCGCGACGGCGCGCGCCAAGCTGCTGCACGCCAACGCCGCCGCGTTCTTCGGACTCGAGTCCGGGCGCTCGACACCGGCCGGCAGCGGCGCCCGGCTGAGCGTCTAGTCAAAATCGGCCGAAATCGCAGCAAGCGATTCGGTGGACATCAATCCGTCGGCCGCCGGCGGCCGAACCGCTATGATCCGCGGCCATGACATCGACGCGGCTCGAACGCTGGATTACGCGCAAGTTCCGCCTGCGGCACCTCGAGCTGATCGCCGAGCTCTACGACTGCCGCAGCATCCTCAAGGCGTCCAAACGCCTGAGCCTCACCCAGCCGACGGTCACCAAGGCACTGCAGGACGTGGAATCGACGCTCGCGGTCAGGCTTTTCGAGCGCAGCAACCGCGGGCTCGAGCCGACCCCCTACGGCGAGATATTCGCGCGCCACGCCAAGATCGTGCTCGCGCAGCTGCGGCATGCGGCCGAGGAGCTGGAAAGCCTGCGCGCGGGCTACAGCGGCAGGGTCACCGTGGGGACGCTGCTCGCGGCGTCCGCGAGCATCCTGCCCGACGCCATCGCGCTGCTGAAGAAACAGCGCCCCGGCGTTGCCATCGGCGTCGTGGTCGGCACCTACGACATCCTCATGCCCTCGCTCCTGGTCGGGGATCTCGACATGGTGCTCGGTCGGCTGCCCGCGGAAGGCCGTAGCCGCGCGCTGGTGTACGAGGAGTTCTACGCCGAGCCGATCTGCGTGGTGACGCGCCGCGGACATCCGCTGGCGCGCAAGCGGCGGCTCAGCCTGCGCGATCTCGCCAACGAGGCATGGCTGCTGCCGCTGCCCGAGACGGACTTGCGGCGCCAGATCGAGCGCGCCTTCGTCGAAGCGGGCGCACCGCTGCCGCGCAACGTGATCGAGTCCGTGTCGATCCTCACCAACCGGGCGCTGCTGCGCAAGTCCGACTCGATTGGCGTGATGCCTTATCACGTGGCGCTCGATGACGTCGAGCAGGGGTTACTCGCTATCCTGCCGGTGAAGCTCAAGTCGATCGAGGGCCCGGTGGGTGCCATCCTGCGCGCGCCGGGCACGCTGCCGCCGGCGGCCAGCGCACTGCTCGAGTGCCTGCGGGTCGCCGGCAAGGAGGTGCGCAGGTAACGCGTTCCCTGGGATATGCTCGCCGCGCAATGATCGCCTTCGTGCGTGAAGTGAGCCCGAACATCGCCGCCTGTGAGCTGAGCTTCCTCGAGCGCATGCCGATCGACGTCGAGCGCGCGCGCGGGCAGCACGCGCACTATGCGGCCGAGCTGAGCGCGCTCGGCTGCGGCATCGAATGGCTCGCACCCCTCGCGGCGAACGCCGACGCCGTGTTCGTCGAGGACACCGCGGTGATCCTGCCCGAGGTGGCGGTCATCACCCGGCCCGGTGTCGCCTCGCGCCGTGGTGAGGTCGAGAGCATCGCGGCCAGCCTCGCACCCCATCGGCCGCTGCTGCGCATCGCGGCGCCCGGCACTCTCGAGGGAGGCGATGTGGTACGCATCGGCCGCGACCTCTACGTCGGGGTCTCGGGCCGCAGCAATGCGGCCGGGATCGAGCAGCTGCGCCTGGCGCTCGCGCCGTTCGGCTACCGCGTCGCGGGCGTCGCCATGCGGGATTGCCTGCATTTGAAGAGCGCCTGCACCTTCATTCCGCCCGAGATCCTGCTGGTGAACCCGGCGTGGGTGGACCCAATGCTGTTTGACGCGCGCACCGTGATCGAGGTCGATGCCGGCGAGGCGTTCGCAGCCAATACGCTCACCGTGCAGGGCGTGACGCTCCTCAGCGCGGCGTTTCCGCGTACCGAGCGGCGCCTGCAGGCGGCGGGAATCGCGACGCGTGCCCTCGATGTGAGCGAGCTGCAGAAGGCCGAGGCGGCCCTCACCTGCATGAGCCTGATGCTGGGTTAGCCCGGGGCTGGCTCAGGCGCGGCCGGTCACGGCAGGCAGCGCCGCCAGGAACGCCTCCACCTCGGGCTCCGTTCCGATCGTGATGCGGCACCAGTTGTCGTAGGGCGCGAAGCGGCGTCCCACCAGGATATTGCGCGCCCGCATGAGCTCGGTGAAGCGCTTGAGCGGCATGCCGGTGTCGAAGAAGACGAAGTTGCCCTGGGGCTCGGCGTAGCGGAGCTTGAGGCGCGCGAGCTCGGTGGTGATGCGTACCCGGCTCGCGAGGATCCGCCGCCGGCACTCGGCGAGGAACGCTTGATCGCCGAGGCTCGCGCGCGCGGCGCGCACCGCGAACACGTTGGGCGTGGTCATGCGCGCGGCCTCGAGCTGCTTGGCCACGTCGGCGCGCGCGATGGCGTAGCCGCAGCGGATACCCGCCATGCCGTGGATCTTGGAGAAGGTATGCAGCACGACCACGCGGCGCTCGCCGTGGGTGAGATCCGCCACCGAGGTGATTCCCTGGCCCACGACAAAGTCGAGGTAGGCCTCGTCGACGATGGTCGTAACGGAGGCCGGAAGCGCGGCGACGAACGCGCGGATGTCGGTGGCCGCAAGCGCCGTTCCGGTCGGGTTGTTGGGATTACAGAGATATACGGCCCGCGTCCGTGCCGAAACCGCCGCGTGCATCGCCGCCAGGTCGCTGCGCAGCTCCCGATCGACGGGAACGAAGCTGATGTTCGCGCCACAGCTCTCTGCATAGTGGGTGAGCTCGGTGTAGGTCGGTTGCGCGGCGACGATCTCCCCGCCGTCGCGCGCATACAGCATGCCGAGCGCGCGCAGCAGCTCGCCCGATCCAGTTCCGGTGACGATCTGGTCGATCCCCACTGCCTCGCGCGCAGCCAGCGCCTGCACCAGGGGCTCCAGCTCATCGTCCGGATAGCGGCAGCTCGAGCCGATCGCCTCGCTCGCGGCCGCGCGGGCCGCAGGCGAGGGTCCGTAGGGATTCTCGTTCCAACAGAGGATGATGGGATTGGCGCCGGCCGCGGCCGGTTCGCTGCCGGCGGCGCGCCAGACGGCTGCGGGTCCGGCGAGCAGCAACGCGGAGGCGGTCAGGAGTTCGCGGCGGCTGAGAGTCATGGCGGGTGCTCCGGTCCGTACCTGGGGGCGAGAGGCTATGCTGGACGAAGCGTGCCTCTTACGACAAGTGGACCGATTACGACAAGTGGAGCCGCAGCGTGGACACTGGCGAACGGCCGACGCTAGACTTGAAGCCATGGTCACTCAACGTGTCGCGCGACTGCGCATTGCCGGGCCGACCGAGCTCGTGCTGGAGCGTGCCGATGGCCGTACCGAAGCGCTGCACCCGCTGTGGCTGCGCGAACGCTGTCGCGATCCGGTCAGCATCGATCTGAAGACCCAGCAGCGCCTCCAGGATCCGTCCGATTTCGCACCGGACCTCGGGCTCACCGCGGTCTCGCAGCCGTCGCCGGGCATTTTTGCCGTGACTTTCAGCGACGGCCACCAGGCGAGCTTCAACGCGGCCGACCTCCTCGAGGAAGCCGCGCTCGCGCCCGACAGCCACGACATTCCCCCGGCCCGGTTGTGGGACGGCTCGCTCGCGCCGCTGCCGCGCGCGCCCTGGCGCGCGCAGCCTGCCGACGCCGAGCTCAGCGCCTGGCTCGAATCGTTTCTCACTCTCGGCTTCATCATCTTCGAGGGGGTGCCTGGCGAGCCCGGCATGGTCCTCAAGGTGGGGGCGCAGTTCGGCTTCACGCGCGAGACCAACTTCGGCGCGCTCTTCAACGTGCGCTCGACGCCGAATGCCAACGACCTCGCCTACACCTCGATCGCACTCGACCCGCACACCGACAATCCGTACCGGACGCCAGTACCCGGCATCCAGCTGCTGCACTGCCTCGTGAACGAGACGAGCGGCGGCCTCTCGACACTGGTCGACGGGTTCGCCGTGGCGCAGGAGCTACGCGCGCGCGAGCCGGAGGCCTTCCGCATCCTCTCGAGCACCCCGGTGCGGTTCAAATACATCGACACCGATACCGAGCTCACCGCCAGCGCAGCGCCGATCGAGCTCGACGTTACTGGCGAGCCCAGGGCCATCCACTTCAGCCCGCGGCTGGATTTCGTGCCGCTCTTTCCACGCGCGCAGCTCGAGGCTTACTACCGGGCACGGCGCTCGTTCGATCACCGCCTGCGGGCGCCGGACTTCGAGATCCGCTTCCTCCTCAAGGGGGGCGATCTGGTGATGTTCGACAACTGCCGCCTGCTGCACGGACGCACCGGCTTCGATCCCGCGGAGGGCCTGCGGCACCTGCAGGGCTGCTATATCGACATCGACGGGCCGCGGAGCCTCTACCGGCTACTGCGCCGCCGCCGCGTGCAGCCGGGCGACGTGAGGCGCAGTGCATGAGCCGCACCGTCAGCTTCCGGGCGATGAAGGACGGGACGCGGGAAGACTGCCTGCTGCTCGATGAGTCCGAGCGCGCCTACGCCCGGGGACTCGGCGACCGGGTGCTCGAGAGCCTGGCGCAGCTCGATCACTCGCTCGAGGGCTATCCGCTCAGCCGGCTCGGTCATTCACTGCAGGCGGCGACGCGCGCCGCGCGCGACGGCGCGGACGAGGAGCTGGTGGCCGCAGCGCTGATCCACGATATTGGCGATGAGCTCGCGCCCTACAACCACGCGGAGCTCGCCGCCTCCATTCTCCGTCCCTACGTGCGCCCGGAAGTGACCTGGATCGTCGCGCAGCACGGGCTCTTTCAGAACTACTACTACGTGCACCATCTCGGCGGCGATCGTCATGCGCGCGAGCGCTTCCGCGATCACCCCTGGTACGCCGCCTGCGCGCACTTCTGCGCGCAATGGGATCAGTGCTCGTTCGATCCAGATTACCGGTCGGAGCCGCTCGGGTTTTTCGAGCCGCTGGTACGGCGGATATTCGCCCGCACGCCCCACGACCCACGCTACGTAGCGGGTCCGCTGGGCTGATGGCCTGCCGCGCTGGCCCCGGCCAGCGCGCGATCCACCCACTCGATCCAGTGCCAGACGGGAACCTGGCTCGCTGCCCCGAGATGGGCGATGCAGCCGATGTTGGCGGAAAGGATCAGGTCCGGCTGCGGCGCGAGCAGGTGCCCCAGCTTGCGCGCGCGCAGCGTGCGCGCCAGCTCACCTTGCAGCAGCGAGTAGGTGCCAGCCGAGCCACAGCACATGTGCGCTTCAGCCACCGGCAGCAGCTGCGCGCCGAGCTGACGCAGCAGCTCTTCCGTCTGCTCGGCGCAGCGCAGTACGTGCTGCTGGCTGCAGGGCTTGTGCAGCGCCACGCGCTGCGCCGGGAGCGCGCCCGTGCGGCGCGCCAGGACGGCCCGTTCCGGGGCGAGGAACTCGCCGAGATCGCGTGCCGCCGCGCTCACGCGGCGCGCCCTGGCGGCGTAGGCGGGATCCTGCGCGAGCAGCTGGCCGTAGTCGCGGACCTGCGCGGCGCAACCGGAGGCGTTGAGCACGATCGCCTCGACCGCGCCTGACTCGAGCGGCGGCCACCAGGCATCGATATTGCGCCGGGCGTCCTCGAGTGCGCCGCGCGGATCACCGAGGTGATGGCGGATCCCGCCGCAGCAACCGGAGTGCGGCTCGATGAGTGCCTCGATGCCGAGCGCATCGAGCACGCGAGCGGTCGCCGCGTCGATTGCGGGAGCGAGTGAGCCTTGCGTGCAGCTGTTGAGCAACAACACCTTGCGGGCGTGACTGCGCCGCGGCCACGCGCCGGCCGGCCGCGCGGGGCGCAGCGCCGCACGCAGGCTCGACGGCAGCAGCCAGCGGAGCGTCCGGCCGAGGCGCAGGGCACCGCCGAACAGGCTCCGCCGCGTCAGTCCCGCGCGCAGCAGCGCATGGACTGCGCGCGTCAACGCGGGACGGCGCACCTGTGCGTCGACGACGGCGCGCCCGATGTCGAGCAGCCGCCCGTACTCGACGCCCGAGGGACAAGTGGTCTCGCAATTGCGGCAGGTGAGGCAGCGGTCGAGATGCAGCTGTGTCACCGGCGTCGCCGGCGCGCCCTCGAGGACCTGCTTGATCTGATAGATCCGGCCGCGTGGCCCGTCGAGCTCGTCGCCGAGCAGCCGGTAAGTGGGGCAGGTCGCATTGCAGAACCCGCAGTGCACGCAGGCGCGCAGGATCGCCTCGGCGGCCGCGCCGTGC
>DASXKA010000020.1:0-4346 GCA_036497085.1 Steroidobacteraceae bacterium | reverse complement strand
ACCCACGCGGGCCCGCCCGCGCCGCAGGTGACGGTAGCCGCGGCACTCTCTCGCAAAGTTACCGAGTTCGACGAGTTCACCGGCCGCTTTGAGGCGGTCGAGCGCGTCGAGGTCCGGCCGCGCGTCTCGGGCTACATCAGCTCGGTCAACTTCAAGGAAGGCAGCGAGATAAAGAAGGGCGACGTGCTCTTCGTCATCGACCCCCGTCCCTACCAGGCGGAGCGTGACAGGGCGGCGGCGGGACTGGCCCAGGCGCGCTCGCAACAGGTGCTGGCCAGGTCCGAGCGCGATCGCGGCACGAAGCTCCTCGCCCAGCACGCGATCTCGCAGGAAGAGTTCGACACCCGCACGGCGGGCAGCGAGCAGGCCGAGGCCAACGTGGAAGCCGCCAAGGCGGCGCTCGATGCGGCGGCCCTGAACCTCGAGTTCACGCGCGTGACCGCGCCGATCTCCGGGCGCATCAGCCGCGCGCTCGTGACCAGCGGCAACTTCGTCACCAACGGGCAGACGCCGCTCACGACGCTGGTGTCGCAGGATCCCATCTACGTGAGCTTCGACGGCGACGAGCAGGAATATCTCAAGTATTCCAGGCTTGCCCACGACGCAGCCGCGGACAAGTCGCATGACGCGAACAGCCCGGTGCTGGTTGGGCTCGCCAACGAGAACGGCTTCCCGCACAAGGGCGTCATGGTGTTCGTCGACAACGCTCTCGACCCGCAGACGGGCACCATCCGGAGCCGCGCGCTGCTCGACAACCACGACCGCGATTTCACTCCGGGCCTCTTCGCCCGCATCAGACTGCAGGGTAGCGCCCAGCATGACGCGGTGCTCGTGAACGACAGCGCCATCGGCACGGATCAGACGGTGCGCTATGTGCTGGTCGTCGATAAGGGCAACAAGGTCGAGTACCGCCCGGTGCAGCTCGGTCCGGTCATCGACGGCCTGCGCGTCGTGCAGTCGGGACTCGCTCCCGGCGAGACCATCGTCGTGAACGGCCTGCAGCGCGTGCGCCCGGGCGCACAGGTTCAGCCGCAGCGCGTCGCCATGGGCGAGCCGCCGAGAGGCGGCGAGGACGCGGCGCTCTACGCCCGTAATGCCTCAGGCTCGGGTGCCAGCGGGGCGCGTCCTTGAACATCTCGAAGTTCTTTATCGACCGCCCGATCTTCGCTGGGGTCATCTCGGCTTTCATCACCATCGCGGGCCTGCTCGCGCTCTTCAAGCTGCCGATCAGCGAGTACCCGGAGGTCGTGCCGCCGCAGGTGATCGTGCACGCCTCCTATCCGGGCGCGAACCCCAAGGTGATCGCGGATACCGTGGCGGCGCCCCTGGAGCAGGCCATCGTCGGCGTCGAAGACATGCTCTACATGTCCTCGACTTCCACCATGGACGGCGCGCTCACACTCACGGTGACGTTCAAGATCGGCGCCGATATCGACCGTGCCCAGGTGCAGGTCCAGAACCGCGTCTCGCAGGCGCTGCCGCGCCTGCCGCAGGAGGTGCGCGACCTCGGCGTCAACACCGTCAAGGCCTCATCCAACCTCACGCTCGTCGTCAACCTCACCTCCCCGAGCGGGCGCTACGACTCGCTCTATCTGCGCAACTACGCGGTGCTGAACATCAGGGACGTGCTGGCACGGCTCCCCGGCATGGGAGACGTGCAGGTATTCGGCGGCGGAGACTACTCGATGCGCGTGTGGCTCGATCCGCAAAAGCTCGCCGCGCGCAACCTGACCGCCGGCGACGTCGTGTCCGCGATCCGCGAGCAGAACGTGCAGGTGGCCGCGGGTCAGCTCGGCGCCCCGCCCTCACCCGATACTCAGTTCCAGATCGCCCTCAATGCCGCCGGGCGCCTCACGGACGAGCAGCAGTTCCGCGACGTCATCGTCAAAACGGGCAGCGACGGGCAGATCGTGCACCTGGGTGACATCGCGCGCGTCGAGCTCGGCGCCCAGGCCTACGGCATCCGCAGCCTCATCGACAACAAGCCCTCGGTCGCGATCCCCGTGTTCCAGTCCCCGGGGTCGAATGCGCTCGAGCTCTCCAACGCGGTCCACAAGACCATGGAGGAGCTCAAGAAGACCTTCCCCGAGGGCATGGACTACGGGATCCTCTACGATCCCACGCAGTTCGTGCGGCAGTCGATCGACGCGGTACTGCACACGCTGCTCGAGGCCATTGCGCTGGTCGTGTTGGTGGTGATCCTTTTCCTGCAGACCTGGCGCGCGTCGCTCATACCCCTCATTGCCGTACCCGTGTCGGTCATCGGCACGTTCGCGGTGCTGCTGGCGTTCGGTTTCTCCATCAACACGCTGTCGCTCTTTGGCCTGGTGCTCGCTATCGGCATCGTGGTGGACGACGCCATCGTGGTGGTCGAGAACGTCGAGCGCCACATCGCCCAGGGGCTCTCGCCCAAAGAGGCTACCAAGGTGGCCATGGGCGAGGTCAGCCGCCCTATCATCGCCATCACTCTGGTGCTGGTCGCGGTGTTCGGGCCGGTGGCGTTCATCAGCGGCCTGACGGGCGAGTTCTATCGGCAGTTCGCGCTCACCATCGCCATTTCCACGGTGATCTCGGCGTTCAACTCGCTCACTCTGTCGCCGGCCCTCGCCGCGGCTCTCTTGCAGCCCCACGGCGCCCAGCCCGACTTCCTGACGCGGGTCATGAACCGGCTCCTCGGGCGCTTCTTCAAGCGCTTCAACTCGGGGTTCGCGCGCGCCGGCGACCGCTACTCGGGCGCCCTCTCCATTACCACGCGCCACGGCGGCATCGCGCTCGCCACCTACGGCGGGCTGATCGTCCTCACCTGGTTTGGCTTCAACTCGGTACCCTCGGGGTTCATTCCGGCTATGGACAAGCAGTACCTGGTGGCGGTGGCGCAGCTGCCGCCGGCCGCATCGCTCGATCGCACCGAGGCGGTCACGCGCCGTATCACCGAGATCGCACTGAAGCAGCCGGGGGTCTCGCACGCGGTCGAGTTCTCGGGCATGTCGGTGAACGGTTTTACCCAGAGCTCGAGTGCGTCGCTCATTTTCTTCCCGCTGGATGACTTCTCCAAGCGCCCGGGGAAAGCGCTCTCGGGACCCGCGATCGCGGCGGCACTCAATCAGAAGATGGCCTCCATCCAGGACGCCTTCGTCCTGGTCGTGACACCACCCCCGGTCATCGGGCTCGGCACGCTCGGCGGCTTCAAGCTGCAGGTCGAGGACCGGGCGGACGCGGGACCGCAGGCGCTCTTTGCCGCGCTCTCGGAGGCGCTCGGCAAGGCCAACCAGAACCCGGCGCTCGGAGGTGCGTTCAGCACCTACCAGATCAACGTGCCGCAGCTCGACATCGACGTCGATCGCGTCAAGGCCAAGCGCGAGAACCTAAGGCTGTCCGACGTGTTCGAGACGCTGCAGGTGTACTTAGGCTCGCTCTACGTGAACGACTTCAACCGCTTCGGCCGCACCTACCAGGTCGTGGCGCAGGCGGATGCGCCGTTTCGCGGCCAGCTGGATGACGTCATGCCCTTGAAGACTCGCAACGCCGCGGGCGACATGGTGCCGCTCGGCTCGGTCATCAACGTGTCGCGCTCATTCGGCCCGGACGTGGTGCAGCGCTACAACGCCTACACCTCAGCGGACATCAACGGCGGTCCCGCGCCCGGGTTCAGCTCGGGCCAGGCGCAGGCGGCGATGTCCAGGATCCTCGATCAGACTCTGCCGCGCGGCATGGCGTACGAGTGGACCGACCTCGCCTACCAGCAGCTCATCTCGGGCAATACCGGACTCCTGGTGTTTCCGCTGTGCGTGCTGTTCGTGTTCCTGGTGCTCGCGGCGCAGTACGAGAGCCTCTCGCTCCCGCTCGCCATCATCCTGATCGTACCGATGTGCCTCCTGCCGGCGGTCACTGCGGTCAAGCTCGACCACGGCGACAACAACATCTTCATGCAGATCGGGCTGCTGGTGCTCGTGGGACTCGCGTGCAAGAACGCCATCCTCATCGTCGAGTTCGCCAAGCACCTGCAGGAGGAGCACGGGCGGGACGCGAAGCAGGCGGTGCTCGAGGCCGCGCATCTGCGGCTGCGCCCGATCCTCATGACTTCGATGGCCTTCGTCATGGGCGTCGTGCCGCTGGTGGTGGCCTTCGGCGCCGGCGCGGAAGTCCGTCACGCCCTCGGCGTCACGGTGTTCGCGGGCATGCTGGGCGTCACGCTCTTCGGTCTCTTGCTGACGCCGGTGTTCTACGTGCTGGTGCGGCGCGCCTCCCACCACGTCCAGGCGGACTTGCCGGGCCTGCTGCCGGTGCCGGAGGTTTCTCATGACTGAAAATAACGTCAAGCGGGGCGCGGCGCTCGCCGGGCTCCT
>DASXKA010000019.1:0-22990 GCA_036497085.1 Steroidobacteraceae bacterium | reverse complement strand
GGATCCTCCGCGCCCGCGCGTGGCTCCGCGACCGCTTCCTCGACCGACAGCACCGGCTGTACCGAGGTCTCGGCGAGCTGATCGTGAGCCGCGGCCTCATAGGCTCTCAGGTCGAGAACCGGAAGCTCGTCCGTGCGGTCGAGGTCAGTTCCCGCAGGAAGAGACCCCTCGGGCGGCAGGTTCGGGCGCGGATCCATCTCGGGTTGGTCCCCTGTATCTTTTATGGGGGAAAATTCTAGCGCCGCGAGCGGCTTAGCCCCGGGTGTCCCATGCAATTCTGTGAGCTGAATCGCGAAAAAATGGACCGGGGAACGCAGCGCGCGCTTCAGCCGCGCAGAAACCCCCGCACCGCGTCCGCGACGGCGCCCGCCGCCGACTGAAAGACGTCCTGCCCATGTTCCGGGAGGTCCAGCACGCGCGCTGCCGGCTGTGCTTCCCGGACCCGGGCGGTGGCGTCCCACCACTCGTCCTGCGGACGCAGGACGAGGAGCGGCTGCGGGACCCGCCCAAGCCGCTCGCGCAGCGCATAGACGGCCGCCGCGGTGGCGAGATCGTCCCCGGGCGCGCTCGCGCCCGCCTGCGGGCGCACCGGACCGAGCGGAACCGAGACCAGCACTATCCGCCGTACTTGGGGGCCGCGCGCCAATGCCAGCTCGGTGGCGAGCACCGACCCCGCGCCGTGCGCCAGCAGATCGACGTGGCGCAGCCGCATGGCGTCGAGGAAGTCGCCGAGCGCTGCGGTGTAGTCCGCCGCGCTCATGGCGTGCGGCGGTCCGTCGGATTCACCGTAGCCCGGAAGATCCGGCGCGTACACCGAGCGGTCGCGGCCGAGGAGCGCAAGAACCGCTTTGAACGTGCGGCCCGAGCCCTGCATGCCGTGCAGACAGACGAGGGGCGTTCCCTCCTCGAAGCCGCCTCCCGGGGGAATCGCGTTATGAACGTGCAGCTGACCGTAGCGGGACTCGATGTAGCAGCGCCGCACCCGCGGTTCCGCGTCCACCCGTTGCGGCTTGGGAGTCGTCCTCGACATGCGTGACATAGTGCCACGTTCGCCGCGCCTCTTGCGTACGCAGGCCGGGCGCGTAAATTGGCGGCCATGCGCTCCTTTCTGGTGCTCATCGGGTGCTGTGCCATGCTGGCCGGCTGCGGGCTGGCCGAGACTGGCGCCGCGGCGGCGAGCGGCTCGGCCGCGCAGGCACAGCAGGCGGCGCAGGCGCGGGCACAGGAGGAGCGGGTGCGACAACAGGTCGAGGCGGCCAGCCAGGAGGCGGCAGACCGGGAGCGCGCCGCCGCGGACGCCGCCGGAAAGTAGCACTCGCCGAGGCGAAGACCGCGCCCGTGCACAACCTCCAGATCCGCCTCAAGGGCCTGCCGTCCAGGCCGAGCGACTTCGAGCTCAGCGAGGCCGCGCTGCCGAAGGTCACCAACGGCACGTTCCTGGCGCGCGTGCTTTGGCTGGCGCTCGATCCGTTTCACGCCGGCAACGGTGCCACCGGCACCTCCGGTTTCGTGCGGCCGGGCGACCTGGTGCCGGCGCGCGGCGTCGGCGAGGTGATCGAGTCGCGTCACGACGTCTTCGGTGTCGGCAGCGTTGTGGTGCTCGACGCCGGCCTGCAGCAGTTTTCCGTGTCCCGGGGACAGCACGCCCGCTTCGTGCACCCGGGGCAAACCCCGGCGTCCACCGCACTCGGCATCCTCGGCTCGCCGGGCATGGCCGCCTACTTCGGACTCCTCGACCTCGCGAAGCTGCGCGCCGGGGAGACACTGCTGGTCTCGGCCGCCTCGAACGCCGCGGGCTCGATGGCCGGACAGATCGCGATGCTGAAGGGCGCACGCGCGATCGGTATCGCCGGCACGCGCGAGAAATGTGACTGGGTGACGCGCCACGCGCGCCTCTCGGCCTGCATCAACTACCGCTCCGAGCCTGTCAGCGCGCGCCTGCGGCGGCTCGCGCCGCGCGGCGTCGACGTGTATTTCGACAACACCGGCGGCGAACTGCTCGAGACCGTCATCGCGGAGCGACACCTGGCAGGCGGCGCGCGCATCGTGCAGAACTCCCTGAGCGCGGCCGATCCGGCCCCGGCGCTGCTGCGCGCCGGCTACCTGCCGGAGAAGGACGGGATCCAGGTGCTGCGCGCGCGGGTTCGGGACTACGAGCACCGCAGGGGCGAGTTCCTGCGCGAGGCAATCCCCTGGCATGGCGCCGGCCGCATCGCCGTCAAGGATCACGTCGTCGAGGGGCTGGCCAAGGCGCCCGAGCACCTGCTGCTCGCGATGCGCGGCGACAACTTCGGCCGCCCGCTGGTCAAGCTGTAGGACCCGGAGCGACTGCGGCGAGCCCCCACCGCAGAACGGTGGGGGCTCCCCGAGGGCGATCTCAGCGGTGGCGCCGCGCCGTGCTCTTGCGCGCACCCTTTCGGGCGCTCTTCTTCGCCGGCCTCCTGCGCGCCACTTTCTTCTTCGCAGCTTTCTTCTTCGCAGCCTTCTTCTTCGCCGCCTTCTTCTTCGCCGCCTTCTTCGCGGCCGCCGGCTTCTTCGCGGCCGCCGGTTTCGCCGTGGCTACCGGTTTCGCCGTGGCTGCCGCCGGCGGCAAAGCTGCCGCGGGTTTCGGGGCGGGAGCGGCGGCCGGCTTCGCGGGCGGCGGCGCCGCGGGCTGCGCGGCCGCGGCACGCGGCGGCTCCTGCACCGCAAACGCGCCGCCCTGCGGATCCATGAAGAGCGCAATCCAGCTTCCGCCCGGCACCTCGACCGGCCCGTGCAGCAACCGTCCGCCGGCCGACCTGGCGGCCGCGACCGCACGGCTGGAGTCCGCCACCTGCACGTAGCTCAGCCATGAGGGCGGCGTCGCCGGCCCCTGGACGTTGCACATGCCGCCGACCATCGAGCCGAAGCGCTCGAAGATCTGGTAGATGCCCACCGCGCCCATGTCGTGTCCGGCTCCCTTGGTCCAGCCGAACAGCTCGCCGTAAAAGCGCAACGCACCGCCGACGTCGGTGGTGGCCAGCTCGTGCCAGGAGAAGACCCCGGGGCCGGGCGCCGGGCTGGCACCGCCGGTCGGGCCCGGCGTGTACAGAGCAAACGTCGCGCCCTGCGGATCCGCGAGCACGGCAAAGCGGCCGACGTTCGGAATGTCGCTTGCCGACTTCAGCACGCGCGCCCCGAGGCGCACGGCGTGCTCGGCCGTCGCGTCGACGTTCGGGGTGCCGATGTAGATCAGCCAGTGCGGCGGCGTTCCCGCCGCATCGGGAAGCAATGCCATGAGGCCCCCGACCTGGGTCTGGCCGGCCATCCAGATGGTGTAGCCCGGCATGCTGGACGGCTGGGTACGCCACGGCACCACCCTCGGGTAGAAGGCGGCGGCGGCGGCCGTGTCAGTCGTCAACAACTCGTGCCAGATGAATCGTCCCCGGATATCGGCATTGCTCATGGCCTATTCCTCTTGTTTGCAAACGACCTGTCAGCTAACGAGTAGCGGCGCATTCTGCCTCGCCGCGGCTGTCACTGCCATGACTCCTGCTGCGGCGGGTGCCGCGGTGCACGGCGCTCGTGCCAGATGAGGTAGAGCCCGCTCGCGATCACGATACCGCCCCCCAGGCACACCCGCGGCGAGGGCAAAACCTGCCATACCACCCGGTCGATGCCGACTCCCCAGAGGAGCGCGGTGTACTCGAACGGGGACACGACCGAGGGCGGTGCCGAGCGAAACGCCTCGGTGAGGAGGTACTGGCCGGTCGCGGCGAGCACCCCCAGGGCCAGCAGCCATTTCCAGTGCCCGGGCTCGATCGCCACCCATACCGGGGCAGCCATGGCGGTGGTGAATACGGTCATGAGGCTGATGGTCCAGAAGACGACGCTCACCGTGGTGTCGGTACGGGTGAGAACCCGCACCGCGATGCCGCTCAGGGCGTAGGCGGTAGCGCCGATCAGGGCGGCCACGGCGCCGAGACTCGCCAGCCCCGAGCTGGTCGGCCGCAGCATGACGAGGACCCCGGCAAGCCCGGCGAGAATCGCCAGCCAGTTACGCCAGTCGAGCCGCTCCCCGAGCAGCGGTACGGACAGCGCCGCCACCAGCAACGGTGCCGCCAGGAAGACCGAGTAGGCGTTGGCGAGCGACAGCGCGCGCACCGCGTAGATGAAGCCGCCGATCACCACGACGCTGAGGCACCCGCGCAGGAGATGCATCGGCCAGCGCCGCGGAATGAGATCGCGCAGCCTGCCCGCGATCAGCACCGGCGCCAGCGTGAAGGGGAGCGAGGTGGCACCGCGCAGCGCCGCCACTTCCATGGGCGGATAGCGCATGGCAAAGAACTTCAGGACTCCATCCATGAAGGAGAACACCGCGACCGCGGCGATCATGGTCGCGATGGCCTGGAGCCGGTGCTCGCGCACGGTCTCTAAGCCACTGGCCCCGCCTGCGCCGGGCGGCCGGTGCCGGCCACGGGGCGATAGCTCGTGCCGAGCCAGCGCGCCGACAGCGGGAAGGCGCTCACGAGCGACACGATGAGCGAGGAGGCGTAGGGCACCGACTGAATGAGGAGCACGACGATCCAGGCCAGACGGTCGGGGCCCTCGAGCTCCTTCGTGCCGGTGTAGTGGACAGCCCACGCCGACAGCAGCAGTCCTATCACCATTATGGTCTCCTCGCGCGCGGCGGCCAGCGCGCGCAGCAGGCCCGAGGTGCTGCCCTGCTTCGGCGTGCGGAAGAACGGCTCGCTGCGGGTGACGAGACCCTTGACCGCCGCGGTGCCGATCGTATGGGTGAGGGCGAGACCTGCGATCGCCGCCGCCGCCGTCTGCCTGACGTTGGCGCCCACGCGCACGTGGTACAGGTGGACGAGCTTGGCGAGCTTGAAGGTGAACAACGACAGCGGCAGCACTGAGTACATGACCAGCGGCGGGTCGACCCTGCCGGGCGCCCACACCATGGCGGCCGACCAGCCGAGGGCCGCGAGGTTGAACAGCAGGTTGCAGCCGTCGGCCACCCACGGGAGCCATCCGGCGACGAAGTGGTAGCGCTGGCCGGGCGAGAGCGGGCCACCCTCGAGGAACAGCGCACGCGCGTGCGCCTTGATGATCTGCATGGCGCCGTAGGCCCAGCGGAAACGCTGCTTCTTGAAATCGATGAAGGTGTCGGGCATGAGGCCGCGGCCGTAGCTCACCGGCACGTAGGTGGCGTCGAACCCCGCCTCGAAGATCCTGAGGCCAAGCTCGGCGTCCTCGGTGATGCACCACTCGGCCCAGCGGCAGTCGTCGAGCTGCCGGCGCCGCACCATGGTCATCGTGCCGTGCTGGATGATGGCGTTGCGCTCGTTGCGCGTGATCATGCCGATGTGGAAGAAGCCGCGGTACTCCGCGTAGCACATCGCCTTGAAGGCGCTCTGATCCGCGTCGCGGTAGTCTTGCGGCGCCTGCACGATGGCGGTGCGCAGATCCTGGAACACCGGCGTCAGCTCCCGCAGCCAGCGTGGATCCACCACGTAATCGCTGTCGATGGCGGCGACGATCACGGCATCCGCCGCGGTGCGCTCGAGCGCGTAGTTGAGCGCACCCGCCTTGAAGCCGGCGAGCGGCGCGACGTGGAAGAAGCGGAACCGCGACCCGAGCTGCGCGCAGTGCGCCTCGACGGGACGCCACACCTGCTCGTCGCGGGTGTTGTTGTCGATCACCAGCACCTCGAAGTCGGGATAGTCGAGGCGCGCGAGCGCGTCGAGCGTCTCGATGAGCATCGCCGGCGGCTCGTTGTAGGCCGGCACGTGGATCGAGACCTTGGGAGGCTGGCCGCCGACGCTGAAGATCGGCGCGCCGAGCCGGCGCCGGTAGGCCACCCAGTGTGCCTCCGCCCATTCATGCGCCTCGGCCAGCAGCACCAGCAGCACCCCCAGCATGCCGAGCAGCAGCAGCACGCCCGCGATCACGCTCGAGATCGTCATGTATTGCTGCGTGAAGTCGTAGATCACCCACACGGCGATGGTGGTGGCGGCATACACCACGACGGCAAGGAAGCTGCGGCCGCGGTTGCGCAGCGCATCGCTGGTGAGATACACGAGCCCGAGCACCAGCAGCGCTGCCGCCACGGATATCGCCGCCAGGATGTGCCACTCCGGTACGCGCACGATCGGCTCGGTGAAGGCGAACTTCGGCTGACGGTTGACGTCGTACACGCCCCAGTAGGAGCCGACCGCCCCCTCCTGGTACGCCTTCCACGGCTGATCGAACGCCTCCATGACGTAGTACTTGATCTGCTCGTGCTCGGCACGCCTGAGGAAGCGGCGCAGGAACAGCGCCTCGTTCGCGTCCGAGGCCACCGCGGACTCGCGCGTGCGCCCGCGGCTCGGCCAGCCGATCTCGGCGATGACGATCGGCTTGTGCGGGAAGGTCTGCTGCAGGCGCTTGAACTGGGCGAAGGAGTAGTCGACCGCATCGTCCACCGGCACGCCCTCCCAGTAGGGCAGCAGGTGCACGCCGATGAAGTCGACGTGCTGCGCCAGCTCCGGATACGCAAGCCAGGTATGCCAGGTCTCGGCCGTGCCGACCGGCTGGCCGATGACCGCGCGGGCGCGGTCGAGATACTTCTCGAGCTCCTCGGCCTTCAGATCGCCGCGGAACAGGACCTCGTTGCCGACGAACACACGCACCACGTTCTGGTGCGAGTCGGCGAGATCGACGAGCGTCTTCAGCTGCTCTTCGTTCTTGTCGAGGTGGCCGTCGAGCCAGGCGCCGAGCGCGACATTCAGGCCATGGCGCTCGGCGAGCTCGGGCACGTCGGCGAGCGTCGCACCCACCGAGTAGGTGCGCACCGCGTTGGCCGTGCCCTCGAGCAGCGCGAGGTCGGCGTCGATCTCGGCGTCGGTCGGCATCTCGAAGTGCGTGGGATCCTCGTTGGCGCGGAACGGCGAGAAGGCGAACCCCTGGATGCGCGCCGGCCAGGGCGGCTCGCGCGTCGGGCGGTTCAGGTACGCCCACACCGCAAAGGTGAGCGTGGCGAACACCGCCGCGATGATGAGGCTCGGGATCGACTTCATGAACCCGGGGACCGCCACCTACCAGCCGCCGGTGTTCGCCATCGACTTCCAGGGCTCGGCCGGCGCGAGCGCCGCGCCCCTCTGCAGCAGCTCGATGGAGATGTTGTCCGGCGAGCGCACGAAGGCCATGCGCCCGTCGCGGGGCGGGCGGAGGATGGTGACGTCGTGCTCCTTGAGGCGCCTGCAGGTGGCATAGATGTCGTCGACCTGGTAGGCGAGGTGCCCGAAGTTGCGCCCGCCGCCGTAGCTCTCGGGGTCCCAGTTGTGGGTGAGCTCGACCTGCGCGCTCTCATCCCCGGGGGCCGAGAGAAACACCAGCGTGTAGCGGCCCTGCGGGTAGTCCTTGCGGGACAGCTCCTTGAGTCCCAGCGCGTCGCGGTAGAACCTGAGCGAGGCGTCGATGTCCGTCACACGCACCATCGTATGGAGGTATTTCATAGCTCGTTCTCAGGGTGCGAGTCAGTGCTTCTCCGCGGGAGTGATGCCGAGCGCGGCCTCGATGCGCGCCGGCTCGTAGATCCTGCCGCCCTTCATCACCAGGTCGATGTGGTCGATGTCGGCAATGCGCGCGCTCGGGTCGCCGTCTACGAGGATGAGGTCGGCGAGCTTGCCGGGGGCGATCACGCCGCGCTCGCCGTTCGCGCCGATGACCTGCGCCGAGGTGAGGGTGGCCATGCGCAGCACCTCGGCCGCCGGGATGCCGGCGCGCGCGTACAGCGCCAGCTCGTGGTGCAGCTCGTATCCCGGCATCGAGTCGGTGCCGGGAATGATCGTCACCCCGGCGTCGTGCAGGGCCTTGAGGAGCGTGAGCATCGCCGGCAGCGCCTCGCGGTAGGCGGCTTCCTCGCCCTTCGGCGGCGTGAGCGCCCCGGACAGCAGCCCGCGCCGCACCTGCGGCGGCATGCGCGGTGCCACCGCCTCCAGCCCCGGCGTCAGCGCGGCCGGATCGCCGCAGAACATCCCCTCGAAGATGTTGACGGTCGGATCCAGCACCGTGTGGTGGCGCGCGAGGTAGGCGATGAAGTCCCGCACCTGCGGCGCGTCGGGCGGGAAGTCGCGGGCGTGCGCGGCGACCGCGGTGAAGCGGTTCATGTTGCGAGTCTCCTGCACCGCGGGGTAGAGAAAGTCGAGCACGATGAAGTTGAGATGCTGGATCTCGTCGGCGCCGGCGCCGACGAACTGCTCGGCGCTCATGAACGCCGGCACGTGGCCGCTGACCCGCAGCCCGCGGGCGTGGGCCTCGGCGGCCATCACCGGCACGATGGCCGGCGGGATCGAGGAGTAGATCTTGATCTGCCCGTAGCCGTGGTCGGCGTACCAGTCGACGTCCGCCACCGCCTGCGCCGCGGTGTCGATGCGCATCTTGGTCGGCCCGGCGTATTGCCCCGTGCCGTCGATGATGCCGGACTTCCACACCCGCGGGCCGAGCTCGCTGCCGGCGTCGAAGCGCGCGAGGCGCTCGAGGAACTCGTCGGTGTCGTTGCCCATGTCGCGGGCGCTCGTGACACCGTTGGCGAGGTCGAGCGCGCCGCTGTTGTCGGAGAAGTGCTGGTGGTTGTCCCAGAGCCCGGGCATGAGGAAGCGGCCGTGAGCGTCTATCACCTCGGCCTTGTCGTCCGCGGTCACGTCGGCATCCGCGGCGACCCGCACGATGTGCGCGCCGCGTACCAGCACGCTCGTGCCCGCCGTGACCGTGAGATCGCGTGGGTCGAAGAGCCGCGCGTTGCGGATGACCACGTCACCCGCCGGCACGTGTGTGAGCGCGTCCGCCAGACGTTCCGACCGGGCGGCGCTCCAGCGCCCCTGGATCTCGAGCAGCTTGGGCAGCTGGGCGTGTATTGCCTGTGGCAGCACCGAAATCCAGTAGTAGGTGCTGGCGCCCGTGGTGCCGTCACTCTCGAGCCAGATGGGGCTCGGGGAAAAATCGAGCCCGCTGATCGCATAGAGCGTGAGCGGGCCGTGCGGGCCGGTCGCGTGGGCCGCATCCTCCGCCGACAGCTCGACCTTCTCGAGCGTCGCTTCGCCCGCGGGCAGCAGGGCGAGCCGATGCCCGGGAGCCTTGAGCAGCGCGCGCGCCAGTACGCCGTAGATCTCGGGCGGCGCATCCACCGGTACGTAGAAGGCCTCGCCCTTGACCGTAGTGCTGCCGTGCTCCGAGCGGCTGCTCCAGGAAGCCTTGCCGCCGGCGAACCGGAAGGTCTCGGTCACCGGCGCCTTCATGTAGTCGTTGCCGCCCCCCTCGTACTCGGTGAGGACACCGGCCGCGTCGAGCTTCCAGGTGGCGGTGATATGGGGGCCGCGACCCCGGTCGTTGAAGGAAAACTCGGCGCGCGTCACGCCGTCGCTGCCGGTGCGGACCTTCTGCTCGCCGGCGGGGTTGCCGAGCAGCACGACCTCGTCCTGCCGCGCGCTCTGGGCGGCGGGTGCGGCGCTCGCCGCCGCGACCGCGGCGAGCAGGCAAAGAGCGAGGCTCGCGGCCCGTAGCGCTACCGGTCTCATCAGAACATCTCCGACGGTCCGGGAGTCTTGATCGCCACCTTGGTACGCGACGGAATGTGCTCTCCCGTGATCATGTCCTCGTAGCTCTGGCCCGGGCCCACCATGGGATAGACACCCGCGTCCGGGTCGATCATCACCTCGAGAAAGGCCGGTCCCTTGAAGCCGACGAACTCGGCGATGACGCGCGGCACGTCCGCCTTGTGCTCGAGGCGCACCGCGTAGCGGAAGCCGTCGGCCTGGGCCGCGCGGATGAAGTCCTTCTTGTGCAGCGACCTGTCGCTCGCCGACAGCCGGCCCTTGAAGAACAGCTTCTGCCACTGCTTGACCATGCCATCGCCGAAGTTGTTGAGCACCATCACCTTGACCGGCAGATCGTAGGTGGTCGCGGTCTCAAGCTCGCCGATGTTCATGCGGATGCTCGAGTCGCCGTCGACGTCGATCACGAGCCGTCCGGGCTGCGCAATCTGCGCGCCGATCGCCGCCGGCAGGCCGAAGCCCATGGTGCCCATGCTGCCGGAGGTGAGCCACTGGCGCGGGCCCGCGAAATCGCAGTACTGGGCAGCCCACATCTGGTGCTGGCCGACGCCGGTCGAGATGATCGCCTCGCCGCGCGCGTGGCGGTTGAGCTCCTCGAGCACGTAGTAGGGCTGAATCAGGGGACTCGCGCGGTCGTAGTTCATTGCGTAGCGGCGCTTGAGCTCCGCGAGCTCGGCGTGCCAGGGAGTGAAATCCCGCTGGAACTGCGCCTGCCGGCCGTATGCGGTGAGCGCCGCGAGCGCCTCGGCCATCAGGCCTACGTGGCTCCACTGCACGCGCTTGACCTTGTTGACCTCGGCGCGGTCGACGTCGAGGTGGGCGATGCGCCTGGCGTTGCGCGCGAACTTGTCCGGCACGCCCGCCACCCGGTCGTCGAAGCGCGCGCCCACCGCGACCAGGAAGTCGCAGTCGTCGACCGCGTAGTTGGCGAAGGCGGCGCCGTGCATCCCGAGCATGCGCAGCGCGAGCGGCGCGCGTGTATCGAGCGCGCCGATGCCCATGAGGGTCGTGACGACCGGCACGCCGAAGGCGGTCGCGAACTCGGCGAGCCGCTCGGCGGCGTTGCCGTTGATGACCCCGCCGCCGGCATAGATGAGCGGGCGCTGCGACTCCCCGAGCATCGCGAAGAAGCGCCCGGCCGCGGCGGCATCGAGCGCGGAGCGGGTGAGCTCATCGAGGCGCCGCCGGTAGCCGGGGATCGGCAGCAGACCCTCCCCCCGGAACGCCCCCTCCCAGGTCTGGACGTCCTTCGGGATGTCGACCACCACGGGTCCCGGGCGGCCGGTACGGGCGATCTCGAAGGCAGTCCGCACCGTGGCCTCGAGCTTCTCCGGATCGGTGACGAGAAAGATGTGTTTCGCGACGGCACCCATGACCGCGGGCACCGGTGCCTCCTGAAAGGCATCCGTACCGATCGCGGCTCTGGGTACCTGACCGCAAATCACGACAATCGGCACAGAATCTGCCATGCAATCGCGCACGGGTGTAACAGTGTTGGTGGCGCCCGGTCCGGAGGTGACGATGCACACCCCGACTCGACCGCTCGCTCGTGCGTAGCCCGCCGCCATGAAGCCGGCGCCCTGCTCGTTGGCGGGAACGATCAGGGGAATCTGCGGCCGTCCCTCCCGGGTGCATTCCTCGTTGTAGAGGAAGACGGCGTCGTAGGTCGGGAGGATCGCCCCGCCGCTGTAGCCGAAGATCGCCGTGACCCCCTCGTCGGCGAGCACCTGCATGATCATGCGCGCGCCGCTCATCCGCGCCCCGGCGAGCGGATGGGCCGCCGGACGGGTCGCGGGAACCGTGTCGCTGAGGGACGACGAGCTCATGAAGCGGGTTTTGCGAAACCTCTTGGGGTAGCGACAGCGACGGAACTTTTTAGCCTAACAGCTTGGCTCCGTGGTGCAAACTCGCGCCGATCCCTCTATTCTGCCGAGGCTTTTTCCAGGCTTTTGCCCCCCGACATGCGCCACATCATCGCAATACTCCTGCAGAACGAGGCGGGGGCCCTGACGCGGGTAGCGGGCCTGTTTTCCACCCGCGGCTACAACATCGAGTCGCTGTCGGTGGCCCCCACCGAGGATCCCACGGTCTCGCGCCTCACGCTGGTCACGCGCGGCTCGGATGCGGTCATCCAGCAGATCGCCAATCAGCTCAACAAGCTGGTCGATGTCGTGAGCGTGCTCGACATGACCCGCGGCCAGCACCTCGAGCGGGAGCTGGTGCTGCTGAAGCTGCGCGTCGATCCGCGCGACACCGACACGGTGCGCGGACTGGTCGTGCGCAGTGGCGGCCGGGTGCTCGATCCGGCCACCGAGGGTTTCATCGTGGAGCTGACCGCAAGCGAGGCCGAAATCAACACCTTCATCACCGACCTGGCCCGCGGCGCGCAGCTGCTCGAAGTGGTGCGCAGCGGCGCGCTCGGCATTCCGCGCACCGCGCGCGCCTTGCGGGCCGCGCGGCCGGAGACGGCGGACGCCTGAGGCACTGCGCCTAGAGCGTCAGCACCGTCGAACCGGTGGTGCGCCGCCCTTCCAGATCGCGATGCGCGTCGGCGGCCTGACCCAGCGGGTACTTCTGTCCGATGACGATGCGCACCTTGCGCGTGCGCACGGCGGCAAACAGCTCGCGCGCCGCCGACTCGAGCTCGGCGCGCGTGCCGATGTAGTGAAAGAGCGTCGGGCGGGTGAGAAACAGTGAACCCCGCTTGCTGAGCTCGAGCGGCGCAATCGGCGGCACCGGTCCGGAAGCGTTGCCGAAGCTGATCATCATCCCGCGGCGGCGCAGGCAGTCGAGCGATTCCATGAACGTGTCGCCGCCGACCGCGTCGTAGACGACCGCGACGCCCTCGCCCTTGGTGAGCCCCTTGACCGCATCCACCAGCGGATCGCGCCCGGAGATCAGCACGTGGTTGCAACCGTGCCGCCGGGCGAGCTCCGCCTTGGCTTCACTCCCGACCACGCCGATCACCTTCGCGCCGAGAGCGCGCGCCCACTGACAGAGGATCAGCCCGACGCCGCCCGCCGCGGCGTGTACCAGGATCGGGTCACCGCGCTGGACGCGGTAGGTGCGGCGGATGAGGAATTGCGCCGTCAGGCCCTTGAGCATGAGCGCCGCGGCCTGTTCGTCGGAGATGCCGCTCGGCACCTTGACCAGCCGCTCAGCCGGGACGTTGCGCAGCTCGCTGTAGGCGCCCGGGCTCGGCCAGACGTAGGCGACCCGCTCGCCGACCTTGAGGCCGCGAACCCCGCGGCCGAGCGCGGTGACGACGCCGGCCGCCTCGCGCCCGAGGCCGCTCGGCAGCGAGGCGACGGGATAGAGCCCGGTGCGGTCGTAGACGTCGATGTAGTTCACGCCGATCGCGTGGTGGCGCACCTGCGCCTCGCCGGGACCGGGCTTGCCGGGATCGACGTCCTCGATGCGCAGCACTTCGGGACCGCCGTGCTCGTAGAAGCGGATGGCCGTAGGCATACGCTGCAAGAATAGCCCGCGCCGTCCGGCGGGACTACAACGCCGAGTCGTCGGTCTCGCCGGTGCGGATGCGGATGACGCGGCTGATGTCGGTGATGAAGATCTTGCCGTCGCCGACCTTGCCGGTCTTGGCGGCCTTCATGATCGCCTCGATGACCTGATCGACCAGCTCGCCGCGCACCGCGACCTCGATGCGCGTCTTGGGCACGAAGTCGACCACGTACTCCGCGCCGCGATACAGCTCCGTGTGACCCCGCTGGCGGCCGAAGCCCTTCACCTCGGTCACCGTCATTCCCGACACGCCGATATCCGAGAGCGCCGCACGTACGTCGTCGAGCTTGAACGGCTTGATGATCGCGGTGATCAGTTTCATGAGGCTTCGGTCTCCGTCGCCGGGTGCGGTGTCGTGGATTCTGCAGCTTTCATGCCATGGGCGAAATCAGCGCGCCACCGCCGCGGGCGGCACTGCCCGGGTGCCTCCGCGCGCGCTGCCTGCACCATTGCGGAGCAGCGCCGCGCGCCGAGCGCCCCGCCCTGGTGCGCCAGGCCGGCACGCAGCTGGGATATTCTTCGCGCCGATGTACGAGCAGATCGTGATCGTCGGGGCGGGCCAGGCGGCCGTGCAGGCGGTGGATACACTACGCCGCAGAGGCTTCGCGGGGAAGCTGACGCTGATCGGCGCGGAGCCCTGGCCACCCTACCAGCGGCCGCCGCTCTCGAAGAAGTATCTCGCCGGCGCGCTCGAGCGCGAGCGTTTGCTGATCCGGCCGGCCGCATTCTTCGCCGCCCACGCCGTGACGACCCACTTTGGCCGGCGCGTCGCCGACATCGCCCCGCGCGAGCGGCACGTGCGGCTCGACGACGGGATAGTCGTACCCTTCGACGCGCTGCTGCTCGCCACCGGCAGCCATGCGCGCCGGCTGCCGGTTCCCGGCGCCGACCTCGAGGGTGTGCATTACCTGCGCACCATCGCCGACGCCGATCGCATCCGCGCAGGTTTCGGCAGCGGCGCGCGGCTGCTGATCGTCGGCGGCGGCTACATCGGGCTCGAGGTCGCGGCCACCGCGCGCGAGCTTGGCGTTGAGGTGACGGTGCTCGAGATGACCGAGCGCGTCATGAGCCGCGTCACCTGCCCCGAAGTCTCCGCGTTCTACGAGGCCGAGCACGCACGCCGCGGCGTGCGCATCCGCTGCAACGAGCGGGTGCGGGCGCTGCACGGCGATGCGCGCACCGGCCGGGTGAAGAGCGTCCTCACCGAAGAAGGCGGCGAGTACCCCGTGGACCTCGTGCTGCTCGGCGTTGGCGTGACTCCGGCGGACGAGCTCGCCCGGGCCGCCGGCCTCGACTGCGAGAACGGGGTGGTGACCGAAGCGCATTGCCGCACCTCGCACGAGGGGATCTACGCCGCCGGTGACTGCGCCAGTCACCTGAGCCGCCAGTACGGCCGGCACCTGCGCCTCGAGTCGGTCGACAACGCCTTCGAGCAGGGCACGACGGCGGCGCTCAACCTGATGGGCAACGACACGCTGCACGACAAGCTGCCCTGGTTCTGGTCGGATCAGTTCGACCTGAAGCTGGTGATCGTCGGCCTCGCCCAGGGCTACGACACCGTGGTGATGCGCGGCGCGCCGGCGGCGCGCAGCTTCAGCGCCTGTTATCTGCGCGCCGGCGAGCTGGTCGCCATCGACACGGTCAACGCACCCAAGGATCAGATGGCGGCGCGCAAGCTGATCGCGGCGCATGCACGGCCGAACCTGGACAGGCTCGCGGACCCGGCCATTGCCCTCAGGGACGCGGTCTGACCGGGCGCGCGCGGCTCAGAACGTCCAGGTGAGGCCGCCGGTCACCAGGTAGGGGTTGCCGCCGAGCGCCGCGAAGCGCTCGTACTCGGCGCGCAGCTCGATCGAGCGGAAGCGGTACATCAGGCCGCCACCGCCGGCGGCGCCAACGCCGGTGCTGTCTATGGGGAGAGGATTGGCGAGCGGCGGACACACGCCGCCCCTGGGACAGGTGCCGACGATGGTCGTCGCCCTGGTATGGAGCTTGGCGAGCCCGGCCTTCAGGTAGAAGTCGACGAGCGGCGTCGGCAGATAGAGGATGCCGAACGCGCCCTCGCCCTTGCGGCTCGCGCTGTTGGTCAGCGGGACGTTGGAATTCTTGTAGACGGACGTGCCGCGCGAATGACCGAAGTCGAGGTACTGCAGCTCCGCCGACAGCTCCGGAATGGGACGCCAGCCGGCGATGATCGTGTAGGCGGAGCTGCGGACGCCGAAGCCGCTGACGAGCCCGGTCGAGGCGTCGACCGTCGCCTTGCCATAGGTGCCGCCGAAGGAGAAGCCGAGCAGGTCGTCGGCATGCGCGCCGCCCGCCGCGCCGGCCAGCAGCGCCGCGCATGCCAGGGTCGCGCCCGCTCTCGATCGCCGCGCCTCGGTGCGCCGCTCGCGCATCGGTCCACTCTCCCTGCCAGGAGCAACTTCGGACAGCATACAACAAGGATGTTGGCACCGACCGATGACGCCAAGCACCGACAGGCGCGCGCGCGACAGCCGACACAACAGGGAACTGTTTGCGGTAATCGCCTCCGTCAGCGCAGTACCACCAGCAGATCCTTGAGATCCACCGCGTCCCCGGGCTTCACGAGCACCTCGGCCACCTCGCCCTCGCTCTCGGCGCGCACCGCGGTCTCCATCTTCATCGCCTCGAGCGTCAGCAGCAGGTCGCCGCGCGCCACGCGGGCGCCCACGGCCGCCGCGACCGTGGTCACGGTGCCCGGCATCGGCGCGCCCACGTGGCGCGTGTTGCCGGGCTCGACCTTGCGGGCTGCAGGCCGCTGCGCAACCTGAGCGAGGTCGTGCACCCGCACCGAGCGTGGCTGGCCGTTGAGCTCGAAGAACACCGTGCGTGTACCGTCCTCGTGCGGGTCGCTGGTCGCGACGTAGCGCACGATGAGCGTCTTGCCGCGCTCGAGATCGATACTGATCTCGTCCCCCGGCTGCATGCCGTAGAAGAACACCGGCGTCGGCAGCAGGCTGAGGTCGCCGTGCTGCGCCCGCTCGCGCGCATAGTCCTGCCACACCTTGGGATACATGAGGTACGAGGCGAGGTCCTCATCCGACACCGGACCGGGCAGTCGCTCCGCGAGCCGGGTGCGTTCCGCCTCGAGGTCCACCGCCGGCAGCCGCGCGCCCGGCCGCTCGGTGAGCGGAGCCGCGCCCTTCAGCACCTTGCGCTGCAGTGCCGCCGGGAAACCGCCGTAGGGCTGCCCGAGCTCGCCGCGGAAGAACTGCACGACCGATTCGGGAAAGGCAACCTCGGTGGCCGGGTCGAGCAGCTGCGCGCGCGTGAGCCCCGCGGTGACCATGACGAGCGCGAGATCTCCGACTGCCTTGGACGTCGGGGTGACCTTGATGATGTCGCCGAACAGCTCGTTGACCTCGGCGTAGGCGCGCGCCACCTCGGGCCAGCGTACCTCGCCGATGCCGAGCGCGCGCGCCTGCTCGCGCAGGTTCGTGTACTGGCCGCCGGGCATGCCGTGCACGTACACCTCGGAGGCACCGGCGCGCACGTCGCTCTCGAAGGCGACGTACAGCCGCCGCACCTGCTCCCAGTATGAGGAGAGTGCGCGCAGCCGCTCGGGGTCGAGGCCGGCATCGCGCGGACCATGGCGCAGCGCCTCGACGATCGAGCCGAGGTTCGGCTGCGAGGTGAGCCCGGAGAGCGAGTCGATCGCGCCGTCGACCGCATCCGCACCCGCATCGATCGCCGCCAGCACGCTCGCCGCGCCGATGCCACTCGTGTCGTGAGTGTGGAAGTGCAGCGGCAGGCCGGTCTCCTCCCTGAGCGCCTTCACCAGCGTGGACGCGGCACGCGGCCGCATGAGGCCCCCCATGTCCTTGATGCCGAGCACGTGGGTGCCTGCGGCCTTGAGCTCGCGCGCGAGCTTCAGGTAGTAATCGAGCGTGTACTTCTTCTCGTGCGGGTCGCTCAGGTTTCCCGTGTAGCAGATCGCCGCCTCGCACAGCTTGCCCGACTCGAGCACCGCATCGATCGCGACGCGCATGTTCTCGACCCAGTTGAGGCAGTCGAAGATGCGGAACACGTCGATGCCGCGCGCCGCGGCGCGCGCGATGAAGAAGCGCAGCACGTTGTCGGGGTAGTTGGCATAGCCGACCGCGTTAGCCGAGCGCAGCAGCATCTGCAGCAGGATGTTCGGAACGCGCTCGCGCAGCTGCGCGAGCCGCGCCCACGGGTCCTCGTGCAGGAAGCGCAGCGCCACATCGAAGGTCGCGCCACCCCAGCACTCGAGCGAGAACAGTTGCGGCGCGAGGCCGGCGTACCAGGGCGCAATGGCCACGAGGTCGGCGGTGCGCAGCCGGGTAGCGAGCAGCGACTGGTGCGCGTCGCGCATCGCCGTGTCGGTGAGCAATACGCGCTCTTGCTCCAGCATCCAGCGCGCGAAGCGCTCGGGTCCGAGTTCCTCGAGCTTCTGCCGGCTGCCGGGCGCCGGCCCCGGCAGCGGCCCGGGCGGCGGCGCGGGCGGCGCGAAGTGCGCCGGACGCGGCCGCCCCTTAACTTCCGGGTTACCGTTGACGATGGTAGCGCCGATGCCGGTGAGCAGCCGCGTGGCACGATCGCGCTTCAGCGGCCAGTGGAACAGCTCCGGCGTCTCGTCGATGAAGCGCGTCGTGTACTCGCCGGGCGCGAAGCGCGGGTGGGTGATCAGCTGGTCGAGAAAGCGCAGGTTCGTCACCACGCCGCGGATGCGGAACTCCCACAGCGCGCGGTGCATGCGCGCGATGGTCTCCTCCGCCGTCGGTGCCCAGGCGGTGACCTTGACCAGGAGCGAGTCGTAGGAGCGCGTGATGATTGCGCCGGTGTAGGCGGTGCCGGCATCCAGTCGGATGCCGAAGCCGGCGGGGCTGCGGTAGGCGGTGATCTGGCCGTAGTCCGGGATGAAGCCGTTCTCGGGGTCCTCGGTGGTGATGCGGCACTGGAGCGCATGTCCGGACACGCGGATGTCGGCCTGCGGCGGCACGCCGCTCTCGGGCTCGCCGATGCGCGCCCCAGCGGCGATGCGGATCTGCGCCTTGACGAGATCGATGCCGGTCACCTCCTCGGTCACGGTGTGCTCGACCTGGATGCGCGGGTTCACCTCGATGAAGTAGCAGCGCCCGGTGGCGGAGTCCTCGAGAAATTCCACGGTACCGGCGTTGCGGTAGCGCACCGCCCGGCCGATGGCGAGCGCTGCCGCGGTGAGCTCGGCGCGTCGTTGCTCCGGGAGAAACACCGCCGGCGCGCGCTCCACCACCTTCTGGTTGCGCCGCTGCATGCTGCAGTCGCGCTCGTAGAGGTGCACCAGATTGCCGTGGTGGTCGCCGAGGATCTGCACCTCGACGTGGCGCGCAGCGCGCACCAGCTTCTCGAGATAGACCTCGTCGTTGCCGAAGGCGGTGAGCGCCTCGCGCCGCGCGAGCGGCAGCAGTTCGCGCAGCTGCGCCTCGTCGTCCACCGCGCGCGTGCCGCGGCCGCCGCCGCCCCAGCTCGCCTTGACCATGACCGGGTAGCCGATGGCGCGTGCCAGGCGCGCGCATTCGGCGAGATCCGCCGGCAGGGCTTCCGTGGCCGGCATCACCGCAACGCCGGCCGCCACCGCCAGCGCGCGCGCCGTGATCTTGTTGCCGAGCGCTTCCATGGTCGCGGGCTCGGGCCCGATGAAGATGATGTCGGCCGCGGCACAGGCGCGCGCCAGCTCGGGGTTCTCCGAGAGCAGGCCGTAGCCCGGGTGGATCGCATCCACCTGCGCCTCGCGCGCGATGCGCAGTATGCCCGCGATGTCGAGGTAAGCGTCTACGGGCCTGCGGTCCCGCCCAACCAGGTAGGCCTCGTCCGCCTTGGTACGGTGAAGCGAGAAGCGATCCTCCTGCGAATAGATCGCGACGGTACGCACCCCGAGCTCGTTGGCCGCCCGCATGACGCGGATGGCGATCTCGCCCCGGTTGGCGACCAGGATGCTGCGTATCCGCTGCGACGTGGCGGCTTTCACCTTAAGATCTACCGCAGGAACGACTGAGAGTGCCGCGGCGCGCACCTGCCGCGGGCCCTTCGATCATAGCTGCTTTGGGGGAGACCATGTCGCACCCGCATACCCGCCCGCTCGCCGGCCTGACGCTCGCCGCAGCCGCGCTGCTCGGCGGCGCGCCGCTGGCGGCGGCCGAACATCCGATCGTCATCGTCATCCACGGTGGCGCCGGCGTCATCGAGCGCTCGCACATGACGGCCGAGCGCGAGGCGTCCTACCGGGCGGGGCTCGGAGCGGCGCTGGATGCGGGCTACGCCGTGCTCGAGGGTGGCGGCGCGGCACTCGATGCGGTCGCCGCCGCGGTGCGTACCATGGAGGACGACCCGCAGTTCAACGCCGGCCGTGGCGCGGTGCTGAACCACGACGGCATCTGCGAGCTCGACGCCGCCATCATGGACGGCGCCGGCCCGCGCGCCGGCGCGGTCGCCGGTGTCCACCACGTCAGGAACCCCATCGACCTCGCGCGGCTGGTGATGGACAAGTCCCCGCACGTGTTGCTCGCCGGTCAGGGCGCCGAGGAGTTCGCGCTGGCACAGGGCGTCACGCTCATGCCCGAAAGCTACTTCATCACCCCGGAGCGGGTGCGCGAGCTCGAGCAGGAGAAGCGCAGCGCCACTGAACGCACGCCGACCGCCCCACTGCCGCTGCGCCCGTTGCAACCGAAGGGCATGGGCACCGTGGGTGCGGTGGCGCTCGATCGCGCCGGCCACCTCGCCGCCGCCACCTCGACGGGCGGGCTCACCAATAAGCTCTACGGGCGCGTCGGCGATACGCCCATCATCGGCGCCGGCACTTATGCGAGCGAGTCATGCGCGGTATCCGGCACCGGCCAGGGCGAGTTCTTCATGCGCCAGGTGGTGGCCTACGACATCTGCGCCATGATGCAGTACCAGCACCTGCCGCTCGCGAAAGCCGTCGACAGCATGATCCACGACAAGCTCAAGCGCACCGGCGGCGAAGGCGGCGTGATCGCGCTCGACCGCGATGGCAACTACGCCATGGACTTCAACAGCGCCGGAATGCACCGCGGGGTCCGCGATTCGCGCGGCCGGCGCGAGATCGCCATGTACCGCGACGCCAACTGAAAGCCGGAGGAGCCGCAATGTACGCCATCGCCATTCACGGCGGCGCGGGCGCGGTGCCGCGGGCGACCCTCTCGCCCGAGCGCGAGCGGACGTTTCGCGCCGGCCTCGAGGCCGCGCTCGACGGCGGCTACGCCGTGCTCGAGCGCGGCGGCTCGAGCCTCGATGCGGTGACGGCCGCGGTGCGCGTCCTCGAGGACGACCCCTCGTTCAACGCCGGCCGCGGCGCGGCCCTGACCCGCGACGGGGCGGCGGAGCTCGACGCCGCCGTCATGGACGGCCGCCAGCAGCGCGCCGGCGCGGTCGCCTCCGTGCGCCACGTCAAGAATCCGGTGGAGCTCGCACGGCGGGTGATGGAGAAGTCCCGCCACGTGCTGCTGGTCGGCGGCGGCGCCGAGGAGTTCGCGCTCGAGGAAGGCTTCGGCCTCGTGCCCAACCATTACTTCCGTACCCCCGAGCGAATGAGCCAGCTCGAGCACGAGCAACGCGGCGAGCGCGTCTCAGACCTGGTGCCGCCCGCGCGCGGCACGGTCGGCGCGGTGGCGCGCGACCGCGACGGCAATCTCGCGGCCGCGACCTCCACCGGTGGCATGACCAACAAGCGTCCCGGGCGCGTCGGCGACTCGCCCATCATCGGCGCCGGCACCTACGCCAAGAACGGCGTCTGCGCGGTGTCGGCCACCGGCCACGGGGAATACTTCATCCGCGCCGTCGCCGCGCACCACGTGTGCGCGGCGATCGAATACCGGGGCTTGAGCCTCGAGCTCGCCATGCGCGAGCTGCTGCACGATATTCTGCGCCGGCTCGGCGGCGACGGCGGGCTGATCGGCGTCGACCGCGACGGGCGCATCGTCATGGATTTCAGCACCGAGGGTATGTACCGCGGCGCGCGCGACTCCTCGGGCCGCAGCGAGATCGCAATTTACTGATACCAGGACTCCACCAGGATCGTCACCATGAAAACCCGTTATGGACTGCTGTTCTTACTGCTGGCGGCGCTCGCCCTGGGGCGCGCCGACGCCGCGGACTGGATCGAGGGCCGCGACTACTCCGTGCTGCGCCAGCAGCAGCCCACCAGCGTCGCGCCCGGCAAGATCGAGGTGCTGGAGGTGTTCTCCTACGGCTGTCCGGCGTGCAATGTCTTTCAGCCGACGATGGAGCTGCTGAAGAAGAGCCTGCCGCCGAACGCACAGCTCGCGTACCTGCCCGCCGCGTTCAACAAGGCCGAGGACTGGCCGATGTACCAGCGGGCCTACCTCGCCGCGCAAGCGCTCGGCATCGCCGACCGCACCCACCAGCTGATGTTCGATGCGGTCTGGAAGACCGGCGAGCTCGCCAACATCGACAGCCAGACGCAGCGCATCAGGAGTCCGCAACCGACGATCGAGCAGGCGGCGAAAGCCTACGCGCGCTGGACGGGGGTTCAGCCCGAGAATTTCCTGGCGATGGCGAATTCCTTCAGCATCGATGCGAAGATGCGCACCGCTGACGAGCAGATCGTGGCCATGCAGGTGCCCGGCACGCCCTGCATCGTCGTCAACGGCCGCTACCGGATCGCCGACAGCGTGCGCGCGGCTGACCAGCTCATCCCGCTGGTGCGTTTTCTCGTCGCCAGGGACAGCGCCCACTGAGGGCACCGCACGCAGCCTGAGCCGGCGCCTGCCTGGCCGTCGCGCTCAGCCGAGCGCCTCCGCGCTCGAAACGATGCGCGCGAAGCGGCCGTCGAGCACCAGCTCGGTGCGCTCGCGGATCTCGGCCGCCGAGACTTCCCTTCCCGAGCGCGTACGCATCGGGAAGGTGAGCGTCGCATCGGTCACGTAACGCACCGCGAACCCCAGGTCCGAGGCATGACGCGTGGTGGTCTCGCAGCACTGCTCGGTGCGGATGCCGGTGACGAGCAGCTCATCGATCCCGCGCGCTCGCAGCCACTGCTCGAGCGTGCCGCCGCCCGCGTCGGTGGCGAACATCGCCGAGTGCACCCCCTTGTGGAACACCGCGTCCGCGCGCAGCTCGAGCTCGGGCATCGGCCGCACCAAGCCGGAAGCCGCGGCGAAGGGATTGGAGCGGTCGTCACCGGGCTCGCGGTGGAATACCTGCACGATCGGGATGCCGCGCTCCCGGCTGCGGTCGATCAGGGACTGCAGATTGGCGAGGAAGGCCGGCAGCTCCTCGGCGCGGAAGTAGGGCCGATGGCGGAATGATTCCTGGACGTCGATCACGAGCAGTGCCTGTTTCATGGCGGTCAGTCCCCGGGGTGCGCCTTACAATGGGATATATCCTGGGGCAGCGCCCGCCGCTCTGCCACCGATGCCGCCGACGCACCTTCGAGGCTAGACTAGGCAGACGCGCGGACCTCATACGGCGCCAGTGCGAACAACAACAGGGGGAAGACCACCATGATGCGCTCAAAGCTCAGGATTCCGTTTCTCGTCTCGATCACGCTCTCAGGACTCACGGCAAGCGCGCTCGCCTGGGCCGCCGATCAGCCGCCGCCCCAGATTCCGACCTGTGACAAGAAGATCGGTACGCTCGCAGTGACCGAGCCCGAGAACAAGTGGTGGCTGCAGTACAACCTCGACTCCCCCGAGGCACTGATCAAGGTGTTCGTGTCGCAGTCGAAGTGCTTCACGCTGCTCGACCGCGGCAAGGGGCTCGCGGCTGCGGAGAAGGAGCGCGCGCTCGCCAGCTCGGGCGAGATGCGCGGCGGCTCGAACATCGGCAAGGGCCAGATGAAGGCCGCCGACTACGTGCTGGTGCCGGACCTGGTGACCAAGAACAATAACTCGGGCGGCACCAACGTTGGC
>DASXKA010000018.1:0-20189 GCA_036497085.1 Steroidobacteraceae bacterium | reverse complement strand
AACGACGATGAGCGCGATGAGCTCCTGCTCGTCGCCGAGTTTGATGCCTCGGACGCCGGTGGCCTCGCGGCCCATCGGTCGCACTTCATCCTCCATGAAGCGGATTGCCTTGCCGCCGCTGGAGACGAGGATGATCTCGCGCTCACCGTCGGTGAGCGCCACGCCCACCAGCTGGTCGTTGGCCGCCAGGTCCACGGCAATGATGCCCGAGGTGCGCGGGCGCGAGAACGCCGCGAGCGGGGTCTTCTTCACCGTGCCGGCGCGCGTCGCCATGAAGACGAAGTGCTGCTCGTCGTAGTGCTTCACCGGCAGCAGCGCGTTGATCTTCTCGCCCTCCTCCAGCGGCAGCAGGTTCACCATCGGCTTGCCGCGCGCACCGCGCCCGGCCTGCGGCAGCTCGTACACCTTCAGCCAGTAGACCTTGCCGCGATTGGAGAAGCACAGCACCGTATCGTGTGTGTGCGCCACGAACAGCTTCTCGACGAAGTCCTCATCCTTCACGGCGGTGGCGGTCTTGCCGCGGCCGCCACGTCGCTGGGTCTGATACTCGGTGAGCGGCTGGCTCTTGGCGTAGCCGGCGTGCGAGAGCGTCACCACCACGTCCTGTGGCTCGATCAGGTCCTCGGTGGTGAGATCGAGATGATCACGGTTGATCTCGGTGCGGCGGGCGTCGCCGTAGGTGTCGCGCACCTCGATGAGCTCGGCACGCACCACCTGTGTGAGGCGCTCCGGGCGGCCGAGGATGTCGCTGAGGTCGGCGATGCTCGTGAGCAGTTCGCGATACTCGGCGATGATCTTGTCCTGCTCGAGTCCGGTGAGCCGGTGCAGGCGCATGTCGAGGATGGCCTGTGCCTGCGCCTCGGAGAGCCGGTAGCCGCCCGCATGGAGGCCCGACTCGGCGGCAAGTCCCGGAGGCCGCGTCGAGATCTCCCCGGCACGCGCGAGCAGCTCGGTCACCACCCCGGGCGCCCAGGCGCGCGCCTGCAGCGCGCTGCGCGCCTCGGCGGGCGAGGCCGCCGCCTTGATGAGCGCGATCACGGCGTCGATGTTGGCGAGCGCGACTGCCAGTCCTTCGAGGATGTGGGCACGCTCGCGCGCCTTGGCGAGCTCGTAGATGCTGCGCCGCGTGACCACCTCGCGCCGGTGACGGATGAAGGCTTCCAGCATCTCCTTCAGCGACATCAGCTTCGGCTGGCCGTCCTGCAGCGCCACCGTGTTGATGCCGAACACCGTCTCCATCGGCGTATGGGCGTAGAGGTTGTTGAGGACGATCTCGGTCACCTCGCCGCGCTTGAGCTCGATGACGATCCTCATGCCGTCCTTGTCGGACTCATCGCGCAGGCCGTCCGCAGCGATGCCATCGAGCTGCTTCTCGCGCACCAGCTCGGCGATGCGCTCGATGAGGCGTGCCTTGTTGACCTGGTAGGGGAGTTCCGTGACCACGATCGCCTGGCGATCGCCGCGGCCGACCTCCTCGATCGCGACCCGCGCACGCACCGACAGGCGGCCGCGCCCGGTGCGGTAGGCGGTAGCGATCTCCTGCACGCCGTTGATGATGCCGCCGGTCGGGAAGTCGGGCCCGGGCACGTGCTGCATCAGCGCCGCCAGCGGCAGCGCCGGATCATCGAGCAGCGCCAGGCAGGCATTGATGATCTCGATAAGGTTGTGCGGCGGGATGTTGGTGGCCATGCCGACCGCGATACCGGTCTGACCGTTCACCAGCAGGTTCGGGATGCGCGTCGGCAGCACCGAGGGCTCGGACTCGCTCTCGTCGTAGTTCGGGACGAAGTCGACGGTCTCCTTGTCGATGTCGGCGAGCAGCTCGTGCGCGATGCGCGTCATGCGCACCTCGGTGTAGCGCATGGCAGCCGGCGGATCGCCGTCCACCGAGCCGAAGTTGCCCTGCCCGTCGACCAGCAGGTAGCGCATGGAGAACGGCTGCGCCATGCGCACGATGGTGTCGTAGACCGCGCTCTCGCCGTGCGGATGGTATTTGCCGATCACGTCGCCGACGACGCGCGCCGACTTCTTGTAGGGCTTGTTGAAGTCGTTGCCGAGCTCGCGCATGGCGTGCAGCACGCGCCGGTGCACGGGCTTCAGGCCGTCGCGCACGTCGGGCAGCGCACGCCCGACGATCACGCTCATGGCATAGTCGAGGTAGGACTGCCGCATCTCGCTTTCGAGACTGACCAGCAGAACTTCGCGGGCGATCTCAGCCATTCTATCGGGTTGGGAGGGGCGCTCAGGCCATGAAATAAAGGAGAAATTCTAGCACGAAGCATCCCGCGGCCTCGCGCTCGCGCGCGTCCTCCGGGCCCGTCCCGCCGCCCCTGTCAAGCCGCCGATGAAATCGCGCGGACGCGCGGATTTTGCCTGCGCGCAGGCCGTGAGGGACGCCGATATACTGCGCCGGAAAATCGCACCACGCCCGTAATGCAGACCTCCGAAGACACGCGCAGCGCCAATGCCGATCCGGGCGAGCTCGGTAAGTTCGACGCCGTCTCGGCGCGCTTCTGGGACGGCCGCGGAGAATTCCGCCCGCTGCACCTGCTGAACCCGGTGCGCTGCGGATACATCGCCGCGCGCGCCCCGCTCGCGGGGAGGCGGGTGCTGGACGTGGGATGCGGCGGGGGACTGCTCGCCGAGGCGCTCGCGGCAGCGGGCGCCGGTGTTACCGGCATCGATCTCGCGCCCGGCATGATCGAGGTGGCGCGCCTGCATGCCGTGGAGTCACGCCTCGCGATCGATTATCGCGTCGCCGACGCTGCAGAGCTGGCCGCCGCAACGCCGGGCGCGTTCGATGTAGTCACCTGCATGGAGATGCTCGAGCACGTCCCGAGGCCCGCGGACATGGTGGCCACGCTCGCCACGCTCACCCATCCTGGCGGCGCGCTCTTCGTCTCGACGCTGAACCGGAACCTGCGCTCGTTTCTCCAGGCAATCGTGGCCGGGGAGTACCTGCTGCGGCTTCTGCCGCGCGGCACCCACGAGTACGAGCGCCTCATCCGTCCCGCGGAGCTGGCACGCTGGGCGCGCGCCGCCGGCCTCGAGCTGCGGGACCTGCGCGGCATTGAGCTCAATCCCTTCACCGGCCGTGCCGCGCTCTCCGGGAGTGTGGCGGTCAACTACCTCGCGCACTTCACGCGCCGAGACGCCGCGCAGTGAGCATGCTCGCCGCGCTGCTCCTGGTCGCCGCCGCAGGGCTGGTCGCCGGCGCGATGCTGGGCGGACTGGTGACGCACATCCGCGCCGCGAGCCGCATCGAAGCACTGCACGTCGAGCTGACCGCGGCACGGGTGCGGCTCGAGTCGAGCACGCTGCAGGATGCGGACCGCGTGCAGCTCCTCGAACAGTCCGAGACCCGCCTGCGCGCCGCCTTCGACTCCATGGCCGGCGAGGCGCTGCGCGCCAACAACGAGCTGTTCCTGCAGCTGGCGCGCGAGACGCTCGGGCGCGACCAGGCGGTCGCCGCGGGCGCGCTGAAGGAGCGCGAGGCGGCGGTCGCGCAGCTGGTGCTGCCGCTGCGCGTGGCGCTCGAGCGCACCGAGGCCCAGGTGCACGCGCTCGAGCGCGAGCGGCGCGAGGCGTTTGCGACGCTGCGCACGCAGATCGAAACGCTGAGCGGCGGGCAGGCGCAGCTGTCGCGCGAGACACGCAACCTGGTGACGGCGCTGCGCCGGCCGGAGGTGCGCGGACGCTGGGGCGAGCTGACGCTGCGCCGCCTGGTGGAGCTCGCCGGCCTCACCGAGCACTGCGACTTCTCCGAGCAGCTGCGCGTCACGACCGAGGAAGGCTCGCTGCGCCCCGATCTCGTGGTGCATATGCCCGACGCGCGCGATCTCGTGATCGATGCCAAGACGCCGTTCGACGCTTATCTTGCCGCGCTCGAGGCGCCGAGCGAAGAGGAGCGTTCCCAGGCACTCAAGCGCCACGCAAGCCAGGTGGAGGCGCGGGTACGGGAACTCGCTTCCAAGAGCTACTGGAGCCAGTTCGAGCGCAGCCCCGAGTTCGCGGTGCTGTTCCTGCCGGGCGACCAGTTCCTGTCCGCCGCGCTCGCCGAGCGCCCCGAGCTGCTCGAGAATGCGCTCGCCCAGGGCGTCATTATCACCACTCCCTCGACCCTGATCGCGCTCCTGAAGACCGTGGCCTACGGCTGGCGCCAGTCCGAGGTGGCGCACAACGCGGCGCTCATCCGCGATCTGGGCCAGGAGCTGTACCGGCGCCTCGCCAGCTTCGACGGCCATCTCGCCCGCATGGGACAGCGCCTCGCCTCCGCGGTGGAGGCCTACAACGCCGCCGTCGGCTCGCTCGAGCGGCAGGTGTTGCCTCAGGCGCGGCGCTTCACCGAGCTCGGCGTGACGGCGGACGCACCGCTCCCGGTGCTCGAGCAGGTAACTCAGCTCACGCGCAAGACGGACGCGCCGACGCTCGCCGATCCGCCGGCCGCGACTGAATGAGCCCCCCGAGCCCGGACGCCTCCACGACGCGCGCGCTCGCCTGGCTCTACGCTCCGCAGCCACAACAGCCGCTGCTTGCAGCGCTCTGTGCCATCGAGCAGGAGATCGGCACTAGCCTGCGGGCCGGGCTCGATCATCGGGTCGCGCATCTGCGCCTCGAATGGTGGCGCGCCGAATGCGCGCGCAGTGCGCAGGGCCGGCCGGCCCATCCGCTGACCCGTGCCCTCGCCGACAGCTTCGCCGGCCGCCAGCCGGCGCCACTTGCGGGCCTCACGGGTCTGGTGGACGCGGCGGTGTGGGATCTCGCCGGGGCCACCTTCGAGACGCGGCGCGAGCTCACCGCCTACTGCGAACGCTGGGCGGAGGCGATCATCGTACCGCTCGCCTGGTTCGCCGCGCCCGAGGTCGACCGCGCCGCGGGCCGCGCGCTCGGCGCAACGCTGCGCGAGGGGGAGCTGCTGGCGCACCTGGCACTCGAGGCACGCGCCGGACGGCTGCGGTTGCCGCTCGATGAGCTCGCCACAGCCGGAGTGGATCCTGCGCGCCTCGCGCAGCCGCCCTGGCCTCCCGCGCTCGCGGCGCTGCTGCGAACACGGCACGCGGGCCTGCGCGCCGAGCTCGCCGCCGCCCTGGCGACGCTGCCGCGGGCCGCACAGCCGGGTCTGCGCCCGCTCCTCGTCTGGGCGGCGCTGACGGACACCGCCTCGCGCCGTGCGGTGCGGCGCCTGCCCGGAGCGCTTGCGGCGCGCGACGACCACGGCTCACTCGACGGCTGGCGTGCCTGGCGTGCCGCACGCCGGGCCGGTACCGGGCGATTTGGGCTCTGAGAGCCGGACGCGCGGGCCCGTGGGCGCGGGCGCGAGGGGTGGCGCGCGGGCAGGTACCCTTCACGATAATGAACCGATTGGTTCAGTATCCATATCGTGACCGACTCCTTCGATCCACGCGCGCATCGCGCCACGGCAGACGAGCTCGCCGGGCGCGTGATCGCCATCACCGGCGCGAGCGACGGGCTCGGGCGCGCCGTCGCACTCGCCTGCGCGCAGGCCGGCGCAGCCGTGGTCCTGGTCGGGCGGAATGAGAACAAGCTCGAAGCGGTGCATGCGGAGGTCGCCCGCGCCGGGGGCCCCGAGGCGGCGATCGGTGTGCTCGATCTCGAGCGCGCGCTGGCCGCCGACTACGACCGCCTCGCGGCCGCGCTCGCCGAGCGCTACGGGCGGCTCGACGGGCTGCTGCACAACGCCGGTCTCCTCGGGACGCTCTCGCCCATCGAACACTACGATGTGCCGACCTGGTGCCGCGTGCTGCACGTCAATCTCACCGCGGCCTTCGCCCTCACCCAGGTGCTGTTGCCGCTGCTGAGGAAGTCACCCGATGCATCCGTGGTCTTTACGTCGAGCAGCGTCGGGCGCCACGGCCGCGCCTACTGGGGCGCGTACGCGGTCTCGAAGTTCGCCCTCGAGGGGCTCTCGCAGGTGCTCGCCGACGAGTTGGAAGGCACGAGCGCCATCCGCGTGAATACACTCAACCCCGGACGGGCCCGCACCGTGATGCGCCGCCAGGCTTATCCGGCCGAGGACGTGGCGAGCGTGCCCTTGCCGGCGACGCTCACCGGCCCCTATGTCGCACTTCTCGGGCCCGCGAGCCGCGGCGTCACTGGGCGCGCATTCGACGCTCAGCGCTAGTTGATTGGGAAAATCGCCGGCGGCGATTTTCCGGACATCAGTTCCGCCAGCTCATCCGGCCCGAGCTCGCGCGCCTGACCGCGTCCGAGCGTGCGTTCGAGCGCGACGGGCCCCAGCTGCGTGCGCAGCACCCGGCTCACGAGCGCACCCTGCCGCTCGAAGAGCTGGCGTACCTCCTTGCCGCTCGCGCCGCGCACGCTCAGCGTATACCAGCGGTTGGCGCCTTCGCCGCCGGCCGCCTCGCAGCGACTCACGGCAAGGCGCGCGCCGCTGTCGAGCTGCCCTCCCAGCACACCCTCGAGCTGCCCCTCGCCGAGCTCGCCGCGCACCCGCACGCCGAACTCACTCGTGAGCGCGTGCACGCGGCGCTGCAGGTTTTCCGCGAGCGCGCCGTCGGAGGTGACGAGCTCGAGGCCCCCGTCGACGCGCGGCATCGGGCTCACGGCGATGAAGCGCTTCCCGGCGCGGCGTGGCAGCCGTGCGAGCGCCGCCGCGAGCTGCTCGCCCGGGGAGCGGTGGCAGACAAAGATGTGGGAGGTGCCGCGGGCCGCCTGGACACGCACCAGCCGTCCATCGAGGCGCACCTGATCGCCGGCAGCGGCGCGGGTGCCGAGCGTCGCCAGGGCGCCGTTCACGGTGAGGCGACCGGCGCGAATCCAGGCCTCGACCTCGCGCCGCGAGGCGACGCCGGTGCGCGCGAGCAGCTTTTGCAGTCGCTCGGGAGCGGCGGCCGCCGTGGCCGGCGCGCCCCTGCCGCGCGGCCGCCGAGCCGCGGGGCGCCGGCGCATCAGTAGTCGGGCTCGCGGGGCGCGGCGACCAGCTCGCGCGAGCCGTCACTGCCGGCACCGCCGGCGCTGAGCTCGTCCTCCTCCGCTTCAGTCTCGCCGTCGGCGGAGTCACCGGCGGCCGCACCGCTCGCGGCCTCGGCGCCCGGCCCCTCCTCGCCCGCGAGCGCGAGCTGCAGGTTGATGTCGCCCATCGCCCTGAGCTCGGCGAGTGGCGGCAGCTCGTCGAGGCTCTTCAGGCCGAAGTAGTCCAGGAACTCGCGCGTGGTGCCGAGCAGCTCCGGGTGTCCCGGCACGTCGCGATGCCCGACCACCCGTACCCAGTTGCGCTCGATCATGGTGCGGACGATGTTGGGGTTGACCGCGACGCCGCGCACCGCCTCGATCTCCGCGCGTGTGATCGGCTGGCGGTAGGCGATCAGCGCGAGAGTCTCGAGCAGCGCGCGCGAGTAGCGCACGGTGCGCTCCGGCCACAGGCGCGAGATCTCAGCGGCCAGCTCGCGCCGCACCTGGATGCGGTAGCCGCCCGCGGTGTGCTTGAGCTCGATGCCGCGGCCGGCGTATTCCGCCGCGAGCGCCTCGAGCGCCGCCTGCAGCTGCTGCGTGCTCGGGCGCGCGCCCCCGTCGAAGAGGCGCGCGAGCTCGGCCACCGGCAGCGGCTGGCCGGCGGCCAGCAGCGCGGCTTCGACGACGTTGCGGATGTGGGAGTCGCTCATGAAGGATCCCCGGGGGTCGTATCACCGTCGGCGTTGTCGGCAACCAGGTGCAGGGTGCGCCCCGCGGGTGCGGCGCGCACGTGCAGCGGCGCGTAGGGCTCGGCCTGCACGATGTCGATCAGTCCCTCGCGCATCAGCTCGAGAAGCGCCACGAAGGTGACCGTCACGCCCATGCGGCCCTCCTCGGGACGGAACAGCCGCGTGAACTCGACGAAACCGGCGGAGCCCAGCATGGCGAGTATGTCACTCATGCGCTCGCCTACCGACAGCCGCTCGCGCGCGATGTGGTGGTGCGCGTACATCTCGGCGCGCGCCACCACCTCCTTGAACGCCACCAGCATCTCCTGCAGCGTGATCTGCGGGAGCGCGCGCACCACGCGCCGCTCCTTGAGCTCGACCACGGTCGGCCACACGTCGCGCTCGAGCCGCGTGAGCCCGTCGATCTCCTGCGCGGCGCGCTTGAAGCGCTCGTACTCCTGCAGGCGCCGCATCAGCTCGGCGCGTGGATCATCGCCCTCCTCGGAGCCGCTCGGCGGCCGGGGCAGGAGCATCCGCGACTTGATCTCGGCGAGCGTCGCGGCCATCACCAGGTATTCGCCCGCGAGCTCGAGCTGCAGCTCCTGCATCAGCTCGATGTACTGAATGTACTGGCGGGTGATCTCGGCGAGCGGAATGTCGAGGATGTCGAGGTTCTGGCGGCGTATCAGATAGAGCAGCAGGTCGAGCGGTCCCTCGAAGGCTTCGAGGAACACCTCGAGCGCCTGCGGCGGGATGTACAGGTCGCGCGGCAGCTGCGAGATCGGCTCGCCGTTCACCACCGCGAACGGCATCTCGACCTGCTCCGGGGTGCCCTCCGGCGCCGCCGGCTGCGCGGGGGCATTGGAGACGACTATGGTCAGGTTGGGTTTCATGAGTCCCGCAGGTGCATGGCGCGGCGCACTTCGTCGAGTGTCTCACGCGCCGCGGCGCGCGCCTTGTCGGCGCCCTCGGCCACGATGCTGCGCAGCAGCTCGGGATTGTCCTCGAACTCCTGCGCGCGGCGGCGCATGCCGGAGATCTCCTCCACGATCCTGTCGATGACCGGCTGCTTGCACTCCAGGCAGCCGATCCCGGCGCTGCGGCAGCCGGCGCTGGCCCACTGGCGCGTCGCCTCGTCGGAGTAGATCTTGTGCAGGTCCCACACCGGGCACTTGTCGGGGTCGCCCGGGTCAGTGCGCCGCACGCGTGCCGGATCGGTCTTCATGGCCTTGAGCTTGTGCACCACCGTGTCGGGATCCTCGCGCAGGCCGATGGTGTTGCCGTAGGACTTCGACATCTTGCGGCCGTCGAGTCCCGGTACTTTGGGCGCGGCGGTCAGCAGCGCCTGCGGCTCGGGCAGGATCGTGACGCCGGTGCCCTCGAGGAATCCCAGCAGCCGCTCGCGGTCCGCGACCGTGATGCGGTTGTTGCTGTGGACCAGGGCGCGGGCGCGCTCCAGCGCCTCGGTGTCGCCGCCCTCCTGAAACTTGCGGCGCAGCGCGCGGTAGTTGGTGGCGTTGCGCGAGCCGAGGCTCTTCACGGCCTTTTCGGCCTTGGCCTCGAAGTCGGGCTCGCGCCCGTACAGGTGATTAAAGCGCCGCGCGGTCTCGCGCGTCAGCTCGACGTGCGCCACCTGATCCTCACCCACCGGCACGTAGGCCGCGCGGTACACCAGGATGTCCGCGGCCTGCAGCAGCGGGTAGCCGAGGAAGCCGTAGGTGGCGAGGTCCTTCTCCTTCAGCTGCTCCTGCTGATCCTTGTAGCTCGGTACGCGCTCGAGCCAGCCGAGCGGCATGATCATCGAGAGCAGCAGGTGGAGCTCGGCATGCTCGACCACGTGTGACTGGATGAAGAGCGTCGCGACCCCGGGATTGAGGCCGGCCGCCAGCCAGTCGATCAACACTTCGCGCACGTGCTCCTGCAGCTGCGCGGTGTCGTCGTAGCCGGTCGTGAGCATGTGCCAGTCGGCCACCATGAAGAAACATTCGTACTGGTACTGGAGCTCGACCCAGTTGCGCAGTGCGCCGTGGTAGTTGCCGAGGTGCAACCGGCCCGTGGGCCGCATGCCGGAAAGGACGCGCCGTGCGGGCGCGGGGGAGCTCACGTGCCTCCCCGCAGCGGGACTGCGGGCATGGTGTCGATGGGGCCGCGGCTCACGGTGAGGAATTATAGCGCACGCCCGGTTATCGGGCCGAGAGTGCCCTTGCCTGCGCGAACGATCACGGGGGGCGACACCGAGAGATCGACGACCGTGGTCGGCTCAACGCCGCAGTCGCCGCCGTCGAGGATGGCGTCGACATCGTGTGCGAGCCGCTGCTCGATCTCGCGCGCCCCGGTGAGCGGCTGCGGGTCCGAGGCGACGATGAGCGTCGAGCTCATGAGCGGCTCGCCGAGCTCCTTCAGAAGCAGCTGCGGCACCGGATGATCGGGGATGCGCACGCCGATGGTGCGCCGTCGCTCGTGCTGCAGGCGGCGCGGCGCCGCGCGCGTGGCACGCAGCAGGAAGGTGTACGGGCCGGGCAGGCACGCCTTGAGGATGCGGAACTGCCAGGTCTCGATGAGGGCGAAGCGCCCGACCTCGGCGAGGCTGGCGCACACGAAGGTGAAATGATGGTGGCGGTCGGCCTGGCGGATGCGCCGCACGCGCTCGAGCGGCCCCTTGTCGCCGAGGTGCCAGCCGAATGCATAGCAGGAGTCGGTCGGGTAGGCGATGAGCCCGCCACCGCGCACGACTTCGGCCGCGCGGCGGATGAGACGCGGCTGCGGAGTCAGGGGGTGCAGTTCGAGGAACTCGGCCATCGCGGCTCTTGTTGCAGGGCTGTTCGTCGGGAGTCGCCCATGACAATATACGCGGCCCTTTGCCCCGTACACCCTGGGTGCCGCACCTCCCCCATGCAGGCCCTGACAGAGCTCGCGCCGCTCGTGGCGTTTTTCTTAGCCTATCTGCTGGGCGGATTGTATGTCGCCACCGCGGTGCTCATGGCCGCCATGGTGGCCCTGCTGGCCCTCGACTGGCTGCGATTGAGGCGCATCCCACCGATGCACTCGCTCTCCGCCGTGCTGGTGCTGATCTTCGGCGGCGCGACGCTCGCGCTGCACAACCCCCTCTTCATCCAGTGGAAGCCGACGGTGTTCTTCTGGCTGGTGAGCCTCGCCTTTCTCGGCAGCGCCTGGATCGGCGAGCGCACGCTCGCCGAGCGGCTGCTCGGTGCCACGCTCGCCGAAGCCTTCGGCGAGCGGCTGCGCGTGAGCGCGCCGCTGTGGCGGCGGTTGAATCTGCTGTGGGTGGTGTTCTATGGGCTGCTCGGCGCGCTCAACGTCGTGGTACTCGAGTATCTGAGCGAGCGCGCCTGGGCGCTGCTGAAGCTGGTGGACGTCGTGCTGATGCTGATCTTCATCGCAGCGCAAGTGATGTGGCTCGCCGCGCGCGCAGCACCCGCCGGGACGACCGCCGTTGGGAGCGGTGATGGGCGCGGCGAGTGAGCCGGTGACGGCGACGATGCGCGCCGCACTGGAGAGTGCCTTTGCGCCGAGTGCTCTCGAGATCATCGACGACGGCGCGCGGCACGCAGGCCATGCCGCCGCCGGCCGCGGCCATTTCCGCGTGCTGCTGGTATCGGAGGCGTTTCGCGGGCGCTCGCGCCTCGAGCGTCACCGCATGGTGTACGCTGCGCTCGCACCGCTGCTCGAGAGTTCGGTGCACGCGCTCAACATCACGGCACGCACCGCGGACGAGAACGACTGACTAGTCGCAACAACCGGGACACTCCCCATGAACTTGAACCTCTCGCGCCTCCTGCTCCTCGCCGCCGCCCTCGGGCTGACGCTCAGCGCGTGCCAACCCAAGGCGAGCGCTCCGGCCGACACCTCGCCGCCGGTGGCGACCGTGAACGGCAAGCCCATCACGCGGGATCTCTACGAGTTCTACGTGAAGAACGTCACCGGCAAAGCCTCCGCGGAGCTCACCCCCGACATCCGCGACAAGTTGCTCGACAACATGGTGCGCGGCGAGGTGATGGCGCAGGAAGCGGTCAAGCAGGGACTCGACACGAGCGGCGACACCCGTTACATCCTCGAGCTCTCGCGCCTCAACGTCCTCGGGCAGGCGGTGGGTGAGCATTATCTCAAGGACAGGAAGCCGACTGAAGCGGAGCTGCACGCGGAGTACGACGCCTACCTGGCCGCGGCGCCCAAGAGCGAATACCACGCCCGCCACATCCTGGTCGCCACCGAGCCGTTCGCCGAAAAGATCGTCCAGCGCCTCGGGCGCGGCGAGAAGTTCGAGGACCTCGCCAGGGTGGAGTCGATGGATCCCTCCAAGAGCAACGGTGGCGACCTGAGCTGGATCCGGCCCGAGTCGGTGCCGCCGGAGTTCATGAAGGCACTCGAGACCCTCAAGCCCGGCGAGTACACCAAGACGCCGGTGCAGACTTCCTTCGGCTGGCACATCGTGCAGCTGGTCGAGACGCGCGCGCTCAGCCCGCAGTCCTTCGACCAGCGCAAGCCGCGCATCGAGCAGGAGATCGAGCGAAAGAAATTCAAGGACTACGTCGATGAGCTGATGCGCACCGCGCAGGTCAAGAAGACCCTCGATCAGGGCAGCTCGGCAAGCGCGGCACCGGCCGCGCCGGCACCGACGGCGGCACCGGCGGCACCCGCCGCCGCACCGAAGAACTGAGCGGGCTGAAGCGGGCGGCTCAGTGCGCCGCGGCGGGCGCGGTCACCCCGGCCACGCCGGACCAGAAGCGCACTTCGGCCGCGAAGCCCGACTTGGCGGTTGCGAGCGGCAGCTCCCGCGGCGCCTCGCCGGCGTGATACTGCAGCGCCCGGCGCAGGTGACCGTGGGGTGTCAACAGGTACGCCACGGTCAGCTTCGCCGCCTCGTCCGCCACCATCACCACGACGCGGTGGGGAGCCTGCGCGCCGACATTGAACGTGCGCACGGTAAAGCCGTCCCGCGAGACGATCTGGCGCACCGCGAGTCCCTGGCCGTCGTCCGAGAGTCCGAGCATCGACGTGAGATGCGGCGGCAGCTGCGAGCTCGGTCCCTGCTTGAGCGCCTCGGCCGCGAGTGTCTCGGCCCATGACGTGGCGGCGCGCGCGGCTCCGCCGAGCAGGGCCGCCGCGAGCAGCGCCGTAAACCAACTCAAGGTGATGGGGCGCAACATCGGCAACGGTCCTCTGCGTGGGGGCCTAGGAGTCTAGTGCTCGCCGGGGCGCGCGGCGAGCAGTGCGCGCAGCTCCTCCTCGTTGAGGACCCTGACCCCAAGCTCGCGCGCCCGCGCGAGCTTGGCGCCGGCCTCCGCGCCCGCGACGACGAAGCTCGTCTTCTTCGAGACGCTTCCGGACACCTTCGCGCCGCGCGCGGTGAGGGCCTCCTCGGCTTCCTCGCGGGTCATCGAGCTGAGTGTCCCTGTCAGCACGAACGTGCGACCCGCGAGCGGCGCGGCGGCGGCTGCGCGCGCTACCTCAGGCCACCTCACACCTTGATTTCGCAACGCTTTGATTACATTGACGTGATCTTCTAGTGAAAAGAACGTCGCGACGTGCGCAGCCACGACGGGCCCGACGTCCTCGACCTGCTCGATCTCCTGCGCGCCCGCCCCCATCAGTGCCTCGAGCGTGCCGAAGTGACGCGCGAGTGCGAGCGCGGTTGCCTCACCCACCTCGCGGATCCCGAGTGCGTACAGGAGGCGCGGCAGCGTCGTCCCCTTGCTCTTGTCGATCGCCGCCACCAGGTTCGCCGCGGACTTCTCGCCCATGCGCTCGAGTCCGGCGAGTTCGGCCGTCGTGAGGCCGTAGAGGTCCGCCGGCGAGCGCACCAGCTCGCGCTCGACGAGCTGCTCGACCACCTTGTCGCCGAGCCCCTCGATGTCGAGCGCTCGCCGGCTGGCGAAGTGCCGCAGCGCCTCCTGGCGCTGCGCGCGGCAGGTGAAGCCGCCGGTGCAGCGCGCCACCGCCTCACCCTCGACGCGCAGTACGCGCGAGTTGCAGACCGGACAGCGCTCAGGCAGCACTACCGGCGGCGCCGCGGGCGTGGGGCGCTTCTCCAGAATGACGCTGACGAGCTCGGGGATCACGTCGCCCGCGCGGCGCACCACGACCGTATCGCCGACCCGTACGTCCTTGCGTTGCACCTCGTCGATGTTGTGCAGCGTCACGTTGCTCACCGTCACGCCGCCGACGAACACCGGCTCGAGACGCGCGATGGGCGTGAGCGCACCAGTGCGGCCCACGTTGAACTCGATGCCCCTGACGACGGTGAGCGCTTCCTCGGCCGGAAACTTGTGGGCGATCGCCCAGCGTGGCGCCCGCGATACGAAACCGACGCGCTCCTGATCGGCGCGCGGCTCGAGCTTGTAGACGACACCGTCGATCTGGTAAGGCAGCGCGCTGCGTCGCGCACCCATCTCGCGGTAGTAGTCCAGGCACCCGGCGACGCCGCGCACTGCGCGCGCATCCGGCGAGACCGGCAGCCCCAGCGCCCGCAGCCAGGCGAGCAGCTCCGCCTGCCCTGCTGGCAACGCTGCACCCTCGAGCGCGCCGAGCCCGTAAAAGAAGGCGTCCAGCGGGCGCGCCGCGCTGATGCGCGGGTCGAGCTGGCGCAGGCTCCCGGCGGCGGCGTTGCGCGGATTGACGAATACCTTCTCGCCGCGCTCGCGCGCGCGCGAGTTCATGCGCTCGAAACCCTTGAGCGGCATGAACACTTCGCCGCGCACCTCGATCAGCGGCGGCGCACGCCCCCGCAGCGTGTGCGGCACGGTGCGCAGCGTGCGCACGTTGGCGGTCACATCCTCGCCCGTGACGCCGTCGCCACGGGTCGCCGCCTGCTCGAGCCGCCCTTCGCGATAGATCACCGTGATCGCGAGTCCGTCGAGCTTCGGCTCGGCGACATAGTCGAGATCGCCATCCACCCCGAGGCGCTCGTGCAGGCGGCGGTCGAAGGCCGCGACGTCCTCGTCGCTGAAGGCGTTGTCGAGGGAGAGCATGGGAACGCGATGCACGATCTCCCCGAAGGCGGCACTCGGAGCCCCGGACACCCGCTGGGTCGGCGAGTCGGGGGTGACGAGATCCGGGTGCGCGGCTTCGAGCGCGCGCAGCTCGCCCATCAGCCGGTCGTACTCGGCGTCGGGAATCTGCGGGTCGTCGAGTACGTAGTAGCGGTAGTCGTGCTGCTTGAGCTGCTCGCGCAACTCGGCGGCACGTGCCGCCGGGCTGGCTGTCACAAGAGTGTCTCGCTCGCGAGGTGCTCGCGCAAGCTCGCGATCCGCGCCGGTGTGAGCGGCGTGCCGCCCTCGTCCTGGAGCACGCCGCACAGCCGGTCGTTGAGGTTGCGCGCGGTGGTCACCAGCTCCTCGAATACCTGCGGCGGCGACAGGGGTCCGGGCAGCACTGCGAACAGTGACAGGCCGCCAAAGTGCTGCGAGTCCATGGTCTGCGGGTCGAAGGTCCCGGGGCGCGTCAGGCTCGCGGCGGAGAGGATCGCTCGCTGTGCCTCGTCGGCCTTGTGGAAGATGGCGAAGCGGCCGAGCACGAAGCCTTCGGCTGCGAGCGCCTGGCGCAGCGAGCGGCCCGCGAAGCGCTCCGGCTGCTGCGCCACGAGGCGCAGGGCGACGATGCGCCGCTCCTGATCCGGGGGCCAGTCCACCAGCGGCGCGAGCGCTGCGGGCAGCTCAGGCGGCTCGGTGGGCTCGGGCCGCATGTTGAGCGGACCAGGCACCGGCGACCCGGCACTCGCCTCGGGCGCCTCAGCGGCCGGCGCCGCCCCGGGGTGCACTCCGGTCTCGTACTCCACTACGACTTCCGCCAGAGCGAGCGGCGGCAGGCCGTCGTCCTCGCCCCCGCCGAGCTCCTCGGTCACCCTGGCGGCCGCCGCGTCCGCGGCGGGCGTCGCCGGCTCAAGCACCGGAAAAGACTCGATGTCCTCCAGCAGCTCGACCACTCGCAGGCTGGCCCCGGTCAGCGATTCGCGCGCATGAATCTCCGGGAGCTCCAGCGGCGGCTCGCCCGCGCGGGTCGGCTCGGGAGGAACCTGCGGCTCGCGCGCAAAGGTCCGCTCGGGAGGAACCTGCGGCTCGCGCCCCTGGCGCGGGCGGCGCAGCTCCCACAGTGTGAGTCCCGCGAAGAACGCGACTCCGAAGATCAGCAGCGACCAGCGCAACTCCGTCATCGTCTCACACCGCCGCCAGGCGCACCGCCTCGTCGACGTCGACCGTCACCAGGCGCGACACGCCCGGTTCGAGCATAGTCACGCCGATCAGCTGCGAGGCGAGCTCCATGGTGCTCTTGTTGTGGGTGATGAATACGAACTGCACCCGTGCCGACATGTCGCGCACGATGTCGCAGAAGCGCCCGACGTTGTGCTCATCGAGGGGCGCGTCGACCTCGTCGAGCAGACAGAACGGCGCCGGGTTGAGGTCGAAGATGGCGAACACCAGGGCCACCGCGGTCAGCGCCTTCTCGCCGCCCGACAGCAGGTGAATGGTGCTGTTCTTCTTGCCGGGCGGTCGCGCCATGACCGCCACGCCGGCGGTCAGCTTGTCTTCGCCGACCAGCTCGAGATACGCGTGTCCGCCGCCGAACAGGCGCGGGAACTTGTCGCGCAGCCCGGCGTTGATGCGCTCGAAGGTGTCCTCGAAGCGAGTGCGCGTCTCGCGGTCGATGCGCCGCATGGCCTCCGCGAGCGTCTCGAGCGCGGCGGTCAGGTCGGCAAACTGGCGGTCCAGGTACTCCAGGCGCTGCGTCTGATCCTTCAGCTCGTCGATCGCCGCCAGGTTCACCTGACCGAGCTTCTCGATCTCGGCACGCGTCTCGGCGAGCGTCTGTTCCCAGGTGGCGGCGCTCGCCTCCGCGGCGAGACCCGCGAGGACCTGCGCGAGGTCGCAGCGGGTTTCCGCGAACTGCTCCGCGAGCGCGGCGCGGCGCACGTGGGTCTCCTGCGCCGCGAGGCGCGCGGCGTCCATCGCCTCGCGTGCCGCGCTTACGCGCAGCTCGGCCGCGGCGCGTTGCTCATCCAGTCCCCGCAGCGCCGCGTCGGCTTCCTCGAGCGCCGTCCGCGCCACCCCGAGCTCCGCCTCAACCTTGAGACGCAGCTCGAGCGCCTGACCGAGCCGCGCCTGCGCCTGGGTGATCGGCTCATCTCCCGAGGCCAGCTCCTGCTCGAGCGCCGCGCGGCGCCGCGTGAGCTGCTCGCGCTGCTCGAGCATCCGATTCAGGCCGACTTCCACCGAGCTCGCGGTGGAACGGCGCGCCTCGACCTGCACGTGCAGGCCGCGGCCCGCGAGCTGCGCCGCCTGCGCCGCCGCGCGGGCCTCGCCGAGCGCGCTACGGCATGTCTCGCGTGCGGCATCGACCGCCGCACTCTCGCCGGCCAGCTTCCCGGCCGCGGCCGTGGCCTGCGCGAGCTCGTGCTGCGCGCGCGCCCGGGCCGCCGCGGCCACCGAGCGCTCGCGTCCGAGCTCGGTCGCCTCCCGCTCGAGGCGCGCGGCTCGCAGGCCCGACTCCTCCGCGCGCGCGCGGCCGGCCTCGAGAGCGGCCTTCAGCTCGGCGTACTGCCCCTGACCCTGTTGGATCTCGCCCTGCGCGCGGTCGCGCTCGACCTCGGCCGCGCCGAGTGCCGCGCGTGCCTCGCTCAGCGCCGCTTCCGCGCCCGACGCGCGCTGCTCCGCCGCCGCAGCCGCGACCCGCAGCTCGGCGAGCCGACGCTCGCGCGCGATGACGCCGGCGCGCGGGTCCGGACCGCGCCCGATGCGCAGCCACTCGCGGCCCACCCACTCGCCCGCGCGCGTCATGAACGACTCCCCCGGCGCGAGCGAGCTGCGCTTGCGCAGCGCGGCGGCGAGCGATTCGGCGCCGCGCACCCCCGCGAGCTGGGCGAGCACCGCAGGCGGCCCCTTCACATGCGCCGCGAGCGTGCCTGCCGTGCCGCGCGCCGCCGGGCCGCCCTCCACCACGGTGATGCGCCCGCCGGTGAGGTCCCCGACGGCCACCTCGATCTCCTCCAGCCGCGGAACGCACACGGCCTCGAGATAATCCCCGAGCGCAGTCTCGACGGCGCGCTCCCATCCGGACTCGACCTCCAGATCCGCCGCGAGCCGCGGCCGCCCGGCAAGACCGGCGCCCGCCCCCCACACCGGTTCGCCGCTGCGGTCCGAGAGCGCTGCGCTCTGCAGGGCCTCGAGCGAGGTGAGCTCGGCGCGTGCGCCTTCGCGTGCGGTCCGCGCCTCCTCGAGGCCGGACTCTGCGGCCAGCTGCGCGGCGCGAGCGAGCAGCACGCGCTCCTGCGCGCGGGCGAGCTCGAAGCCGCGCGCATCGCTTGCTGCGCGCGCCTCGGCCTCGTCACGCTCGAGGAGCGAGAGCTGGCCGCCCGCGCCCAGCGCGGCGAGCGCGGCGCGCTCCTCGGTGAGGCGTTGCGCCTGGGCATCGAGCCGGCGCAGCTGATTTTCCAGCTCCCCGATGCGGGTGCGCTCGACCTGGGTGGTGCGCTCGGCGGCCGCCGACGAGAGCGTGTGTTGCTCCCACCGCTGCTGCGCCTCGTGCAGCGCCTGCTCGCCGGCCGCCAGGGCGAGCGCGGCGCGCTGTTCGGCCGCCTCCGCCGCCGTCAGTGCCGGCGCGAGCTCAGTGAGCTCCGCGCGCACCGACGTGAGCTGCTGCTCGTCGCGGCCGATGTGCGCGGCGAGCTCCGCGAGCGTCGCAGTCGCCTGGCTGAGATCGTCGCGCTGCCGCTCGCGCAGCTCCCGGGTGTGCTCGATCGTCTGCTCGAGGCGTGAGATGTCCGCGCCGGCCTCGTAGTAGCGGGCCTGTACTGCATTCATGGCCTCGCTGTGCCCGGTCTGCGCGGCGCGTTGCTTCTCGAGCGCCGCTTCGGCGGCGCGCTGCCCGGCGAGCTCCGCCTGCATGCTGAGCTCGCGGCTGCGCAGCTCCGCGTCGTGAACCTCGGCGCCGCTGTCGAGGTCGCGCAGTTTGAGGGCGATGAGCTCGGCCACCAGCCGGCGCTCGCTGTCCTTCTGCGCCTGGTAGCGGCGCGCCGTGGCCGCCTGGCGTTGCAGGTGGCGAATCTGCTTCTCGACCTCGTCGTGCACGTCCTGCAGCCGCTCGAGGTTCTCGCGCGTCTCGGCGATGCGCGCCTCGGTCTCCTTGCGCCGCTCCTTGTAGCGGGAGATCCCGGCCGCTTCTTCGACGAAGGCGCGCATGTCCTCGCTCTTGGCGTCGATGACGCGCGTGATCATCCCCTGCTCGATGATGGCATAGCTGCGCGAGCCGAGGCCGGTGCCGAGAAACAGGTTGGTGATGTCCTTGCGCCGGCAGCGCACGCCGTTGATGAAGTAGGCGGACTGGCCGTCGCGCGACACCTGGCGCCGGAGCGAGATCTCGCCATAGCTCGCATACGGGCCGCCGATCTTGCCGTCGGTGTTATCGAAGACCAGCTCGACGCCCGCGCTGCCGACCGGTTTGCGCGCGCTCGAGCCGTTGAACACCACGTCGGCCATGTTGTCGCCGCGCAGCGTCTTCGCGGAAAGCTCGCCCATCACCCAGCGCACGGCGTCGATGACGTTCGACTTGCCGCAGCCGTTGGGGCCAACGACACCGGTGAGATTGCTGGGGAAGCTGATGGTGGTGGGATCGACGAAGGATTTGAAGCCGGCGAGCTTGATCTTGGTCAGCCGCATCTGTGCCTTCTGCCCCCCGAGTCCCGCCCATCCAGGGATGGTGTAGTGTAGTGGAATATGTCCTCGACGCCCACCAGGCAGCTCGAGACGTTCGCGAATCCCGAGGCTGGGCGCGACTACACCATCCGCATGCACATCCCGGAGTTCACCTGCCTGTGCCCGCGCACCGGACAGCCGGATTTTGCGACGCTCGATCTCGAGTACGTTCCGGATCGGCGCTGCGTCGAGCTCAAATCTCTGAAGCTATACATTTGGTCGTTCCGCGAGCGTGGCGCCTTCCACGAGGCCGTGACCAACGAGATCGCCGATCACCTGAGCGCCGCGGTCGAGGCGCGTTACCTGCGCGTCACGGCGCGCTTCAACGTCCGCGGCGGCATCCTGACCACGATTGTCGCCGAGCGCAGACAGCCCGGCTGGCAGCCCGCCGCCCCGGTCGCTCTGCCCTGAGAGAGTCCTTCGCCGCACCGCGCCAAGAACTGCGAAAGGCGCGTCTGTACACGCCAAAGTCGGCCGGTATAATCGCGCGTTCTTCAAAGACCCCGATCTGTCGAGGAGCGATTGATGTCGGCCAAGAAGACTGCGCCTAAGTCCGCCAAGGGCAGGAAGGCGAACGGCCGGCCTGCGGTGCGCAAGATCGCCGCCGCACGCAAGACCGAGCCTGCTCGGGGGCGCGCCGCCGCCCATGGCCGCAAGATCCCCAGCCCCCCGAAGAAGCCGGTCCCCCACCCCCCGGCGGCAGCCAATCAGCCGCTCGAGCCGCGCAAGATCGCCCGCCCGGCCGGCGCGCCGACCCCGCCGCGTGAGCCCGCGCGCCCGATGAGCCCCGTGCCGCCGGCCGCCCGCGCGGCCCCCGGCGACG
>DASXKA010000017.1:0-17096 GCA_036497085.1 Steroidobacteraceae bacterium | reverse complement strand
CGTTATCGCGCTCTGGGCATCCACTACTCGGAGGACGTGTTCGCACCACCCCGCGTCCTCGGAACTTACGACCGCCACTTCAGCCAGGACCTCCGCACCTGCACGGGCAAACTCGGCCTGAACCTCGAGGACGATGCGCCGCTCGCGGGTCCCCGCGCCGTATTCCTGGTCGACGTCATGGATCCCTGCTGGATACTGCCCGCGGTGGACCTGACGCAGGCCGCCTCGATCACCGCGGCGGTGGGCCAGGTACCCTTCAACTTTCAGATCGGCAGGGACATCGAGTCCATTCACTTGAACCCGCCACGCACGCCGGCCGGGGAGCTCGAAGTGCGGCTCGACGTTTGTGAAGGCGCGCCGGTTGCCGTGCTGCCGCTCGCGCCGGCCGCCGGCAACGACGCCGTGACCGTGCTGCCCGCCGCGGCGCTGCCGCGGCAGAGCGGGGCGCATTCGCTGTGTTTCCGCTTCACGCAGCGTGCGCTCGACCCGCTCTGGACCATCGACTGGGTGCAGCTCTCGCAATGAGCGCCGGCACGACACCGCTGCAGCCGCCCGCGATCGCGCTGCTGGCGCCACTGGCGGGCTGGAGCGCGCCCCTCGATGAGGCGCCGGATGCGGTGTTTGCCGGGCGCATGCTCGGTGACGGCGTCGCCATCGATCCGACCTCGGGCACGTTGCACGCCCCGTGCGACGGCGAGCTCGTGGTTCTCGCCGCCTCGCGCCACGCGGTGACGCTGCGCACCACGGGCGGCTGCCAGATCCTCATGCACGTCGGTATCGACACGGTGAATCTCGGCGGCGAGGGCTTCACCGCGGTCGCCACGCCAGGCGCGCGCGTACGCAGCGGCGAGCTACTGCTGCGTTTCGATCTCGATCTGCTCGCGCGGCGCGTCCCGAGCCTCCTCACCCCCGTCATCGTCACGGCCGAGAGCGGTTTTCGTATCGTGCGGCGCATCGTGGGAAGCGAGGTCAGAGTCGGCGATCCGCTCATGGATCTGGCGCCGGACGGATCCTCAGCAGCGGCCGTGGCGGCCAGCCCCGCCGCCGCCGCCCCCGGGCAGGGAGTCCTCCGGCGAGCAAGCGTCGGCTTCGAGCACGGCATTCACGCGCGCCCGGCGGCGCTCCTGACGGCCGCACTCAGGAACCTGGCCGCCGACGTGCGCCTCGCACTGCGGGGACGCGAGGCCAACGCGCGCAGCACCGTGGCGCTCATGGCACTCGGCGCGCAGCACGGCGACGAGGTCGAGATCCGGGCCACGGGGCCCGATGCTGCGCTCGCAGTGAGCGCGCTCGCCGCCGTGCTCGGCACCGAGGCGGCCGCCTCCGCCAAGGGCGCGGTCACCACCGGTAAGCACGCGCAGCCCGTCGCCGCGCAAGCGCGTCCCGCCGCCGCCATGGCTGCCGCCACCACGCCGGCCGGAGCCGCGGATTTCGGCAGCGTTGCCGCGCCCGCGCCGGGCGACGGCCTGCCGGGCGTCATCGCAAGCCGGGGCCTCGCGATCGGCCGGGCGTTTCACCTGCGGCGGCCGGAGATCGCCGTGGCTGAATCGGGCGCCGGTGTAGCGCACGAGACGGCCGCATTCGAGGGCGCACGCGCGGTCGTGCGCGCCCGCCTCGAGCGCGGTGCCGCAGCGGCCGGCGAGGGGGCCGGCGCCCGGGCGGCGGGTGAGATCGCCGCCGCGCACCTCGAGCTTCTCGAGGACCCGGAGCTGCTCGCTGCGGCACGGGTGAGCATCGCCGCGGGCCGCAGCGCGGGCTTCGCCTGGCGCGAGGCGGTGCGCGCGGCCGCCGCCCAGCTCCGCGCGCTCACCGATCCGCGCCTGCGGGAGCGGGTGGATGATCTCCTCGACCTCGAGACTCAGGTGTTGCTGTCGCTCGCGGGCGCGGCCACGGCGGCGGCACCCGAGCTGCCCGAGAATTCGATCGTGATCGCGCGCGAGCTCCTGCCCTCGCAGCTCGTGGCGCTCGATGCCGCCCGCGTCGCGGGCCTCGCGACGGCCGCGGGTGGGGCGACCTCGCACGTCTCGATCATCGCCGCCGCCATGGAGATTCCGGCGCTGGTGGCGCTCGGACCCGCGGTGCTCGCGCTGCGCGACGGCACCCCTCTGGTGCTGGACGCCGAGCGCGGCGTGCTCGAGGTGGAGCCGGCGGCGCCGCGGGTGAACGCCGCGCGCGCAGCGCTCGCCGCCCGGCGCGAGCAGGCCGCCGCGCAGCGCGCCGCCGCGCAGCGCGAGTGCCGCACGGCCGACGGGACGCGCATCGAAGTATTCGCCAATGTGGGCTCGGCCGCGGAAGCGACGGCCGCGGTGCGTAATGGCGCCGAAGGCTGTGGCCTGCTGCGCACGGAGTTTCTCTTCCTCGAGCGCGATTCGGCACCCGATGAGGCCGAGCAGCGGGCCGCGTACCAGAAGATCGCGGACGCGCTCGGCGGGCGCCCCCTCACGATCCGCACTCTCGATGCGGGCGGCGATAAGCCGATCGCCTACCTGCCGCAGCCCCGCGAAGAGAACCCGGCGCTGGGGCTGCGCGGCGTGCGCACCAGCCTCGCCAACCCGGCGCTGCTCAGGACGCAGCTGCGCGCCATCCTCGGCGTGCGCCCGCTCGAGCAGTGCCGGATCCTGCTGCCCATGATTACGGACGCGGCCGAAGTCGCGGCGGTGCGCGCGCTGCTCGCTGAGCTGCGCGCGGAGCTCTCCGTCCCGCACGCGATCGCGGTGGGCGTCATGATCGAGACGCCGGCCTCCGCGGTGCTCGCCGACCGGCTGGTCGCGGATGCGGACTTTCTCTCGATCGGCACCAACGATCTCACTCAGTACACGCTCGCCATGGACCGTGGCCATCCGCTGCTCGCCTCAAGGCTCGACGCCCTGCACCCGGCGGTGCTGCGGCTGATCGAGACTGCCGCGCGGGCCGCCGCCAGCAGCGGGCGCATGGTCGCCGTGTGCGGCGGGCTCGCGTCCGAGCCGCTCGCGGCGCCGCTGCTCGTGGGCCTGGGAGTGCACGAGCTCTCGGCGGTCGCTGCGGTCATTCCGGAACTCAAGGCATATTTGAGCCGCATGACCCTGGCCGGGTGCCGCGCGCTCGCGCAGCAGGCGCTGGCAGCGGACGACGCGGCGGCGGTGCGCGCGCTGGCGCGGCGCGCGCTGGGGGAGGGCGGCGGGGTGCCGCGGTGAAGGGGCTGCTCGCGAGCCTGCAGCGGGTCGGCGGCGCGCTGATGCTGCCGATCGCGGTGCTGCCGATCGCGGGCCTCCTGCTGCGGCTCGGTCAGCCCGACCTGCTCAACTCCGCCTCCATGGTCGCCGCCGGCGGCGCCATCTTCGACAATCTGGGCCTGCTGTTTGCCGCCGGCGTCGCGGTGGGGCTGGCGCGCGAGAATCACGGCGCCGCCGGGCTCGCCGCCGTGGTCGCCTACCTGGTCGCGACCAAGGGCGCCGAGGTTCTGATCAGCGTGCCCGACGGCGCGGTCGCCGATCTCGCAGGCCGGGCACGCGATCTCGGCATCGCCGCCTACAAGGCGAAGGAGCTCGCCAAGCTCAGCGTGCCGGTCGGGATTCTCTCTGGGCTCATCGCCGGAGGGCTCTACAACCGCTTCTTCAACATCACGCTGCCGAGCTACCTGAGCTTCTTCGGCGGGCGGCGCTTCGTGCCGATCGTGAGCGGGCTGGCCGGGCTCGGGCTCGCCCTGATGTTCGGCACCCAGTGGCAGCGCCTCGAGGGCGGCATGGACGCCTTGAGCCACTCGGTGCTGCACGCCGGGGCTTTCGGCCTGTTCGCCTACGGGGTGCTGAACCGCCTTCTGATCGTCACCGGGCTCCATCACATCATCAACAACATCGCCTGGTATCTTCTCGGGGACTACCACGGCATCACCGGCGACCAGAGACGCTTCATGGCCGGTGACCCGACTGCCGGCATCTTCATGTCGGGATTCTTTCCGGTGATGATGTTCGGCCTGCCGGCGGCGTGCCTCGCCATGTACCACACGTCGCTGCCTGCGCGCCGCGCGCTGGTCGGCGGTCTCCTCGGCTCGATCGCGCTTACCTCGTTCCTGACGGGCGTCACCGAGCCGATCGAGTTCACCTTTATCTTTCTCGCCCCGGCGCTGTACGCCGTGCATGCGCTTCTCACCGGGGTCGCCTTCATCATCATGAACGCGCTCGACGTGCGCCTCGGCTTCAGCTTCTCGGCCGGCTTCATCGATTACTTCCTGAACTTCAACCACGCCACGCGGCCGCTGCTGCTGCTGCCGGTGGGTGCGCTGTACTTCGCGCTCTACTACTTCCTGTTCCGCCTGGTGATCGTGAGATTCGATCTGAGCACGCCGGGGCGCGATCCCACGGAGAGTGCGCAGGCTCCGCCCGCGCCGCCGCCCGCGCAGCGCGCGCGCGACTACCTGGCAGCCCTGGGTGGAGCCACCAACATCGTTGCGCTCGATGCCTGTGCTACGCGGCTGCGCCTGCGGGTCGCGGACCAGGCCGCGGTCGACGCCGCGGCACTGAAACGCCTCGGGGCGGTGGGCCTGGTGCGTCCGGGACCCGACGCGCTGCAGGTAGTGGTGGGTCCGGTCGCCGACCAGCTTGCCGGTGAGATGCGCGCGGTGCTGCGCGCCGCAGCCGCGGCGGGGCCGGTCAGCGCGGCCGCGCCGGTGACGGCACCAGTTGCCGCGGCGGGCGCTGCGCGCACGCACGTGGATGGCGCGCGGTTGCTCGGCGCGCTCGGCGGTCGCGTCAACGTGCACACGGTCGAGGCGGTGGCGGGTCGGCTGCGCGTGAGTGTGGCGGATCCGGCCCGGATCGATGCACGCGCCATTCGCGAGCTCGGCTTTCGCGGGCTAGCGCTGCCCGCCCCGGGGGTGGCACACGTGCTCATCGGGCCAGGCGCGCCCGATGTTGGAGCCGATATTCAACGCCTGCTTAAGTGAGGGCGCCATGCGGTATTCACCCCATGGGGGATACATTCAAACATCCACGGTATTGCGGCGCCGCAAATTTTTCTTCTGCACAATTTCCGCGTAACCTCTAACCATGCGCACGGAGGGCCTCATGGCTCGGTTCTACGTCCGCAGCCATAGAATTATAACGGGGGTCAAGAGAATGCTGATTCTCACGCGAAGGGTCGGTGAGACGGTGATGATCGGCGACGAAGTGACTATCACGGTTCTCGGGGTGAAGGGGAACCAGGTCCGCGTCGGCATCAACGCGCCGAAGCACGTCGCCGTTCATCGGGAAGAGATCTACGAGCGCATCAAGCGCGAGCAGCAGGGAGCCGGGCCCGACGCGGCCACCCCTGAGGACTCGGGCAGGGCACCGGAGAAATCCGCTCACTACGTCTGACGATTACCGGTAACTCGGCAGCAGCGACCGGGCCAGCGACTGTATTTCGGGCAACCGCACCGTTTGTATCGCCGCCTCGATGTCGAGCGCCAGCAGGCGGTCGCTCTTTGCGAACGGCACCTTGAGCCGCAACGCTCCGTGAGCGCCGGCGAGCCGTGCGGACGTCTTGAGCGGCGCGCGGAAATCGACACCCTGCGCGGCCGTGAGGAACTCGATGGCGGCGACCGTGAGCGTGTTGCGCGTCATGCCGAGGAGCCGCCGTGCGCCGTGGGTCGCCATGCTGACGTGGTCCTCCTGATTGGCGGAAGTCGGGATGCTGTCGACGCTCGCCGGATGGCACAGCATGCGGTTCTCGGCCACGAGCGCCGCGGCGGTGACCTGCGCCAGCATGAAGCCGGAATTGACGCCGCTCTCCGCGGCCAGGAACGGCGGCAGGCCGCTCATCTTCGGGTCGACCAGCAGCGCCACGCGCCGCTCGGCGATCGAGGCGATCTCGGTAGTGGCGAGCGCGAGAATGTCGGCGGCGAAGGCTACCGGCTCGGCGTGGAAGTTCCCGCCCGAGAGAACCTCACCGGTGTCGGCGAAGATGAGCGGATTGTCGGTGACCGCGTTGGCTTCGGTCGCGAGCGTCGCCGCCTGCTGGCAGATCAGGTCGAGGCACGCGCCCATCACCTGCGGCTGGCAGCGCAGCGAGTAGGGATCCTGCACGCGCGGGCAGTCGCGGTGCGAGGCGCGGATCGCGCTGCCCTCGAGGAGCTCGCGGTACACCTGCGCGACGCGCGCCTGACCGCCGTGGCCGCGCACGCTGTGGATGCGTGGGTCGAAGGGCACGTCGCTGCCCGCGAGCGCATCCACCGACAGCGCGCCGCTCACCACCGCGGCCGCGAACGCGGTCTCGAGCTCGAAGAGTCCCGCGAGCGCGAGCGCGGTCGACACCTGGGTGCCGTTGAGGAGCGCGAGTCCCTCCTTGGGCCCCAGTGTGAGCGGCGCCAGCCCTTCCTGGGCCAGCGCCTCCGCGGCCGGCAGCACCTCGCCATGGCGGCGGATCTCGCCCAGGCCGAGCACGCTGAGCGAGAGGTGCGCGAGAGGCGCGAGGTCGCCCGAGGCACCGACCGATCCCTGGCTCGGCACGCAGGGCGTGAGCCCGGCGTTGATCAGCTGCTCGAGAAAGCGCACCAGCTCCACGCTCGCCCCGGAGAACCCCTGCAGCAGGCTCGCGAGCTTCAGCACCAGGGTCAGCCGCACGACCGCCTCATCGAGCAGCGGTCCCACGCCAGCGCTGTGCGAGAGGATGATGTTCCGCTGCAGCAGCGCGCGCTGTGCCGTCGGGATGCGGGTCTGGGCGAGGAGGCCGAAGCCCGTGTTGATGCCGTAGGCCGGCGCGTCGGCGGCCGCGAGCCGCGCGGTTGCGGTGTGCGCGGCCTCGACCGCACTCAGCGCCTCGCTCTCGATCGCGACGCTGAGTGGATGCTCGTAGACGCGGCGCAGCTGCGCGAGCTTCAGGGGTCGCGCGCCGAGTTTCAGGGGGTCATGTTCGGCCATCTGAGAACCTCACCCGCGCGGACCACGGTCCGGCGCGGGTTGAAACCAATCCAGTAGCTGAGCTCTTCCACGGAGCGCACGTTCCACACCACGAAGTCGGCGGCCTTGCCGGGGCTCAGGCTGCCGCGCTCGGCCGCGAGCCCGAGCGCCTGCGCGGCATGGCGTGTGACGCCGAGCAGGGCCTCCTCGGCGGTGAGCCCGAAGAGCCGTGTGCCCATGCTCATGGCGAGCAACAGCGATGCCCCGGGTGCCGAGCCCGGATTGCAGTCGCTCGCGAGCGCCATCGCGGCCCCGGCTGCGCGCAGCGCCGCCACCGGCGGCTTGCGTCCTTCCGCCAGGCAATAGAAGGCGACCGGTAACAGCACCGCGACGGTTCCCGAGCGGGCGAGCGCCGCCGCTTCCGCACGGTCCGCGTACTCGAGGTGATCGCAGGAGAGCGCGCCGTGGGCGGCCGCCATGAGCGTGCCGCCGAGGTTCGTGAGCTGCTCGGCGTGCATCTTGACGGGCAGGCTTAAGGCCCGCGCCGCCTCGAACAGGCGCTGCGCCTGGGCGACGCTGAAGGCGATCGATTCGCAGAACACGTCCACGGCATCGACCAGCCCCTGGGCGGCGAGCTCCGGAAGCCACTCGCGCGCGACGGTATCGATGTAGGCATCGGCGCGGCCCTGGTACTCGGGGGGCAGGGTATGGGCTGCGAGCAGCGTGGTGCGCACGGTGACCGGAAAGGCGCGCCCCAGGTGGCGCGCCACACGCAGCATCTTTGCCTCGTCCGCGCGCGTGAGCCCGTAGCCGGATTTCACCTCGAGCGTCGTCACGCCCTCGCTCATGAGCGCCGCGAGGCGCGGCGCGCTCTCGTCGATGAGCTGCTGCTCGCTCGCGGCGCGCACCGCGCGCATGGTGGAGAGGATGCCGCCACCGGCACGCGCGATCTCCTCATAGCTCCGGCCGCGCAGTCGCTCGGCGTACTCGCCGGCGCGGTTGCCGGCGAACACCAGGTGCGTGTGGCAGTCGATCAGTCCGGGCGTCACCCAGGCACCGCCGAGATCGTGCTCTTCCGGTGCCGCTCCGGCCGCCGCCGAGGCGATGAGCGTCGCGGGCAGCGCCGCTTCGCTCCCCACCCACTCGATGCGGCCGCCGCGCGTCACGAGCGCCCCGCGCCCGATGACGCCGAGCGCAGCATCGCAGGTAACGAGCTGCGCGTTGCGCCAGAGCTTCAGCGTCTCGGGCACGGAGGTTTCAGTGCGCGCTCGTGAGGAACGGGAGATTCAGGCCACGCTCGCGTGCACAGGCGATCGCCTCCTCGTAGCCGGCGTCGGCATGGCGCATGACACCCGTCGCCGGATCGTTCCACAGGGTGCGCTCGATGCGGCGCGCCGCCGCGGGCGTGCCGTCGCAGACGATGACCACCCCGGCGTGCTGCGAGTAGCCCATGCCGACGCCGCCGCCGTGATGGATCGACACCCAGGTGGCGCCGCTCGCGGTATTGAGGAGGGCATTCAGGAGCGGCCAGTCGGCTACCGCGTCCGAGCCGTCGCGCATCGCCTCGGTCTCGCGGTTGGGGCTTGCGACGGAGCCGGAGTCGAGGTGGTCGCGCCCGATCACGATCGGCGCCCCGAGCTCGCCCCGCGCCACCATCTCGTTGAAGGCGAGGCCGAGGCGATGCCGCTCGCCCAGGCCCACCCAGCAGATGCGCGCCGGCAGTCCCTGGAACTGTATGCGCTCGCGCGCCATGTCGAGCCAGTGATGAAGGTGCCGGTCCTCGGGCAGCAGCTCGCGCACCTTCTGATCGGTGCGGTAAATGTCCTCCGGATCTCCTGACAGTGCCGCCCAGCGGAACGGGCCCAGGCCGCGGCAGAAGAGCGGCCGGATGTACGCCGGGACGAAGCCGGGGAACGCGAAGGCGTCCTTGAGACCCTCGTCGAACGCGACCTGGCGGATATTGTTGCCGTAGTCGAAGACCGGGATGCCTTGGGCCTGGAAGGCGAGCATCGCTTCCACGTGGCGGCGCATGGAGGGCCGCGACTCGCGCGTCACCTGCGCCGGATCCTCGGCCCGCAGGCGGTCCCACTTCTCGACCGTCCATCCCTGGGGCAGGTAGCCGTTCACCGGGTCGTGGGCCGAGGTCTGGTCGGTGACCGCATCCGGCCGCACTCCCCGGCGCAGCAGCTCCGGTAGTACCTCGCAAGCGTTGCCGAGGAGTCCGACCGAGAGCGGCCTGCCGTCGTGGCGCGCGCGCTCGAGGAGCTCGAGCGCTTCCCCGATATTGGCCGCCTGCCGGTCGAGGTAGCGGGTCTCGAGGCGCTTGGCGATGCGCTCCGGCCGGCACTCGATGGCCAGCATCGATGCGCCGGCCATGGTGGCGGCGAGCGGCTGCGCGCCGCCCATGCCGCCCAGGCCCGCGGTGAGAATCCACTTGCCGGCGAGCTTGCCGCCGAAGTGCCGCCGGCCCATCTCGGCGAAGGTCTCGTACGTACCCTGCACGATCCCCTGGCTGCCGATGTAGATCCACGAGCCGGCGGTCATCTGGCCGAACATCATGAGACCCTTCCTGTCGAGGGCGTTGAAGTGGTCCCAGTCGGCCCAGCGGGCCACCAGATTGGAGTTGGCGATGAGCACGCGCGGCGCGTCTGCGTGCGTGCGGAAGACGCCCACCGGTTTGCCCGACTGGATGAGGAGCGTCTCCTCGTCACCGAGGGCGCGCAGTGCCGCGACGATCTGATCGAAGCACTGCCAGTTGCGTGCCGCCTTGCCTATGCCGCCATACACCACGAGCTCCCCCGGGCGCTCCGCGACCTCCGGGTCGAGGTTATTGAACAGCATGCGCAGCGGCGCCTCCGTGAGCCAGCTGCGGCAGCTGAGAGTTGTGCCGCGCGGCGCGCGCAGCGTCGGCCGGTTGCTATGGTCGCTCATGGCGTCAGTTTCCTCGCACCAGCTCTTGAAGGAACCCCCTGGCGCAACCATTCATATTAAAGGTCCGAGGTGCCGCCTTGACAGGCTTCGAGTGTTCCCCTGACTGACAGGTTCGGGTAGAATGCGCGCCCCGCGGGCTGCACGTCGCGGGGACGGGTGGCTGGTGGCGCGGGGTTCGGCGGGTTCCGAGCCGCGGCACCCCCGAGACAAGATGACGGAAAGCCCCCCTGCGGGGCTTTTTTATTGCGCGGGTCTGATTTCCGGGACGCGCGCGCTAGTGGATGGGCCTTGGGGCCCATTTTTGTTTTGCGAGGGCGAGTGACGACGACCTTGCGGGAACGGCTGACGACCCTCATCGAGCCACTGACGCAGCGGCTAGGCTACGAGCTGGTCGAGCTGGAGTACGGCGCGGGACGCGGGCACGGAATGGTGCGCGTGTACATCGACGCCGCCGCCGGGGTGGGCGTCGGGGACTGCGAGCGGGTGAGCCGCGAGATCTCGGCGCTGCTCGACGTCGAGGACCCGATTCCGGGCGCCTTCACGCTCGAGGTGTCGTCGCCGGGATTCGACCGGGTACTGCGCACGCGCGAGCACTTCGGCCGCTTCGTCGGCTCGCGGGTGTTCGTCGAGCTGAAGGAGCCGCGCGCCGGGCGTCGCCGCTACACCGGACAGCTGCTCACGGTCGATGAGGAGGGCATAGCGCTCGACGTGGACCGGGAGCGGGTGGCGGTTGCATTCGCCGAGATTGGCAAGGCGCGGCTCGCCCCGTAGGCGCAGAGCGCAGTGGTGGGGGATTTGAGAGGTACAGACGAGTGAACAAGGAAATTCTGATGGTGGTCGATGCCGTCTCCAACGAGAAGGGCGTCGACAAGGAAGTGATCTTCGAGGCGCTCGAAGCCGCGCTCGCGTCCGCGACTCGCAAGAAGCATGGCGAGGAGTGGGATGCGCGCGTCGCCATCGACCGCAAGAGCGGGGACTACGAGACCTTCCGGCGCTGGAAGGTATTCGCCGATGATTCCAAGGAGCTCGAGGTGCCCGAGCACGAACTGCGGTTCGAGGATGCGCACGAGATGGATCCCCGGGCCGAGGTCGGCGGTTACGTCGAGCAGCCGGTCGAGTCGGTGGCTTTCGGCCGCATCGCCGCGCAGCAGGCCAAGCAGGTCATCGTGCAGAAGGTGCGCGAGGCGGAGCGCGCCCAGGTCGTGGAAGCCTACCGCGACCGCGTCGGAACGCTGGCCGGCGGCGTGGTGAAGCGCGTCGACCGCAACGGCATCTACGTCGACCTGGGTGCCAACGCCGAAGGCTTCGTGCCGCGCACCGACATGATTCCGCGCGAGCAGGCCAAGCCCCAGGACCGCATCAAGGCGTTCCTGAAGGAAGTGCGCTCCGAGCCGCGCGGACCGCAGCTGTTCCTCACCCGCACCGCCCCCGAGTTTCTCGTCGAGCTCTTCAAGCTCGAGGTTCCGGAGGTCGGCCAGGGTCTGATCCAGATCCTCGGTGCCGCGCGCGATCCCGGCGTGCGCGCCAAGATCGCGGTGAAGAGCAACGACCCGCGCATCGACCCGGTGGGCGCGTGCGTCGGCATGCGCGGCTCGCGCGTGCAGGCGGTCTCCAACGAGATCGCCGGCGAGCGGGTCGACATCATCCCGCACGACGACAACCCGGCGCAGTTCGTGATCAACGCCATGTCGCCGGCGGAGGTCATGTCGATCGTCGTCGACGAGGACTCGCACAGCATGGACATCGCGGTCTCCGAGGAGAAGCTCTCGCAGGCCATCGGCCGCGGCGGCCAGAACATCCGCCTCGCGAGCCAGCTCACCGGCTGGGACCTGAACGTCATGACCGAGTCGGACGCCGAGGTCAAGAGCGACACCGAGGCCAAGGAACTGGTGGCGAACTTCATGAAGCAGCTGGACGTCGACGCCGACGTCGCCACGATCCTGGCGCAGGAGGGCTTCTCGACCATCGAGGAGATCGCCTACGTACCGCAGGCCGAGCTCGCGGCGATCGAGGAGTTCGACGAGGACATCGTCAAGGAGCTGCGCAACCGCGCGCGCGACGTGCTGCTCACGCAGGCGATCGCCAGCGAGGAGACGCTCGATCAGTCGATGCCGGCGGACGATCTGCTGCTGCTCGAGGGGATGAGCCCGGACCTGGCGTTGGCGCTGGCACGGCGCGGCGTGCGTACCCGCGAGGAGCTCGCCGAGCAGTCGGTGGATGAGCTCGCGGACATCGAGGGGCTGGCGGCGGATAAGGCGGCGGCGCTGATCATGACGGCGCGCGCCCCGTGGTTCGCAAGCGAGGCTTGAGTCTATGGCGGAAGTGACCGTTTCCCAGTTCGCGGAAGTCCTCAAGGTGCCGGTCGACCGGCTGCTGGTGCAGCTCGATCAGGCCGGCATCAAGGTCGCAGGGCCCGAGGCGCGCATCACCGACGATGCGAAGCTCGAGCTGCTGACACACCTGCGCCGCAGCCACGGCAGCGAGGGTGATAGCGACGGCGCGCCGCGCAAGATCACTCTCAAGCGCAAGACGCAGAGCGAGCTCAAGCTCGCGAGCGTCCAGGGGCGCGCGCGCACCGTGAACGTCGAGGTGCGCCGTACCCGCAACTACATCAAGCGCGACGTGCTCGAGGAGCAGGCGCGCGCCCAGCAGGACGAGCTCGATCACCGCCGCAACGAGGCCGAGGAAGCCGTGCGGCTCGAGCACGAGAAGCAGGAGGCCGAGCGGCACGAGCGCGAGCGGCTCGAGGCCGAGAACCGCCGCCGCGTGGAGGAAGAGGAGACGCGGCGTCGTGCCCAGGAAGAGGCGCGCCGCGCCGCCGAGCAGCGCACGCGCGACGACGAGGCACGGCGTACCCGCGAGCGCGAAGACCACGAGCGGCGCGCCGGCGAGCGCGAGCGGCCGCAGCCGGCCGTCGCCGCTGCGCCTGCAGCGCGCGCTCCGGCGAGCCCCGCCGCGCCGGCAGCCGACGACAAGCACACGCGCTACGGCCGCCAGGAACTGCACGTCACCGGCGACGTCAGCTCGCGCTATAAGAAGAAGCGCCGCACCAAGGCGCGGTCGCTGGCGGCCGCCGCCGAGGGCAAGCATGGCTTCGAGATGCCGACCGCACCGGTGGTGCGCGAAGTCGGCATCGGCGAGACCATCACGGTTGCCGAGCTCGCACAGAAGATGGCCGTCAAGGCCAATGAAGTGATCAAGGTGCTGATGAACATGGGCGTGATGGTGACCATCAACCAGCCCATCGATCAGGACACGGCCGTGCTGGTGGTCGAGGAGATGGGCCACACGCCGAAGGTCCTCAAGGAGGATCAGATCGAGGCCGACCTGCAGGGTGGCCAGGCGGATACCGATATCGAGCCGCGCCCGCCGGTGGTCACCGTGATGGGTCACGTCGACCACGGCAAGACCTCGCTCCTCGACTACATCCGCCGCACCAAGGTGGCCGCGGGCGAGGCCGGCGGCATCACCCAGCACATCGGTGCCTACCACGTCGAGACGCCCAAGGGCCTCATCACCTTCCTCGACACCCCAGGCCACGCGGCCTTCACCGCCATGCGCGCCCGCGGCGCCAGGGCGACCGACGTCGTGGTGCTGGTGGTGGCGGCGGACGATGGCGTCATGCCGCAGACGATCGAGGCGATCCAGCACGCGCGCGCCGCCAACGTGCCGATCGTGGTCGCGGTCAACAAGATCGACAAGAGCGACGCCGACGTCGACCGCGTGCGCACCGATCTCTCCAAGCAAGAGGTGATCGCCGAGGACTGGGGCGGCCAGAACATGTTCGTGAGCGTCTCGGCGCGCACCGGGCAGGGAATCGACCAGCTGCTGGAAGCGATCCTGCTGCAGGCCGAGGTGCTCGAGCTGCGCGCGCCGCGCAGCGGGCTCGCCTCGGGCGTGGTGATCGAGTCGAGCATCGAGAAGGGGCGCGGCGCGGTCGCCACCGTGCTGGTGAAGAAGGGGACACTGCACGTCGGCGACCCGATCATCGCCGGCTCCGAGTTCGGGCGCGTGCGCGCCATGTTCGACGAGAGCGGCAAACCGGTGCAGGAGGCTCCGCCCTCCATGCCGGTGGTGGTGCTCGGGCTCTCGAGTCCGCCCAACGCCGGGGACGAGATCCTGGCGGCCGAGAGCGAGCGCAAAGCGCGCGAAGTCGCGCTCTATCGCCAGGGCAAATTCCGCGACGTGAAGCTGGCGCGCCAGACCGCCCGTCCCGAGGACGTGTTCTCGCAGATGGGCGAGGCCAAGGCGGGCGTGGTGTCGGTGCTCATCAAGACCGACGTGCAGGGCAGCGCCGAGGCGCTCACCGAGGCGCTCGCCAAGCTCTCGACCGAGGAGGTACAGGTGAAGGTGATCGCCAGCGGCCTGGGCGGCATCACGGAGTCCGACGTGCAGCTCGCCGCCGCCTCGCGCGCGCTCATCATCGGCTTCAACGTGCGCGCCGATGCCGGCGCACGCGATGCGATGAAGGAGACCGGCGTCGAGGTGCGCTACTACTCGATCATCTACGAAGCGATCGACGACGTGAAGCAGATGATGACCGGCATGCTCAAGCCGGAGATCAAGGAGCAGATCGTCGGCATCGCGCAGGTGCGCGAGGTGTTCCGCTCGAGCAAGTTCGGGGTGGTGGCGGGGTGCCTCGTCACCGAGGGCCTGGTGCGGCGCAATAACCCGATCCGGGTGCTGCGCGACAACGTGGTGATCTTCGAGGGCGCGCTCGAGTCGCTGCGCCGCTTCAAGGACGAGGCCAACGAGGTGCGCGCCGGCACCGAATGCGGCATCGGCGTGAAGAACTACCAGGACGTGCGCGTCAACGACCAGATCGAGTGCTTCGCGCGCGTCGAGGTGGCACGGACGCTGTCATGAGCCCTGAGTCATGAGCGAGGCCCGCGGCCGGCGCATCGAGTCGGAGATCCAGCGGGTACTCGCGGCGCTGATCGCGCGCGAGGTCAAGGATCCGCGCGTCGGTAACGTCACGATCACGGCCGTGCAGGTCGCGCCCGACATGGGCACGGCGCGCGTCTACTTCATGCCGTTCGCGAGCCGTCTGGCACCCGAGCAGGTGCGCCAGGGGCTCACCCACGCTGCGAGCTTCCTGCGCGGGGAGCTCGGCCGGCGGCTGTCGCTGCGGCATGCGCCGCGCCTCGAGTTCCTGTTCGATGAGAGCGCCGAGGGCGCCGCCCGCCTCACGAGTCTCATCGATCGGGCGGTCGCCGCCGATCGCGCCGCCCGCGGCCCTGACGATGCGGGCGACGCGGCCAGCGGCGGGACCGACGGCACCGCGGACAGTCCCGGCGCCACCGACCCCGCGCGCTGAGCGCGCCATGCCGAGCGGGATCCTGCTGCTCGACAAGCCGCGCGGCCTGTCCTCCAACGGCGCTCTGCAGCGCGTGCGCAGGCTGCTCGCAGGCGAGAAGGCCGGCCACGCCGGCAGCCTCGATCCGCTCGCCACCGGCATGCTGCCGATCTGCCTCGGGGAGGCGACCAAGATCGCCGGCGACATCGTCGCGGGCGCCAAGCGCTACCGCTTCTCGATCGCCCTGGGCTTACGCACCGCGACGGCGGACGCCGAAGGCGAGGTGACCGAGGCGGCGGCGGTGCCGGCGCTCACGCGCGCGGGCGTCGCGCAGGTGCTCGAGGGCTTTGTCGGGTCGCGCACCCAGGTGCCACCGATGTACTCGGCGCTGAAGCAGGGCGGCGCGCCGCTCTACCGCCTGGCGCGCGCCGGGCTCTCGGTCGAGCGCCCCGCGCGTAGCATCGAGCTCCATGAGCTCACGCTTCTCGGCCTCGGACCCCGCTCCCTCGAGCTCGAGACCCGCTGCTCGAAGGGAACGTACGTGCGGGTACTGGCCGAGGAGATTGCCGTCGCGCTTGGCACCGTCGGGCACGTGAGCGCACTACGCAGGCTCTCGGTGGAGCCGTTCGTCTCGGAGCCCATGCAGACTCTCGAGTCGCTCGAGCGTACCTGCGCCGCGGGGAGCGCCGCACTGCTCCTGCCCGCCGACTACCCTGTTCGCCACCTCCCGGCGGTCCGGCTCAGGGCGGCGGATGTAGCCCGGCTTCGCAAGGGCCAGACGGTGCCGGCGGCGGTGCCGACGGCAGGGGATTCGGCAGCGGCGGAGGCGGGACGTTTGCGACTCTATGACGAGGCAGGGAGATTCCTGGGAATCGGGGTCCCCGCGGGTGCCGCGGCCGTGCGGCCCCGGCGGCTGCTCAATCTTTGAGGCTCAGCGCCGGCTGATCGACGGGTCGAGCATCTGCAGCGCGCGTGAGAGATCGTACTGCCCCGTCCTGTCGAGGTCCTGCTGCGTGTAGGTCTGCCCGAAGCCGGCGCACGACGTCGAGTCGTCCTTTGCCGGGATCCGGGTCGCGGTCTGGCCGACGCAACCCGCAGGGGGCTTGGCGTTTGCGGTCGTGGCCTTGTCGGGACTGACCGGAGCAGTAGAGCAGGCGGCGAGCGAGAGCGCGAGAGCTGCGCTCAGGGCGAGTGACTTCACCATGGCGATCACCTCGATCAAAGAGACTATGCCCGCAGGGGGTGCGCTGCAAGGGACGGAACGCGCAAGGTGTGCCTTCGGTTGACGCCGGCCCCTCGCCAGGCAGCGCACTCCGGCTTGTCGCTCGGCCGCTCGGGCGGGTACAATGCGCGGCTTACCAAAAGGGCTCTTAGTACAAGTAGTTAGGACTCGAGCGTAATGGCTTTAACCAGCGAGAAAAAGGGCGGGATCCTCGCGCAGTTCCGCCGCGGGCCGGCCGACACCGGCTCACCCGAGGTGCAGGTGGCGCTGCTCTCCGAGCGGATCAACGACCTCGGCGGGCATTTCACCGCGCACAAGCGCGACCACGCCTCGCGGCGCGGTCTGGTGAAGCTGGTGAACCAGCGCCGCAAGCTCCTCGATTACCTCAGAGCCACCCAACCGCAGAAGTACCAGGAGCTCGTCGAGCGCCTGGGACTGCGCCGCTGAGAACCGCAGGGGCCGCCGTCATGGACGCGCGGCCCTCGTCGTTTTTTGGCCGAAACTCCAACTTTCGAGGAATGAAGCTTTGAGCGTCGTCAGCAAGTCGTTTCCTTACGGCCCGCACACGGTCACCATCGAGACGGGCGAAACCGCCCGCCAGGCCGAGGGTGCGGTTCGCGTCTCCATGGGCGATACCATCGTCCTGGTCACTGCCTGCGCCCAGCAGACCGCCAGGCAGGACCGGGATTTCTTACCGCTCACCGTCAACTACGTCGAGAAGACCTACGCCGCGGGCCGCATCCCCGGCGGCTTCTTCAAGCGCGAAGGGCGCCCGACCGAGAAGGAGACGCTC
>DASXKA010000016.1:0-4617 GCA_036497085.1 Steroidobacteraceae bacterium | reverse complement strand
GAGCACCGTGCGGCCCTTGAGATAATTGATGAGATGCGCGACCTGCGCGGCGAAGGCGATGCCGAGCGTCGCGAGCGGCGCCAGCACGAGGAACGGCGTGAGCCCGGTAAGGATGCCGGCGGCGAGCGCGCGCCGGCCCTTGAGGCGCGCGCTCAGCCACTCGTGCAGCGGATAGAGAACGAAGGCGAGCACCGCCGCCCAGCCGAGCTCGGTACGCAGCGGCGCGAGTATGCGGTAGAGCCAGTAGCCGAGCGCAGCTACGGCGACCACAAGGAAGCAGCGGCGGTAAAACTGGGACTGCATGAGCCCTAGCCTAGCGGGAAGCGGACCGCGGCGCGACGGCGGGCAGGGCTTGCGCCTCCTCAGCGCGGCGCGGCGTCCGTGAAGCGCCCGAGGAAGGAGCGGTCCGTGAGACTCTCGAGGAAGGCGGCGAGCGCGGCCTGCTCGGCGGCGGTGAGCGGCGCGCGCGGCAGCCGCTGGTCGATGCGCGCGGCGCCACCCGCTCGCCGCGCCAGGCCCGAGTAGTGCTCGAGCACGGCATCGAGAGTCGCGAAGCGCCCGTCGTGCATGTAGGGGCCGGTGAGGGCGACGTTGCGCAGCGTCGGCACCTTGAGCGGCTCGGCGCTCGTGCCGTTACGCGCGAAACTCGCGCGCCCGGTCTCCCCGTGCGCGTCGCGCCAGTTGCCCGAGAAATTGAACCCGGAGTGGCAGCGCGCACAGCCGATGCGCGGCGAGTAGAAGAGCGCCATGCCCTGCTTGGCCTCGGCCGAGAGCGCCGCGTGCTCACCCTGGAACACGTACGCATCGAAGGGCGAGTCGCCGGAGATCAGCGTGCGCTCGAACGCCGCGATCGCCTTCACGAGGTGATCGAAGCTGACCGGCTCAGCCGCGCCGGGAAAGGAGGCAGCAAAGGCCTGCGCGTAGGCCGGCTCGGCGGCGAGCTCGGCACACAGCGCGCGCTCGCGGCCCTTCAGCCCCAGCTCCACGGGCTGTTCGTTGAGGAGCGGCTCGAGCATCTGACGCTCGAGCGAGCGCACCTCAGGTCTCGCCCAGCCGAAGCTGATGTTGTAGGCGACGTTCACGAGCGCGAGCGCGTTATGGGGCAGCAGCGCGCCGGTCGCGCCGGCGGCGCGCGCCAGGCCGTCGGTGAACGAGCGCCGCGGATCGTGGCAGCTCGCGCAGGAGTAGCGGCCGGTGAGCGAGAGGCGTGGGTCGAAGAACAGGCGCGACCCCAGGGCCACCTTGGCGTGCGACATGGGATTGTCGGCGGGGACCGCCGGCACGGGAAAGCCGCGCGGCAGCTGCCACGCGTAGGCCGCACCCGCCGCCGGCGCGCCCTTGACGGCGTCCGTACCCTGGGCGGCGTGAGCGCCCGGCGCGAGGGCCGCGCAGGCGCAGAGCGCCGCGCCGGCTGCCCTCAGCGCCAGGCGGTCGCGGTACCGGCGCGGGTGAGCGCGGCGGTCTGCGCGGCGATCTGCGCGCGCTCCTGGATCCACTTGTCGAGCTCCTCGACGCTCGCCGCATTGTCGCCGGCAGGGGCGGCGTGCTGGGCGGCGACCCAGCCCTTCATCGCGCCGAGGAGCTTGTCGGCGAGCGCACGGTTGGCGGCGAACAGATCGAGGTAGGCCTTCTTGGCGTCGTCGAGGCGATTCACCGCGAGGAAGGCCTCGCCGCGATACTCGATCGCGTCCGGGTAATCGGGCTTGAGCGCGAGCGCCCGGTCGTAGGCGGAGAGCGCATCGTCGTAGTGGCCGAGTTTGCGGCTCGTGTAGCCGACGTAGTTCCAGGCCTCGTAGCGCTGCGGATCGAGCTCGACGCAGCGCTGGAACCTGCCGAGCGCCGAGGCGTAGCGGTCGTGCGCATCACGCGCCCCGCGCTCTCGCTTGCCGGCATCGGTGGCGCTCGCGGCCGCGAGGTCCGCCTTGTCGGCCTTCTTCACGTAGCCGACGCCATCGTTGTAGAGCTCGCGTGCCTGCTCCGCGGGCGTCGCGACGCGCGGCGGCGCTGCGGGCATCGGCATGGCGCCGCCGCCCTTCCCGGGTGCGGGAGCCGTCACGCCGCCGAGGAGACACGCCGCCAACATCGCGAGAGTGGTACGCATGAGGTATTCCTTGTCTCGCCGCCGGTCTGGCCCGAGCCTATGCTGCCGTCGGTGCACCCGGCGCGGCAAGAGCTGAATCGCTGCGCGGTACGCGCGTCGCGTTCCCGCGCCCTCACCAGCGGTTGCGCAGCTCGCGCAGCTTCACGAATACCGTGCGGGCATCCGGCTGTCCGCCGAGGTCCGGGAATTTTTCCCTGAGGCGCGCGATCACCTGCGGGTTCTGCAGCCGGAAGAAGGCGTTGATGCGCTTCTCCTCGCCGAGGGTGGTGACCGTGGCGGCGGCGGGGGCGGTGCCGCGCTCGCGCTCGAGCAGCGCGGCCGCGGCGCTGTTGGCCGGCTCGCGGTCGAGCGTGAATTCAAGGTTGCGCGCGAGGTACTCGTGGCCCGGGAAGACGCGCGTCGTGTCCGCGAGGCGGGCGAGCTGCGTGACGAAGGTGTCGTAGAGCGCTGCGGGGTCGCCGCCGTTGTAGCAGTTGCCGGCGCCTGCGTTGAAGAGCGTGTCGCCGCAGTAGAGTGCGGGCTCGGCGCCGTGCGACAGCAGGCACACGTGGGTCATGGTGTGCCCGGGGGTGTCGAGGCACTCGAGCTCGACCGTGCGCCCGACCCGGATCAGGTCGCCACGCGCGAGGCCGCGATCGACGCCGCCGATGCGCGCGGCGGCGCCCGCGTGCGCCAGGATCTTCGCGCCGGTTGCGTCCTTGAGCCCCGCGTTGCCGCCGGTATGGTCGTGGTGCTCGTGGGTGTTGACGATCTGGGTGATTTCCCAGCCGCGCCGCAGTGCCGCATCGAGGCACAGGCGCCATTCGAGCGGATCGACCGCGAGCGCTTCCCCGGTCTCGGGACAGGCGATCAGGTAGTGAAAATTGCGTAACGAGTTTCCCGACCAGATGCGTTCCGTGAGCATGAGCGGCCCTCAGCGCCTGAAGCTTCCTGTCGTCTCCGTGCAACGTACCGCGAAGGCCGGTCGCGCGCCATAATGGGTGCATGACCCATACGTTTCTGTTCGAGCCGGCGGTGTGGACCGCCACGGGAACGTTCTGGCGGGGCGACGGCGAGCCGCTCGAGGCGGTGGGCCGCACCGAGATCGCGCACCGCGATCAGTGCTGGCTGCTGTCGGGCAAGCTCAAGGTGCTGGGCGCCCCGCCGGTCGAGTTCGTGCACGCCTATCTGATCGAGCCGCCGGCCGGCGGCGGCAGCGCCATGAAATGGACCTTCGAGACCGAGACCTTCGGCAAGCTCTCGGGCACCTATGCGGTCGTCGAGCGCTCGATTCTCTCGGTGTTCGGCTGCGACGCCTCGGGCTTTCACGGCAGCGAGCACCTGGGGCAGATCGATGCCGACCACTATGCGACCGTGGGCGTGCTGCTGCAGAAGGAAAAGATCATCTACTCCTGGTCGATGCGCCTCGTGCGCGAGAGCTGAGCGGCCGACGGAGTAAGGTCCGCCAGAATCGCCGCAGGCGATTTTTCCAATGAACTACCGCAGGCCCGGCAGGTAGTGATCGAGGAGCAGCGCCGCGAACAGCCACATGAGATACGTGACCGAGAAGCGGAACACGCGCATCGGCAGCCCCTCGCGGGCGCTGATCTTGAGGGCGAGCGCGTAGTAGAGAAAGCCCGCATCGAGGACCAGCGCCGCCGCCAGGTACACGAGCCCGCTCATGCGCGTGAGATACGGCAGCAGCGTCACGACGGTGAGCAGCACCGTGTAGAGCAGCACCTGCAGGCGCGTGAACTCGACTCCGTGAGTCACCGGCAGCATCGGAATGCCGGCGCGGGCGTACTCGTCGCGGCGCGCGATCGCGAGCGCCCAGAAGTGCGGCGGCGTCCACACGAAGATGATGAGGAACAGCAGCAGCGCGTTCGGGTCGACGCTGTTGGTGACCGCCACCCAGCCGAGCACCGGCGGGGCGGCGCCCGCGGCGCCCCCGATCACGATGTTCTGCGAGGTCGCGCGCTTCAGCCACACCGTGTAGATCACCGCGTAGCCGATCAGGGAGCAGAAGGTGAGCAGCGCGGTGAGCAGGTTGACCAGGAAGGCGAGCACCGTCATGGCGGCGACGCCGAGCACCGCGGCGAAGACGATCGCGGCGCGCTCGCTGAGCGCGCCGCTCGGCAGCGGGCGGGCGCGGGTGCGCGCCATCTGCTCGTCGATGCGCCGGTCGAGCACGTGGTTGATGGTGGCCGCGCAGGCGGCCGCGAGCGCAATGCCGAGGTTGCCGAAGACGAGGGCATCCAGCGGCGGCAGGCCGGGGCTTGCCAACAGCGTGCCCACGATCGCGGTGAAGGTGATCAGGGCCACGACCTTAGGCTTGGTCAGCTCGAGGTAGCGGCGCCAGGCCGACCGTGCGCCGGTTGCGATAGGGGAAGTCGTCGCCACGGGTAAGCGCTCGGTGACCTTCAGCGCGTGCTCAGGTATCTCACCAGCGCGAGCACCGTGAGCAGCAGCAGCGCCGCTGCGGCGGTGTGCGCGGTGGCGAGCCACAGCGGGAAGCCCTTGAGCACCATCGAGACCCC
>DASXKA010000015.1:0-7797 GCA_036497085.1 Steroidobacteraceae bacterium | reverse complement strand
CCGAGTCGATGGACTTCAACAGCAGGTCCGCGACCTCCTGGTCGGAGGGCCAGATGTCGGCCAGGTAGACGGGCTTGCCGTTCTTGTCCGTGCCGAGTGGCTCCTTGGTGAGGTCGAGATCGAGCGTACCCGCGAGGGCATAGGCCACCACCAGCGGCGGGGACGCGAGGAAGTTCATGCGCACTTCCGGATGCACGCGGCCCTCGAAGTTGCGATTGCCGGAGAGCACGGCGCAGGCGGTGAGGTCGCCTTCTTTGACGGCGGCGGAGATCTCGGGCTTGAGAGGACCACTGTTGCCGATGCAAGTGGTGCAGCCGTATCCCACCAGATCGAACCCGACAGCCGCGAGGTCATCGAGCACAGCAGCCTTCCTCAAGTAATCGGTGACCACCCGCGAGCCGGGCGCGAGGCTGGTCTTCACCCAGGGTTTGGCGGTGAGGCCGCGCTCGCGCGCCTTGCGCGCGAGAAGTCCCGCGCCCAGCATCACCGAGGGGTTGGAGGTGTTGGTGCAGCTCGTGATCGCGGCGATCAGCACCGCGCCGTCCTTGAGCTCGACGGTCTGTCCGTCGAGCTTGGCGGAGGCGACGCCCGCCGCGCCGTTCTTGGCGGCGCGCTCCTCGGCGGTCTTCTTCGCGTTGGTCTCGTAGACTTTCTTGGCGCTCTTGAGCGGCACGCGGTCCTGTGGGCGCTTCGGCCCGGCGAGGCTCGGCTCCACTTTAGCCAGATCGAGCTCGAGCTCGTCGGTATAGCGGGTGGGGGTCGCGCCGGGATTGCGCCACATCCCCTGCGCGCGCGCATAAGTGCCGACGAGCTCGATGCGCTCGCGCGTGCGCCCCGAGAGCTCGAGGTAGCGGATGGTCTCGGCGTCGATCGGAAAGATGCCGCAGGTGCTGCCGTACTCGGGCGCCATGTTGGCGATGGTCGCGCGGTCGGCCAGCGGAAGGTTGGCCAGGCCGTCGCCGAAGAACTCCACGAACTTGTCGACCACACCCTTCTTGCGCAGCATCTCGGTGACCGTGAGGACCAGATCGGTGGCGGTGGCGCCGGGCTGCAGCCGTCGCTCGAGACGAAAGCCGATGACCTGCGGGATGAGCATGGTGATCGGCTGCCCGAGCATGGCTGCCTCAGCCTCGATTCCGCCCACGCCCCAGCCGAGGACACCGAGCCCGTTGATCATGGTCGTGTGCGAGTCGGTGCCGACCAGGGTGTCGGGATAGGCGCGGCGCGTGCCGCCGGACTCGGCGTCGAAGATCACACGCGCCAGGTACTCGAGGTTCACCTGATGGACGATGCCGGTGTTGGGCGGCACCACCGAGAAGTTGCGGAACGCCGTCTGTCCCCAGCGCAGGAACGCGTAGCGCTCCTTGTTGCGGCTGAACTCGATGGCAGTGTTGGCGGCGAGCGCGCCCGGTGTTCCGTACTCGTCGACCTGCACCGAGTGATCGATGACGAGCTCAGCGGGGTTCAGCGGATTCACGCGCTCGGGGTCGCCGCCGAGGCGAACGATGGCATCGCGCATCGCCGCGAGGTCGACGATGCACGGGACGCCGGTGAAGTCCTGCAGGATGACGCGCGCCGGAGTGAAAACGATCTCGTGCGCCGGCACCGCGGCCGGGTCCCATTCGAGCAGCGCCTCGATATCGGCGCGCGTGACGCTGACCCCGTCCTCGAAGCGCAGCAGGTTCTCGAGGAGGACCTTCAGCGAATAGGGCAGCCGCGCGACCTTGTCCTGCGGCAGGGCAGCGAGACTCCAGATCTCGTACGTGCGTTCGCCCACCTTGAGCGTCGAGCGCGCCCGGAAGCTGTTCATCATGAGGTTCTCCGCTGGCTGCGCGAATTATATCGGGCGCAGCCTGCGGCTGCCGCCGGACCGCTCAGGCGGCGGCGGACCGGTGCAGCGGCGGCGCCACCACCTCGATGACGCCACCACCCAGGCACCGCTCGCCGTCGTAGGCGACCGCGTACTGCCCGGGTGTGACGGCTCGCTGCGGCTCGGCGAATTCCAGGTGCGCGGTGGCATCCGGGCGCGGGGTGAGCAGGGCGCGCTGATCGGCCTGGCGGTAGCGGACCCTCACCGTGCAGCGCACCGGGGCCTGGGGCGGGGAGACGAGCCAGTGCCAGTGGCCAGTGGTGAGCGCCATGCTCGAGAGCAGCGGGTGCTCGCGCCCCTGGACCACGACGAGGGCGTTGCGCGCCGCATCCTTGGCTGCGACGTACCAGGGCTGCTCTCCACGGCCTGCGCGGCCGCCGAGCCCGATTCCGCCGCGCTGTCCGAGAGTGTAGAAGGCGAGCCCGCGGTGGGTCCCGAGCCGCTCGCCGTCCGCCGACTCGATCGGCCCGGGCGTACGGGGCAGGTAGCGCTCGAGAAACTCGCGAAACGGCCGCTCACCAATGAAGCAGATGCCGGTGCTGTCCGGCTTGTCGAACACCGGCAGCCCGGCGCGCCGCGCGCGCTCGCGCACCGCGCTCTTCTCGAGCTCGCCGAGCGGCATCAGAGTCTGCGCCAGCTCGGCGGCAGCCACCGCGTGCAGGAAGTAACTCTGGTCCTTGGCCGCATCGCGCGCCTTGTGCAGCTCGATGCCGCCGGGTCCAGCGACGAGCCGTGCATAGTGCCCGGTGGCGAGGCAGGTGGCGCCGAGGCGCTGTGCATAGGCGAGCGCCACGCCGAACTTGATCTCACGGTTGCAGAGCACGTCGGGATTGGGCGTGCGCCCGGCACGATGCTCGGCGAGGAACTTTTCGAACACCCGCGTGCGGTACTCGGCGGCGAAGCTCACGCGGTGCAGCGGAATGCCGAGCCGCTCGGCGACGCCACGGGCGTCCTGGAAGTCCTGCGCGGCGGTGCACCAGATATCGTCCGCCGCTTCGTCCCAGTTACTCATGAAGAGTCCCTGGACCTCGAGCCCCTGTTCCTTGAGGAGTAGCGCAGCGACCGCGGAGTCGACACCGCCCGAAAGGGCGACGATGACGCGGGAAGCGGCGGGACGCGAGGGCGGGACAGTCATCGGCGAATTCTACCGCGCGCCCGGCGCGGTCGCCGATTCCGGGAGTTACTCAGCCGCGGCGCGCGGCGCGCAGCCCATGCTCGGCTGCGCTCGCATTCCACACCTGGTCGAATTCCTGCAGGTAGGTGCGTGCGGCCTGTGAATTGTTGATGTCGGCGACTCCGTCCCAGCTGTCGGCGCGCAGCCGATAGACGATCGCCCGGTCGTCGGCGATCAGATAGGCCGAGGCGCGCTGCGGCGACTGGGCGGTGACGTAACGGATGTCGATGCAGCTCGAGAGGCGCCGCCCCATGGCGACGAAGCGGTTGCTGTCGCGCATGACGCGCGTCGGCTCGACGAGCAGGACGCGCACCTTGGAGAAGCTGCGCGTCAGCACGAAATGCTTGATGACCTCGAGGAACGAACTCTGGTCATAGAGATCGGGTTCGAGGTCCGGCGTATAGATAGAGATGAGTCGCTGCGCGAGTGCGGCGATCTCGTTCACCGCGGCGCGCACCTCGGGAAGGGTGGTGAGGACGGTGAGGGTCTCGGCTGAGCCGTGACGCGAGGACCTGTGACCGGAGCCCGGGCCGACCGACTCCGGGGCATAGCGCGCGTTGGCGAGCTGTGCCCAGCCGTTCTTGAGGTCGAGTTCGCCCGAAATTGCCACGAGTGGCACTACCCCCGCCCGCACGCTGCGCAGGCTGCGGGCGATCTTAGTGAGCGCTCGAGGTATTTCCTTGTCGAGCCGGTCACGGTTTGAGCGGTCCTGGCGCCCACGGTAAGTAAAAAGCGCGGTCCAGTTCGCACTTTGTCATCCCCCTGTCGCCTCCCGGCGACAATCTCGGCGGAAGCGTAACCCGGGCGCTTCAGATGGCCCGGGCCAGCGCCGCCGCGAGTCCTACGTAGTCGGCGGGCTTGAGCCCGCGTAGCCGCGCCTTGTCCGCCGCTGGAAGCGGCAAGGCGTCGATGAATTCTGCCAGGCCGCGCCCGTCGATGGCGCGGCCGCGCGTGAAATCCTTGAGCCGCTCGTAGCCCTCGGGGACGCCGGCGGCACGCAGCGCAGTTTGCACCATCTCGGCCAGCAGTTCCCAGGAGTCCGCCAGATCGCCCGCCATCCGCACGGCATCCGCCTCGATGCGCGTCAGCCCGCGGCCCAGAGAGTTCCAGGCGATGAGGGTGTGCCCGAGCGCGACGCCGAGGTTACGCAGCACGGTCGAGTCGGTGAGATCGCGTTGCCAGCGCGATACCGGCAACTTCTCGGCGAAGTGCCGCAGCAGCGCGTTCGCGACCCCGAGGTTACCCTCGGCGTTCTCGAAATCGATCGGGTTTACCTTGTGGGGCATGGTCGACGAGCCGACCTCGCCCGCCACCATGCGCTGGCGCAGGTACCCGAGCGAGACATAGCCCCACAGGTCGCGGCACAGGTCGATCAGCACCACATTGGTGGCCGCGACCGCATCGCCGTACTCGGCGATCCAATCGTGGGGCTCGATCTGGGTGGTGTAGGGGTTGTACTCGAGCCCGAGCGACTCCACGAAGGCGCGCGCCACCGCGGGCCAGTCCACCGCTGGAAGCGTGGCGGCGTGCGCATTGAAATTGCCAACGGCGCCGTTCCACTTGCCGAGAATGTGGACACCCGTCCAGCGGGCTTCCGCGCGCATGAGCCGCGCGGCGAAGTTGGCGAGCTCCTTGCCGAGAGTCGTGGGGCTGGCCGCCTGCCCGTGGGTGCGCGACAGCATCGCGCTCTCCGCGTAGCGATGTGCGAGCGCCACCAGCTCGTCGATGCGCGCCTTGAGGACGCCGCGCAGCAGCTCGCGCGCCGCCTGCAGCAGCCGCGCGTAGGCGAGGTTGTTGATGTCCTCGGAGGTGCACCCGAAGTGCACCAGCTCGAGAGTCGCGGGGGAGGCGCCGGCGGCTGCGAGCTGCTCGCGCACGTAATATTCGACGGCCTTGACGTCGTGGTTGATACGCGCCTCGATGGTCTTGACGGCGGGCGCCGCCCCCTCGTCCGGAGCCGCGGCGAGTTGCTGGGCACGGGTCCGCACCGCCGCGCTCAGCCTGGCGCCCGGCAGCTGCGGAACCGCGGCCGAGAGCTGCAGCAGCCACTGCGCTTCGATGCGCACGCGCTCGCGGATCAGCGCCGCTTCCGAGAGCAGCGCGCGCAGCGGCGCGGCCGCGCTCGCGTAACGCCCATCTACGGGCGAGAGCGCCTCGAGTGCGCCGACGGCGTCGCTGGAGCTTGCGGGCATGCGTTATCATCATAACGCATCCGGCCGTCCGGCCGGGCGTGCGGGCAGCGGGCGATGAGCGGAGTTGCACTCATGACGACTTCCTTTCGGGTCGAGCGCGACAGCATGGGCGAGCTCAAGGTGCCTGCGGACGCGCTGTGGGGCGCGCACACCCAGCGTGCCGTGGACAATTTTCCCGTCAGCGGTCTGACCATGCCGCGCGGCTTCATCGGCGCCCTGGCGCTGGTGAAGCAGGCGGCCGCGCGCGCCAACCGCGGCCTGCAGCTCCTCGACCCGAAGGTCGCCGGCGCGGTGGAGGCGGCTGCCGCCGAGGTCGCAGCCGGCAGGCATGACGCGCACTTCCCCATCGACGTATTCCAGACCGGGTCCGGAACCAGCACCAACATGAACGCCAACGAGGTGATCGCCGCGCTCGCGAGCGCCCGCCTCAAGAGCGCCGTGCACCCCAACGACCAGGTCAACATGGGGCAAAGCAGCAACGACTCGATTCCGACCGCCATTCACGTGAGCGCGGCGCTCGCGCTGCGCCAGGCGCTGGTGCCGGCGCTCACGCATCTGCGCGACGTACTTCTCGGGCGCGAGCGCGAGCTCGCCGGCACGGTCACCACCGGCCGCACTCACCTCATGGACGCCATGCCGGTGACGCTCGGACAGGAGCTCTCGGGGTGGCGTACCCAGATCGAGAACGGCCTGGCGCGGCTGAAGTCCGTCGAGCCGCGCCTGCTGGCGCTCGCCCAGGGCGGCACCGCCGTGGGCACCGGCATCAACGCCCATCCGGAGTTTGGGCGGCGCTTCTGCGAGGAGCTCGCCGCCATCAGCGGCGTCGCATTCGTTCCGGCGCCCAACTACTTCGAGGCGCTGTCGGCCCAGGATACGGCCGTGGAGCTCTCCGGGCAGCTGAAGGTGATCGCCGTCAGCCTCATGAAGATCGCCAACGACCTGCGCCTCATGAACAGCGGGCCGCTCGCGGGGCTCGGTGAGATCTCCCTGCCCGCGTTGCAGGCCGGCAGCAGCATCATGCCCGGTAAGGTGAACCCGGTGATACCCGAGGCCACCACCATGGTGGCTGCGCAGGTGATCGGCAACGACACCACCATCACGATCGCGGGACAGTCGGGCAACTTCCAGCTGAACGTGATGCTGCCGCTCATCGCCTACAACCTGCTCGCGAGCATCGCACTGCTCGCCAACGTGTCGCGGCTGCTGGCCGATCGCGCGATCGCCGGCTTCAAGGTGAACGAGGCGCGCATCGCCGAGGCGCTCGATCGCAATCCCATTCTGGTGACGGCGCTGAATCCTGTGATCGGCTATGAAAAGGGGGCTGCGATCGCCAAGGCGGCGTACGCGCAGGGCCGGCCCATCCGCGAGGTGGCACGTGAGATGACGCAGCTGCCGGCGGCGGAGCTCGACCAGCTCCTCGATCCCGCAGAGTTGACGCGCGGCGGCATCAAGGGCGGCACAAGCGGCGGTGGCTGACAGGCAGGAAAGCACGGCGGCGCAACGCGACTGGACGGCGATCATCCGCAGCAAGCTCGCCGGCAGCGCTCCGCGCCACCAGCCGGAAGACTGGATCCTGCCGGGACTGTCGGCAACGGACAGCGAAGTCTACCGGCGCTCGCTGCCCGCCGCGCCGACGCCCGCCGCCGTGTTGATTCCACTCCTCGAGCGACAGCGGCCGACGGTGCTGCTGACCGAGCGCGCCACGGGGTTGCGCACCCATGCGGGGCAGGTGAGCTTTCCCGGCGGGCACATCGAGGCGGGCGACGCCAGCCCGGCTGCCGCGGCGCTGCGTGAGGCACGCGAGGAGATCGGTCTCGACGAGAGGCTGGTGTCGGTAGCGGGCTACCTGCCGGACCACATCGTCATCACGGGCTTTCGTATCACGCCGGTGGTGGGGTTCGTGCGCGCCGGATTCGCGCCGCTGCCGGACGTGAAGGAAGTGCAGGGGACCTTCGAGGTGCCGCTCGACTACATCTTCGATCCGGCCAACTTCAGAATGCAACGCCGCCGCCTCATCCGCAGTGGCGCAGAGGTCGAGTTCTGGGACATCCCGTTCGAGGGGCGCACCATCTGGGGTGCGACCGCCGGCATCCTGCTGACGCTCTATCGCCTGTGCGTCGGCCCATTGCCGTTCGAGCGCGCGGCAGCGGTGGCGGACTGAGGCGCCGATGGGCGACGCACGCGCTGCGATCGAGGCGCTGATCACGCTCATGGCGCGGCTGCGCGACCCCCAGCGTGGCTGCCCCTGGGACCTCGAGCAGACTTTCGCGAGCATCGCACCCTTTACCGTCGAAGAGGCCTACGAGGTCGCCGACGCGATCGAGGGCGGTGAGCATGACCGGTTGCGCGACGAGCTCGGCGATCTGCTCTTTCAGGTGGTGTTTCACGCACGCATGGCCGAGGAGCGCGGCTGGTTCGATTTCGCGGACGTTGCCGAGTCGATTCACACGAAGCTCGTCCGTCGCCATCCGCACGTGTTCGCCGGGGCCGCCATAGAGGCGCCGCATCTGCCGCGGGAGTGGGAGGCGCAAAAGGCGCGCGAGCGCGAGCAGGCGGCCGGG
>DASXKA010000014.1:0-11022 GCA_036497085.1 Steroidobacteraceae bacterium | reverse complement strand
CAGCGCGCGCTTCACGCGCTGGTAGAAGTCGCGGAACAGGGAGGCTTTCCAGGAGTTCCACAGCTTCGGGTTGGTGCCGCGCACGTCGGCGCAGGTGAGCACGTAGAGGTAATCCAGGCGCGTCTCATCGCCCACCTTGCGGGCGAAGGCGGCGATCACCTGCGGGTCGGCGATGTCCTGCTTCTGCGAGGTGATCGACAGCTCGAGGTGATTGCGCACCAGCCAGGCGACCAGCCGCGCATCGTAGGGCGAGAGGCCCTGCTCGAGGCAGAAGGCCTCGGCATCGACCGCGCCGAGCTCGGAGTGATCGCCGCCGCGTCCCTTGGCAAGGTCGTGAAACAGCGCCGCCAGGTAGACGATCTCCTGGCGCGGCAGCTGCTGCATGACGCGCGAGGCCTCGGGAAGCTCATGATCGTAGCGCGGGATGGCGAAGCGCCTGAGGTTGCTCACGACGAAGAGTGTATGGGCATCGACCGTATAGGCATGGAAGAGGTCGTACTGCATGCGCCCGACGACGCGCCCGAAGGCCGGGATGTAGCGCCCCAGGACTCCGTAGGTGTTCATGCGCCGCAGCTCGTGGGTGACGCCGACCGGCGAGCGCAGGATCTCGAGGAACAGGCGATGGTGGCGCGGGTTCTGGCGGAACTCCTCGTCGATGAGCCAGAGATTCTTCGCCACCGCGCGCATGGTCGAGGCGCGTACGCCGCGGATCTCCGGGTTCTGCTGCAGCAGCGCGAACATCTCGAGGAGCGCCGACGGGTTACGCGCGAACGCCTCCTCGTGCGCCGCCTCGAGCGAGCCGTTGCGCACCTGGAAGCGCGCGTTGAGCGGCCGCGGCGGCTCGCTCTCGGTGAGGATCGCCTCGCGGAACAGCTGCAGCAGCAGCTCATTCAGCAGGCTCACGTCCATCACCGTGCGGTAGTAGCGCTGCATGAACTGCTCGACCGCGAGAGTGTAGGAGGCGTCCTCGTAACCGAAGGCGAGGGCGAGGCGGATCTGGTGATCGAACAGCAGCCGGTCCTCGCGCCGCCCGGTGAGGGCGTGTAACCCGAAGCGCACCCGCCACAGGAACGCCTGCGCCTGGCGCAGCCGGCGCAGCTCCGGCGCGGTGAGGAAACCGTGGGTCAGGAGCTCGTCGAGCGTGTCGGCGCCGAACTGGCGCTTCGCGACCCAGGCGATGGTCTGGATGTCGCGCAGCCCGCCCGGGCCGGTCTTGACGTTGGGCTCGAGGTTGTAGGCGGTGTCGTTGGCCTTGAGGTGCCGCCCGGCCTGCTCCTGCACCTTCGCCTCGAAGAACTGCTTCACCGGCCAGAGCCGCTCGGGTGCGAGCGCGGTACGCATGGCGCCGCAGAGCGCGGCGCTGCCCGCGACCAGCCGCGCCTCGAGCAGCGTCGTCATGACGCCGACGTCGCCGACGCATTCCTCCGCGCACTGCGCGACACTGCGTACGCTGTGGCCGATCTCGAGGCCGATGTCCCACAAGAACGCCACCAGCTTCTCGACCGCGGCCCCGCCCGGGAGATCGGGCGCGGGGGGAGCGAGCAGCAGGACGTCGATATCGGATGAGGGGTGCAGCTCGCCGCGGCCGTAGCCGCCGACCGCGACCAGCGCCCACTCGGCGCAGGCGGGCGCGCAATGCGTCTGCCACGCAGCGCGCAGCACCGCGTCGATGAGCGCGGCGCGGGCGTGCACCAGCTCCTCGACCGGCTCCTCGGCGAAGAAACGCGTCTTCAGCTCGGCGTGCGCCTCGCGCAGCAACGCGCGCCAGGTCGCCGGGTCGCCGCCGCCGCCGGCCAGCCGTTCCGCCAGGCCCGTGAGCAGCGGCCAGCTCGCCGCGGGGGGTGCGGCAGGGAGCGGCTGCTCCAGGGTCTGCGTGTCCGCTCCCATCGCGTGCATGGCTCAGTGTGGCGCGCTGTCCGCGCCGAGCGTCAGCACGTCGACTCCCGTCTCGGTCACGAGCACCGTGTGCTCCCACTGCGCCGACAGGGAGTGGTCCTTGGTGATCACCGTCCAGCCGTCGCCGAGGAGGCGCACGTGGCGCTTGCCGGCGTTGACCATGGGCTCAATCGTGAAGGTCATGCCGGGCCGGAGCTCGAGCCCGGTGCCGGGCTCCCCGTAGTGCAGCACCTGGGGGTCCTCGTGGTAGACGCGCCCGATGCCGTGGCCGCAGTACTCGCGCACCACCGAATAATCGTTCTCCTCGACGAAGGTCTGGATGGCATGGCCGATGTCGCCGAGATGCGCTCCCGGCCGTACCGTGCGGATGCCGCGCCACATCGCGGCGAAGCAGATGTCGGTGAGGCGCTGCGCGTGCGCTGGCGCCTTGCCGACCGCGTACATGCGGCTGGTGTCGCCGTGGAAGCCGTCGCGGATCACGGTCACATCGATGTTGACGATATCGCCAGCCTTCAGGCGCTTCTCATTCGGGATGCCGTGACAGACCACGTGATTGACCGAAGTGCAGATGGTCTTGGGGAAGCCGCGGTAATTGAGGTTCGCCGGGACCGAGCGCTGCACGTTGACGATGTGGTCATGGCAGATCTGGTCGAGCTCGGCGGTCGTCACCCCCGGCATCACGTGCGCGCCGATCATGTCGAGCACCTCGGCGGCGAGGCGCCCGGCCACCCGCATTTTCTCCTGCTCCTCCGGGGTCTTGGTCGTCACGTGCATAGGTTGAAAATGGGGCCGGCGCTCCCCCCTGCCAAGGGGCCGGCAAGCTGGCGTAAGACATTGTTCCGATGAGGTCTTCATGGTATAAAGCGCGGCCTTTTTTGGCAACGCAACCCACACGCGCATCGTATACCCGCTGACTGGGTGTTTCCGCCCGCAGGGCCGCAAGGCCAGCGAGTGGGGATGGTCACGGGGATGCGCGGAGGCTTAACCCGCACAGGAGTCTTTCATGCCCGGCGTGTCCATGCGACAGATGCTGGAGGCGGGTGTCCATTTCGGACATCAGACCCGCTTCTGGAACCCGAAGATGGCCCCTTTCATCTTCGGTGAGCGAAACAAGATCCACATTATCAATCTCGAGCGGACGCAGCCGATGTACGCGGAGGCGACGTCCTTCGTGAAGGGCGTCATCGCCGACGGCGGCACGGTGCTGTTCGTCGGCACCAAGCGCTCGGCGCGCGATTCGATCCAGAAGGAAGCTGAGCGCTCCCGGCAGCCCTACGTGAACCAGCGCTGGCTCGGCGGCATGCTCACGAATTTCAAGACCATCCGCCAGTCGATCAAGCGGCTCGGCGAGATCACCGAGCTGGCCGCCTCCGGCGCTCTCGACAAGCGCGGCAAGAAGGAGGCGACACAGCTGCGGCGCGAGATGGACAAGCTCGAGAGGAGCCTGGGCGGCATCAAGCACATGGAATCGCTCCCGGATGCGCTCTTCGTCGTCGACGTCGGGCACGAGAACATCGCGGTGCACGAGGCGAAGAAGCTCGGCATCCCGGTGGTGGCGGTGGTGGACACCAATTGCTCCCCCGATGGCATCGACTATGTGATCCCGGGGAACGATGACGCGATGCGCGCGATCCAGCTCTATACCGCCGGCGTCGCCGATGCGGTGCTCGAGGGCAAGGAATCGGTGCCGCAGGTTGCGGTCGGCGAGGACGAGTTCGTCGAGCTCGACGAGGCCGGCAACCCGCGCAAGAAGACTCCGCGCGCCGGCCGCAGGCCGACGGCGGCGGTGCGCAGGAAGCCGCCGGCGCGACGCCGCCCGGTGATCGTCCCGGCGCCGGTCGCGGCACTCGCCGAGCCCGGTACGGAGGGTGTCGATGCGCAGGTCGGCGAGGCCGAGGCCGACCCGGCCGAGGCCGACCCGGCCGAGGTCGATGCCATCGCCGGTGCCGCAAACGCGAGGCGCGGCGCGCCCGCGGCGGGACGGCGCAAGGGCCGACCCGGCGACACCGCCGGCGAGTGAGTGGCACGGAGGCCCGACATGAACATTACTGCAGATACGGTCAAGCAGCTGCGCGAGCGCACCGGCGCAGGCATGATGGAATGCAAGAAGGCACTCGTCGAGACCAAGGGTAATCTCGATGCGGCCGCGGAGCTCATGCGCCGCCAAGGTCTCGCCAAGGCCGACAAGAAGGCAACTCGGGTCGCTGCCGAGGGCGTGGTGGTGATCGCCAGGTCCGCCGACGCGCGCACCGCTGCGATGGTCGAGGTCAACTGCGAGACCGACTTCGTCGCGCGCGGGCCGGACTTCAAAGCGTTCGCGGAGGCGGTGGCGCAGTGCGCGCTCGCGGCGAAACCTGCTGGTCTCGCCGCGCTCGCCGAGGCCCGCCTCGCCTCGGGCGAGGGCCTCGAGCAGCGCCGCCGCGAGCTGGTCGCCAAGATCGGCGAGAACATCAGCGTGCGGCGTTTTGCCGTCGTGACTTCGCCCGATCAGCTGGGCGCTTACGTGCACGGCACGCGCATCGGGGCGCTGGTCGCCGTCAAGGGGGGGGCGCCGAGCCTCGCCTACGACCTGGCGATGCACGTCGCCGCGAGCAGCCCGAAATACCTCACGGCGCAGCACGTTCCGGCTGAGGTGGTGGCGAAAGAGCGCGAGATCCTCACCGAGCGGGCGCAGGGCGAGGGCAAGTCCCCGGAGATCGTCGCCAAAATGGTCGAGGGGCGGCTGCGCAAGGCGCTCAGCGAGATCACGCTCTACGGGCAACAGTTCGTCAAGGACCCGGAACTGACCGTCGAAAAGCTCGTCAAGGGGGCAAAGGCCGAGGTGGTCGCGTTCGAGCGCTTCGAGGTCGGCGCCGGCATCGAGAAGAAAGCCGATGACTTCGGCGCCGAGGTAGCGCGCCTGGCAACCGGGAGCTGAGGCCGAGTGCTGTAGCCAAAGGAGTGAACCCCGCCGCGCGCGGGGTTTTTTCCATGGGCAGAGGTGAGAGATGACGCAAGCGAAGCCGCACTACACGCGGATTCTGGTGAAGCTCTCGGGAGAGGCGCTGCTCGGGGAGAGCGACTACGGCGTCGACCCGACGGTGCTGAAGCGCATCGCCGGAGAGCTGCAGGACATCGTGCAGATGGGCGTGCAGATCGCCGTGGTGATCGGCGGCGGCAACATCTTTCGCGGCGCGGGACTGGCGCGCGCCGGCATGGACCGCGTGGCGGCGGATCACATGGGCATGCTCGCGACCGTCATGAACTCGCTGGCGCTCCAGGATGCGCTCGAGAGCCTGGGACTGCACGCGCGCGTGATGTCCGCAATCCGCATCAACGAGGTGTGCGAGGACTACATCCGGCGCCGCGCCGTGCGCCATCTCGAGAAGGGCCGCATCGCGGTGTTCGCGGCCGGCACCGGCAACCCCTTCTTCACTACCGATACGGCGGCGGCGCTGCGCGCCATCGAGATCGGCGCCGACGTGCTGTTGAAGGCCACCAAGGTGAACGGCGTCTATTCGGACGACCCGATGCGCAACCCCGCGGCGGTGCGCTATGCGCGTCTCACCTTCGACAAGGTGCTGTCCGACAAGCTCAACGTGATGGATGCGACCGCCATCGTCATGTGCCGCGACAACCGCTTGCCTTTGCGGGTCTTCAATCTCAACAATCCGGGGGACCTCACCCGCATCGTGCGCGGCGAGGACGTCGGCACGTCGGTCACCAACGAGTGACCGGCGCAGTCCGCGAGGAGACACCATGCTCGAAGAACTGAAGAAGGACGCCGCCACGCGCATGGCCAAGTGCGTCCAGACCTTCCAGGCTGACCTGAAGAAGCTGCGCACCGGGCGCGCCCACGCGAGCCTCGTCGAGCATCTCAAGGTCGACTACTACGGCAGCGAAGTGCCGCTGCAGCAGGTCGCGAGCATCGCGGTCGAGGAAGGGCGCACGCTCGTGATCTCGCCGTGGGAGAAGACCGTCGTGCAGGCGATCGAGAAGGCGATCTTCAAGTCGGACCTCGGACTCACGCCCATGACAGCCGGCACGGTGATCCGCATTCCCATGCCGCCGCTAACCGAGGAGCGCCGCAAGGAGATCACCAAGGTGCTGCGCCACGATGCGGAGAACGCCCGCGTAGCGGTGCGCAACGTGCGCCGTGACGTCATGAACGAGATCAAGCACAAGATGAAGGACAAGCACCTCTCGCAGGACGACGAGCGGCGCGCGGAGACCGACATCCAGAAGCTCACCGACAAGCACGTCGCCGACATCGATGCAGCTCTCGCAGCCAAGGAGAAGGAGGTCATGCAGGTCTGATGGCCCCGAGCTTCGCCAATCTGCCGCAGCACATCGCCATCACCATGGACGGCAACGGCCGCTGGGCCGCCGCGCGCGGCGTGGCGCGCGCGGCCGGCCACAAGGCGGGCCTGAAGCCGGTGCGCATGTGCGTAGAGGAGTGCACGCGCCTGCACGTCGCCGCGCTGACGCTGTTCGCCTTCTCGAGTGAGAACTGGGGGCGCCCCGCCGACGAGGTCGGGAGTCTGATGAGCCTCTTCGTCGAGGCGCTCGACCGCGAGCTCGACGAGCTGCACGAGAAGGGGGTGCGGCTGCGCTTCATCGGCGAGCGCCGGAGTCTTTCGGTGCGGCTGCAATCGCGCATCGCCGCCGCCGAGGAACGCACCGCGGCAAATCGCGGGCTCGCCCTCCAGGTCGCGGTCAGCTACGGTGGACGCTGGGATATTGTTAAAGCGGCTCAGTCACTTGCGAGTGAATGCTCGAGTGGATCCATGCGGCCGGAGGAGATCACCGAGGCGCGCTTTGCGCAGGCGCTCTCGCTCGCCGGGCTCCCCGACCCGGATCTCCACATCCGCACCGGCGGCGAGCGACGCATCAGCAATTTCCTCCTGTGGCAGCTCGCCTATGCCGAGCTCTACTTCACCGAGCGACTGTGGCCGGATTTCGTGGTCGCGGATCTCGACGACGCGCTCTCTTTCTTTGCGGGCCGCGAGCGGCGCTTCGGACAGCGCCCGGCGGCGCTGAGCGCCGCACGGTGAACGAGGCGCTGCGCAAGCGGGTGCTGACCGCCGTGGTGCTGGCCGCGGCGCTGATCGTGATCCTCCTGTTCCTGCCGGTGTGGGCTACCGTGGTGGCGCTCACCGTGATGCTGCTCGCGGGCGCGTGGGAGTGGTCCGCGTTCCTGCGCCTCTCGACCGCGGCGCGACGGCTCATCTACGTGGCGCTGGTGGCGCTGCTGCTGCCGCTCGCCTGGCGCATCTCGGCGGACCCTGACGGCCGCGACCTGATCCTCCTCGCGGCGGTGCTCTGGTGGGTCACCGCCTTCATGTGGATCGCATTCGCGCCGCGCCTGGTGTCGCGCTGGGCCGCGGGGGTCGCGGGCGTGCTGGCGCTCGTGCCCGCGTGGCTCGCGCTCGTGTGGCTGCGCCTCGCGCCACCGCACGGGCAGTGGGTGCTCTTCACGCTGATCCTGGTGTGGGTCGCCGACATCGGCGCGTTCTTCGCCGGCCGGCGCTTCGGGCGGATCCGCCTCGCGCCCGAGGTGTCTCCGGGCAAGACCTGGGAGGGGGTGCTGGGCGGGGTGGCGCTGAGCGCGTTCGTCGCCGTCGGCGGCAGCCTCTGGTTTCGGGTGCCGCTCGAGGTGTTTCTGCCGCTGTGCCTGGCGACCGTGGCCTTCTCGGTCATCGGTGATCTCACCGAGAGCCTGCTCAAGCGCTACGCGGGCATGAAGGACTCGGGCTCGCTGTTTCCCGGACACGGCGGGGTCATGGACCGCATCGACAGTCTCACCGGGGCGGCCCCGGTACTGCTGCTCGGGCTGACGCTGCTCAAGGTGGTCGCATGATCGGTGTCGCAGTACTCGGCTCGACCGGTTCGGTCGGCGAAAGCACGCTCGACGTACTGGCGCGCCACCCACAGCGCTTCCGCCTGATCGCCGTCGCGGCCCACCGCAACGCCGCCAAGCTGGCCCGGCAGGTGCTCGAGTGGCAGCCGGCGTACGCCGCGCTGGCGGATGAGGCCGCGGCGCACGAGCTCGTGGCACTCCTCGGCGGCGGCGCACCGGGTACGCGCGTGCTCGCCGGAGCAGGCGCGCTCGAGGAGCTCGCCCAGCTCACCGAGGTGCAGTGTGTGATGGCGGCGATCGTGGGCGCCGCGGGGCTGCGCTCTACGCTCGCCGCGGCGCGCGCCGGCAAGCGGCTGCTGCTCGCCAACAAGGAATCGATGGTGATGGCCGGACCGCTGCTGCTCGAGGCGGTGCGCATCGCGGGCGCGACGCTGCTGCCGATCGACAGCGAGCACAACGCGATCTTCCAGTGCCTGCCGGCCGCGGCGCGCCCCGGCGTTGCGCCTCCGGGGCTCAAGCGCGTGCTGCTCACCGCCTCCGGCGGCCCGTTCCGCGCCACACCGCGCGAGGCGCTCGCCGCGGTGACGCCCGAGGCCGCCTGCGCCCACCCGAACTGGGTCATGGGCCGCAAGATCTCGGTGGACTCGGCCACGCTGATGAACAAGGGCCTCGAGCTCATCGAGGCGTGCCTGCTCTTCGGGCTGACGCCGTCGCAGGTGGAGGTCCTGGTGCATCCGCAGAGCATCGTGCACTCCCTGGTCGAATACGTGGACGGCTCGATGCTCGCACAGCTGTCGGCACCCGACATGCGCACGCCCATCGCACACGCGCTCGGCTGGCCGGAGCGCATCCACTCCGGTGTAGAATTCCTCGATCTGCTCAAGGCCGGCCGGCTCGACTTTCAGGCTCCCGACTACGATCGCTTCCGCTGTCTCGCGCTCGCCCAGGCGGCGGCGCGCGCCGGGGGGCTGCATCCGGTGCTCCTGAACGCGGCCAACGAGGTCGCCGTGCAGGCGTTTCTCGAGCGGCGATTGAACTTTCCCGGCATCGCCGCGGTCATTGAGGCGGTGGTGGAACGGGGCGCCGGAGGGGCGATCGGCGGATTGGAGGATGTCCTGGCCGCGGACGCCGAAGGCAGACAGCGGGCCCGCGAACGCATCGTCGGCATTACAACAAGTGAGTCGGTGAGGGGCGCTCACGCATGAGCCTGTTCTGGTACGCACTGTGGTTCGTGGTCGCCGTCGGCCTGCTGGTCACGGTGCACGAGTTCGGCCACTTCTATGTCGCGCGTCGCCTCGGCTTCCGGGTGCTGCGCTTCTCGGTTGGCTTCGGCAAGCCGCTCGTCAAATGGGGCGGCGGCCCGGACGCCACCGAGTACGTGATCGCCGCCGTGCCGCTCGGCGGCTACGTCAAGCTCCTCGACGAGCGTGAGGGACCGGTCTCGCCTGAGGACCTGCCGCGCTCCTTCACCCGCCGCCCGCACTGGCAGCGCGTCGCGGTGCTGCTCGCCGGACCGTCCAGCAACATCCTGTTCGCGATCCTCCTGCTGTGGGGCATGTTCTGGGTGAATGGCGTGAGCGAGGTCAGGCCGGTGGTCGGCGACGTGCTCACCGGCTCGGTCGCCGCCGCCGCGGGCCTCGAGAGCGGCGACGAAATTCGCGCGGTCAACGGCAGTGCGGTGCAGGGAATCCGCGACGTGGTGTTCGACCTGCTCGATGCCATGAGCGCGCGCGGCGAGGCGGACCTCAGTGTGCGCGGCCGGGGCGGCGCGGCGCGCGAAGCGCGCCTCGTGGTCGGCGACGCGGAAGCACGCCGTCATCTCACCGAGCCGAGCGAGCTGCTCAAGGGCCTCGGCTTTCAGTTCTGGCCGCCGGTGCCGGCGGTGCTGGGTCAGGTGGTGGCGGACGGGCCCGCGGCGCGCGCCGGACTCGCCGCCGGGGACGAGATCGTCAGTGTCGACGGCGCACCGGTCGCCAACTTCCACGACATCATCGCGCGCATCAGTGCGCGCCCCGGTGAGCACGTCACCATCGAATACCGCCGCGGCGGCGTGACGCGCAGCGCCGCGGTCGCGGTCGCGAGCGACGACGTGGCCGGCAAGCGCGTGGGCCGCATCCACGTAATGCAGCCGCCGCCGGCGGCGCGCACCTATCCCGCGTCCATGCTGCTGCACACCGACCTCGGCGCGGGCGCCGCCCTGAGCCGCGCCGGCGCCGAGGCCTGGACCATGACGGTGCTGCAGGCACGGCTGTTCTGGCGCATGGTGCTCGGGCGCGTGTCGTTGAAGAACCTGAGCGGTCCGCTGTCGATCGCGGAGTTCGCGGGTGAGTCGGCGGAAGCGGGGGTGTCGGCGTTCCTCGGCTTCCTGGTGCTCATTTCCCTGTCGCTCGGTTTCCTCAACCTGCTGCCGATCCCGATCCTCGACGGCGGGCAGATCGCCTTCCAGCTCATCGAGTGGCTGAAGGGTAGCCCGCTCTCGGAGCGCACCCAGGCGTTCGGGCAGCAGGTGGGGATTGCGTTGCTCATCCTTCTGATGAGTGTCGCGCTGTACAACGACATTGCGCGTCAATTCGGTTGACTGGTTCGCGAGGGGCCGCGCCGCGGCCCGCCCGTGCTGAAGGCCGCGAGGCCTCCGGCTCTCGAATAATGCATGACAAGGCGCCCGGGGGGCGCGAAGGCGAGACACACTTGGGTGTTGAAGCATGAAGCTGCGCGTCGCCGTGGCCGCGCTCGCGCTGTTGATGCGCGCCACGTTGGTGCTCGCGCAGAGCGCGCCGGAGGCTGACTTCACCGTCGGCGACATACGCGTCGAGGGCCTGCAGCGCGTCTCCGAAGGCACGGTCTACAACTACCTGCCGATCAACATCGGCGATCACTTGAGCCCGCAGCGCGTGCGCGAGGCGATCCGGGCCCTGTACACGACCGGCTTCTTCCGCGACGTGCAGATGCGCCGCGACGGTAGCACGCTGGTGGTGGTAGTGGCCGAGCGCCCCTCGATCGAGAGCTTCGAGATCACCGGCAACAAGGACATCAAGACCGAGGACCTGCAGAAGTCGCTGCGCGGCGTCGGCCTTGCCGCCGGCAAGACCTTCGACCGCTCGGTGCTCGAGGACGTCACCCAGTACCTCAACGACCAGTACTTCGCGCGCGGCAAGTACGGCGTGCGCATCGACACCAAGGTGGAGGAGGAGGCGGGCAACCGCGTCAAGATCAAGGTCGACATCAAGGAAGGTAACCGCGCCAAGATCCGCCAGATCAACATCGTCGGCAACACGCGCTTCAAGCCG
>DASXKA010000013.1:0-2079 GCA_036497085.1 Steroidobacteraceae bacterium | reverse complement strand
GCATCGACTACGCCTGGGGCGGCGAAGTCGACATTACGCTCAACCGTGCCCCGCACTTCGGCAGGCTCGCTCCCAACGTATATTTCCTGCAGGGCTTCTCCGGGCACGGCATCGCGCTCACCGGCATCGCCGGCAAGCTGGTCGCCGAGGCGGTCGCCGGCACCGCGGGGCGTTTCGACGTGTTCGCCCGCATCCCGCACGCCAACTTCCCGGGCGGCGCGGCGCTGCGCCGACCGGCGCTCGTCCTCGCCATGCTGTACTACCGGCTGAAGGACCTGCTGTGACGCCGGGCGATCCCCTCCTCCCCCAACACCTCATCTCATGGGTGTGGGCCGCCTGGGCGCTTTACTGGTTGGTCGCGGCGTACGGCAACAAGGCGACGCAGCGGCGCGAGCGATTCACCTCGCGACTCATCTACATGCTGGCGCTGGTGGCCGGCAGCGTGCTGATCGCCTGGGACCGCTGGCCGTGGGGGCGAGTGCTGGACGCGTTTTTCTGGCCGCGCTCCGCGCTTTCTTATCTCGTGGGGCTAGCGGTGCTCATCGTGGGCCTCGCCTTCTCCGTGTGGGCGCGCGTGCACCTGGGCCGCAACTGGAGTGGCAACGTCACCGTCAAGGAGGGACACGAGCTGATCCGCACCGGTCCCTACCGCTACCTGCGGCACCCGATCTACACAGGCATCCTGACCGGCGCGATCGGCACTGCGATCTCCTCCGGCACGCTGCGCGCGGCGCTCGGGCTGGCGGTCGTCACCGCCGCGTTTATCGTCAAGCTGCGCGCCGAGGAGCGCTTCATGCGCGAGGCCTTTCCCGGCGAGTACGAGCAGTATTGCAAGGAAGTACCCGCACTCATCCCCTTCACAAAATCTCGGCGATCTGCACCGCGTTGAGCGCGGCACCCTTCAAGAGCTGATCGCCCGCCACGAACAGCGCGATCGAGCGGCCGCTCGGGTCGCTCAGGTCCTGGCGGATGCGCCCGGCGAGGATCGCGTCGCCTCCCGAGGCATCGCGCGGCATGGGGAAGTAATTGCGCTCGCGATCGTCGACCAGCTTCACGCCCGGTGCGCCGGCGATCAGTCCGCGCACCTCCTCGGGCGTGACCGGTCGCTCGCACTCGAAGTTGATCGCGACCGCGTGTGCGCGCAGCACGGGCACCCGTACACAGGTCGCCGAGACGCGCAGGTCAGGGTCGCCGAAGATCTTGCGCGCCTCCTCGCGCACCTTGATCTCCTCTTCGTTGTAGCCGGACGCCGGATCGACGCGGGCGTTGTGGCTGAAGACGTTGAAGGCGTACGGGTGCGGCAGCACCCGCGGCTCGTAGACGCGCCCCTCGAGATAGGCGCGCGTCGACTCGCGCAACTCCTCCATCGCCGCAGCACCGGCACCCGAGGCCGACTGGTAGCTCGAGATGAGCAGGCGCACGATGCGGTTCGCCTGATGGACCGGCCAAAGCGGCGTGATGGAAATGATGGCAGTGCAGTTGGGGTTGGCGATGATTCCGCGGTGCCCGCGCGCGGCCAGCGGGTTGATCTCCGGCACCACGAGCGGCACCGCGGTATCCATGCGGAATGCCGAGGAGTTGTCGATGACGATCGCGCCGGCGCGCACGGCGAGCGGCGCAAACTTCTTCGAGACGGAGCTGCCGGCGGAGAACAGCGCCAGGTCGACACCCTCGAAGCTCGCCTCGGTGAGCTCGCGCACCACGAGCGACTTGCCGCGGAACTCGAGCGTCCTGCCGGCCGAGCGGGCCGAGGCCAGCAACCGCAGCTCGCCGAGCGGGAAACGCCGCCGCTCGAGGCAGCCCAGCATCTCGACGCCGACGGCGCCGGTTGCCCCGACGATTGCCACGACCGGCGGCTTGCCGCCCGCTCCGGAAACCATGCCCGATTCTCCCCGCTCGCGAAAAATGTGGATCCTGCAGGATTCCTACCTGAGCGCCCGCCGCCTGTAAAGCAGCAAAGCGCGAGTGTCCCGGGCGGGCATCAGGCCGATGCCGGCGCTCGGATCTCGTAGCAGCGGTGGATGCGCGGATTGCGGGCGAAGTCCTCGGGCAGCGTGGCCGCCGAGACGTCGAGGACCG
>DASXKA010000012.1:0-10675 GCA_036497085.1 Steroidobacteraceae bacterium | reverse complement strand
CTGATCGGTACACCGCAGTGGCCATCACCCTGCACTGGGTGATGGCCCTCGGGGTGCTCGCTCTCGCCACGCTCGGGCTCATGATGGTGCACTGGCACCTCGGGCCCGGGCGCAAGTTCGCGCTCTATCAGCTACATAAGTCGATAGGGGTCACGATCCTGATCGCCGCACTCCTCCGTCTCGCATGGCGCTGTGCCTACCGGCCACCGCCTCTCCCGGCCCACATGCCGCAGCTTGAGAGACTGACCGCACATGCGGGTCACTGGCTGCTCTACTTTTTTCTGATTGCTTTGCCGCTGACGGGCTGGGCTCTTGTTTCCGCCTCGGTGTTGAATCTGCCGACGCACTTGTACGGTGCGATTCCGTGGCCGCACCTGCCCGTGCTCTCCTCGCTCCACAACAAGGCGCCGGTCGAGGCGCTCCTCAAGGTGATCCATCGCTACGGCGCGTGGACCCTGCTGCTGCTGGTTGCCGGACACGTCGGTGCTGCATTGCGCCACCACTTCGTTCAGAAGGATGACGTGCTGCTTCGGATGCTTCCGCGACTGCGGCGGAATCGCTCGCTGGTCACCGCCCTGCTCCAGGAGACGAGACCATGAATCAGGACCGTTGTTGCGACTGACGCACCTTGCCTGATCCTGACGGCCTGCCGCATCCTCGGCGCTATCGCTTTTGATGCTTGCGGGTAGAGGCTCATGCGCAGACTTCCGGATTTTGAAGGCCTTGCGATCTTCGCCAAGGTGGCCCAGCTTCACTCCTTTGCCGCGGCGGCGGCGGAACTGAGTCTCTCCAAGGCGACCGTGTCGAAAGCGGTAAGCCGCCTCGAGTCGCGCTTGCGCGTGCGGCTCTTCAATCGCACGTCACGACGACTCGCCTTGACGGATGCGGGCCAGCAACTGGCCGGGCGCGCGACGGGGATCCTTGCGGAGGGCGAGGCGGCCGAAGACAGCATATTGGGGCAAGCGGCCGCTCCCCGGGGACTGATCCGACTGGCCGCGCCGCTGTCCTTTGGGGTGCTGTATGTGGCGCCGCTGCTGCCGGAGTTCTTTGCCCGTTATCCGGACATCACAATCGACCTCCAGATGAGCGATGCAGTGGTGGATCTCGTCGGTGAGGGCTTTGATGCAGCGATCCGTATCGCGGCACTGCCGGACTCCACCTTGATCGCACGCATGCTTTGCCCCATGCCTCGCTTTCTCGTCGGCGCGCCGCGCTACTTTGAGGAGCATGGCCGGCCCCGCCACCCCATGCAGCTCGGGGAGCACCGGTGCATCGAGTACACCCGGGGTGGCGCGGCCGAGAGCTGGCATTTCACGAGCAAGTCCGGCGAAACCGCGACCGTGAGGCCCTCGGGCCCGTTGCGCACCAATAATGGTGATGCGACGTTGCCGATGCTGCGGACCGGGTTGGCATTGGGACTCCTGCCGGAGTTCTTTGTCCGCGCTGATCTCGCCGCCGGAACACTCGAGGCGGTTCTGACCGATTGGAATCTGCCCGCAGCCGGCCTGCACTGGGTCACGCCCAGCCGGACGCTGCGCCCCAAGAGAGTCGAAATCCTGGCTGACTTCTTTACTCAGAAGCTGTCAGCCGAGCCGGCCGCCGCGCCCGCGCGTACTCCCTTAAAGCGCAAGCGGTCGTGATGCCACCGACCTCAGTGCACCGCCGTGAACGAGAATTTCTGCCCGGCCACTGCGGCCTGGTACATGAGGCCGCCCTTGGCGATCGTGAACACGGCAACCCCGTTCTGGTAATGACCCGCCGCGGTAGCATGCGTCTCGTTGCTGCTGGCCCCGGCCTCCGTACCAGCTGTGCCCGCGCTCGCCGAGGCTGAGGCCGTAACCGCTACGGCGTTGGCGTCCGCGCTCAGCGAGAAATTCCCGGATTCGAAGAGCTTGAGTGCGGCCGCATCCTGGAAGAACACCAACTCGCTGTAGGCCTCGCCGCCTAACTGGAAGCCAACGCTGACCTGCGTCATCGAGCTGTCGCCGATGTATCGGCCCTGCTGGTAGACGCGGCCGTCGCCGTGGGCCGCCCCGACCACCAGACCGCCTTTGCCGATCGTCGGGAAGACGGCATAGCCGTAGCTGGTTTTGAAAAAGTCCGCGGTCGGACCGGCATTCCTGAATAGCGCGACCGTGTCGCTGTAGCGATCCGCGAGCGCGACCGAGGCACCCAGTGCAAGCGCAACGCAGGCGAGGCTTCGCCAACTGACTGCTTTCATGGAACCGCCCTCCAGTGGTACGTAGTGCCATTATCCGGCAACTGGGGCGCGCAAGTTTGGCCGCGCAGCGAACAGCCTCTAATTTCCCGGTGCCGCGATTGACGATCAATCTGCACAAGATTCTCGTTACTTTTCAACCTTTAATAACGCTTTGGTCCAGCCACTTCTGGTCAGCACTCGAGCGGATATTGCGCGCTGATCATGACAGCGCTCTGGACCGAGGCCTCCTCACCTTCCCGCGCTGGATGCGCTTCGCGAGGGTTTCAATGTTTACCCCGTCGTAGACGCGGTGCGAGTTGCAGCGCGACTGGAGTCGTAAAGAGTCCGCGCCGGAGTTCTCGGACATCCTCTTCGCGGTGGAGGGTTACTAAGGCGAGGGGACTACTCTCTGAGCCCTCAGCTCCCCGATCCCGATCGCCGCCGCAACTTTGCTTTTACATGCTTGCCGGCGCCGTTCCCCGGCTCGTGCCGGCTCCTGAGCCACCCTTCGAGCTCGGTTTTGGGCACCGGGCGGCTGTGCAGGTAGCCCTGCGATTCATCGCAACCATTGTCCAGCAGGTAATCGAACTGCTGCTGAGTCTCGACACCCTCGGCCACGGTCGTCAGGCCGAAGGCACGCGCCAGCCCGATGATAGTGGAGACCAGCGTGCAGCTCTTGCGATCGACGGGCAGGCGACTCGTAAAGGAGCGGTCGATCTTCAGCGTGTCGATCGGCAGCTCGGACAGACGACCCAGGGAGGAGAACCCGGTGCCGAAATCGTCGATTGCCACCCGTATTCCGGCGGCACGCAGCAGCCGCAGTGCGTGCACGCAGGATGAGGAGTCCCCCGACAGCGCCCCCTCGGTGATCTCGAGATCGACGCCCCACGAATCGTCGCCGGTGAGATCGCCGATGCGGTCGAGAATCGAGCGCCCAATATCGCGGTGACGCAACTCGGGGGGCGAGATGTTGACCGCTACGCGGATGGGCGGCAGGCCGCTGCGGCGCCAGTCGCGGCAATCGGCGGCAGCTTGCTCCAGCACCCAGGCGCCGGTGGCTGCCATCAGGCCGCCCGACTCGAGCAGCGGCAGGAAGGTCGCGGGTAAAATGAGCCCGTCCTCCGGATCCTGCCAGCGCAGCAACGCCTCGACGCCAACGACCTTGCCGGTGCGCAATTCGATCTTCGGCTGGTAGTAGAGTGCGAACTGTCGCTCTTCGAGCGCGGTGCGCAGCCGGTTTTGCATGCCGACCCGGCGCGCCAGCTCGGAATTTATCTCGATACGGTGATGCAGGTAACGCTCGCCCTGGGTCTTGGCTTCCTTGAGAGCAGCCTCCGCGTTCTGAACCAACTGGCTCGGCTCCGTGCCGTCCTCCGGGTAACAGGCGAGCCCACACTTGATCGTCGCGACGACCGCGCGGCCATCGACGTTGAAGGGACGATCGAAGAGCCCCGTGATTTCTGCATGCAGCGTGTGGATCTCCGACTCGGAGCGCGGCGGCAGAGCATTGAGGCACGCGAACGTCCCCCCGCCCAGGTGCGCTAATTGCTCCGTGTCGGGGAAGTGTCCCTTCAGCCGGTCCGCGACACACTGCAACAGGCGATCGCCCGTGTGGCGCCCCATGGAATCATTGATGACGCTGAGGTGATCGATATCGAGGACCGTCACCGCGAGCCGCGGCAGGCGCTCGGCGCCCCGCGTCAGCAGGCGGCTCAGGCGCTCGCAGAACAGCGCGCGCTTGGCGAGACCGGTGAGCGGCTCGAAGTACGACAGAAACCGCACTGCGTCCTGTTTGTCGAGATACTGCAGGGCGAACGACAGGTTGGAGGCGACCTCCTCGAGCAGCAGCATCTCATCCTGTCCGATGACGCCCTTTGCACTCGTGCCGCACAGGAATGCCCCGACCGGGGTCCCGTCGACGCGCAGGGGCAGACACGCCAGCGAGCGCACACCGGCCGCTAACAGCCCCTCGCGCCCGTCGATGGCGTACGGAAAGCTCGCCAGCTCCTCGCAGAGCATGGCCTCGCCCGTACGCATGACGCGCCCCAGGAGACTCGAGTCGTCACCCTCTTGATCGGAAACGCGGAACTCGCGGCTTGGATCACGCAGCAGATCGGGGCCGGCGAAGCCCGCCGGCCGCGCCATGCGTGTCGTAGGATTGATCAGCACTACCAACGCCAGGGCATAGCCGCCCACTCGGTGCGCCAGACGACACGTCTCCTGCAGCACCTCGTCGCGGTTCTGGATACGCATCAGCGCCGAGTTGATACCCGACAACATCTGCAGCACGCTGGTGAGTCGTGCAACCTGCTGCTCGGCGAGCTGCGTCGTCCGGCGGAGCTCCGCTTCCTCCAGCGCGCGCTTCACGGCGGGCGCCAGTCGCTTCGGGTTACTCTTCAGCACGTAGTCGATGGCCCCGCACCTCAGCGCTTCGATGGCGCGCTCCTCGCCGATGGTGCCGGAGAGGAAGATGAAGGGAACTCCAGGCGCTTCGGTGCGCGCCACGGCGAGCGCCGACATGCCGTCGAACTGGGGCAGGCTAAAATCCGAGAGGATGAGATCGGGCATCTCGGCGCGCAGCGCGGCGCGCATCTCGCCCTCGGTCACGACGCGCCGAACACTGCATTCGTAGCCCGCCTGCTTGAGGCGCCAGATTGCGAGGTCAGCGTCGGCAGCCGAGTCTTCGATGAGGAGCACGCGCAGCCTCATGCCGGGAGGTCCCGGGCTTGGCTGAGGAATGCCTTGTGTGTCCATGCGAAGCGTCTCTTCCCTCTATTAGGCCTTCAAATAGCGAGTCTTTCCCATGACTTAGATCGAACGTAGTTCACATTCCCCGAGCCAATCGTTCGGTTACGCGGCGCATGTCTCGCTCCGCGGCGGCGGCAGGCTGAAATAGAGGGTCGTGCCCTCGTCCGGTCGACTGTCCGCCCACACCCGGCCACCGTGGCGGGTAATGATCCGATGGACGATCGAGAGTCCGATGCCGGTACCCTCGAAGGCTTCCTGCATGTGGAGGCGCTGAAACACGCCGAAGAGCTTCCCTGCGTGGCGCACGTCGAATCCCACGCCGTTGTCGCGCACGTAGTAGACCACCGCCTCGCCCTGGCGAAGCGCACCGACCTCGACCCGGGCGGGGTTGCGGCCCGCGCTGAACTTGAAGGCATTCGAGAGCAGGTTGATCAGCACCTGTTCGAGGAGCGCGCGGTCGGCGAAGCAATCCGGCAGGTCCGCGACCTCTACGATGAGGGGGCGCTCGCCGAGCGGCTCCCTGAGGCGCGCCACGATCTCGAGTACCAGCTCGCGCAGCGGCACTTGCTGAGCCTTGAGTGGCTGGCGGCCGGAGCGCGAGAAGTGGAGCAGATCGTTGATGAGCTGGGTCATGCGGCGTGCGCCTGTCCAGACGCGCTCCAGGATCTTGCGGCCTGGCTCCGGAACGCTCGCCTCGAACTCGGCGCGAAACATCTCGCAGAAACCCTCGATCACTCGCAACGGCTCGCGCAGATCGTGAGACACCGAGTAGGAAAAGGACTCCAGGTCCTGGTTGGCGGCCTCGAGGTCGCGGGTGCGATCGTGGACGCGCTGCTCGAGCTCATCGTTCAGTCGCCGCAGCTCCGCGACCAGAGCGGCGGTCGCGAGCGCTGTGGCCGCGGTGCGGGCGAGCACGTCGAGCGCCTTGAGCTGTCCGCGGCTCATACCACGCACGGCCCGGGTGGAGCTGAACCCGAGGACAGCGAACAGCTTTCCACCGGCAATGATCGGCAGGGCAACCCCGATCCTCGCGTCGAAGGGATGCGCGAAGAGCGCCCGCGGCTCGCCGGGGCCCGCGGGCGCTTCGAGGTCAGCGACCGCAAGCGCAACCCACCGGCCGAGCTCATCGGGACTCAATGGGGCCCTCTCCAGGGTTGCCGCACCGGGACCGGCGCTCCCCGCGAGCCGCACGCTTCCACCCTCCGGGTCTGCCACGAGCACATAAGCCGCCGCGACGTCGCTCTGCCGCGCGGCCGCGGCGAGGGTTCGCTCGATGATCTCCTCACGCGTCAGACCCTGGGTGATGGCCCTGGCGAGCTCATAGATCGAGACCGACTCGCGCAGTTGGATGTTCTCGAGCTGCAGGCGCCGCATCCCGAGCGCACGGCCAAGTGCGGTCAGGATGCTGTTCACTTTGAAGGGCTTCAGTACGTAGTCGTGCGCCCCCTCCTTGAGCGCCGCGACCGCGGTCGGCACCGTGCCGTGTCCCGTCATCACGATGCAGGCGAGATCGCGATCGACCTCGCGGCACGCCCGCAGGAGGGTGATGCCGTCGATTTCGGGCATCATGAGGTCCGTCAGCAGCAGATCGAACGACTGTTCGCGCAGTGCAGTCAGTGCCTCTCGCCCGGACGTGAACCCGTGCGTGCGGTAACCCTCCTGCTCCAGGGTGTCGCATAAAGCCCGCATCTGTGCGACCTCGTCGTCGACGATGAGGAGCCGGGCGGCGGGCGCGGCACTCATTTCGAGTCCGCCCGTGCGGCCTTGGGCTCGGGTGTCGGCGCCAGCTCGGCCAGCGCCGCGCGGATCTCGCCGAGCTTCGGCGGCTTGCTGAGCACGCGATCGACGTCGGCGGGAATATCGTTCTCTGCGAGCAAGCGCTTGCCCCAGCCGGTGAGCAGGATGACCGGTGTCTGCGCCGAGGCGGCCTTTACGCTCGCGGCTACTTTGCGCCCGTCGACGTAGGGCATCCCGAGATCGGTGATGACGGCTGCAAACGCAGTGCCGCGGGCGAGCGCGCTCGTAAAGGTATCGATGCCCTTCTGGCCGCCTTCGGCGACCGTGACTGCGTGGCCATCCTGCTCCAGGATATCCCGCAGCGATTTGATCAGCATCGGATCGTCGTCGACGATCAGGATCCGCAGGCGCGCACTGGGCTGCGGCACACGCGGGTTCTGGGTGACACTGAGCATGGGCGCATCCGCCACCGCGAAGATGAGCCGCACGGTCGTGCCGCGGCGCACGGCGCTATCGATCTCGAGATCGGCGCTGTGCCGCTGCACCATGCCGTACACCATCGCAAGCCCCAGGCCCGTGCCGCGCTCGCCCTTCGTCGTGAAGAAAGGCTCGAGGCAGCGGCGGCGCGTTTCCTCGTCCATGCCGATGCCGGTGTCGCCGACTTCGAGATGCACGGATCGCGTTGCGGCATTGCCCATGCCGGTCACCACGACCCGGGTGCGTAGCGTCAGGGTGCCGCCGTCGGGCATGGCATCGACCGCGTTGAAGATCAGATTCGTCAGTGCATCGCGTATTTCGACCTCCGAGCCCATGGTGTCCGGCAGGTTCTCGTCGAGGTCGGTATGCAGTTGGATGACCACTCCGCGCTGCTGCGGCTGGTCGCTCCAGCGCGCCCGGGTGAGATTGACGACCTGCTCGATCAGCCGGTTGCAGGCGACCCGCGACAGCACCAGCTCCGCCTCGCGGGGCCGGTAGAACTCCCGCATGCGGGCCACGGTCTCGGCCACGTCCTCGATGGCAGTCTGGATCGTGACGAGATAGCCCCGCGCCCGCTCGCTCAGGCCCGGCTCGCGCTCGAGTAGCGATTCGGTATAGAGCGCGACCGGGGAGATCGCGTTGTTGATGTCGTGAGCGATGCCGCTCGCCATCTCGCCGAGCGCGCGCAGTCGCTCCTGCTGCATGATCGCCTGCTGCGAGTGGCGCAGGTCGTCGTAGGCGCGCTGCAGCGCGCTGTAGAGCTGCGCCTGCTGCGCGGCGAGCGCGACGTGCTCGCTCAGCTGCCGGAGGAACTCGCACTCCGCGCTGCTGAAGGACTCCGCGCCGCGGCGCGCCGCGACCAGCACGCCAAAGACCTGCTTCTCCACCAGCAGCGGTGCGATCACGAGCGCCTTGAGTCCCGCGCGCGCAAAGCGTTCGGGAAACGGAAAGTGGATCTGCGCGGTATCGGGCTCGTACACGAGCTCGCCGCCCACGCAGCGCCCGAGGCCGTTCTGATCGATCGGCACCGAGTCGTGCTCGGCGAGTCCGAGAGCGCTCGCGAATTGCAGGCTCTGCGCGCCGATCACCGCGACCGAGAGCGCGGCGGCGCCCGCCTCGTACACACACATACAGCCGAAATCGAGCGGCAGCTCCCGCTCGAGGCTGCCCAGCACGACTCGGAACACGCTCGGAAGGTCATGGCGCTCGCCGGTCGCGCGCGTGATCCGCTGCAGCAGGTCGAGGCGGCTCAACTGGCTCTGCAGCTTTGTCTGGTCGCCCTCGATGCGCGCCAGCATGTGATTGAAGGCATCGGTGAGCTGAGCGAACTCGTAACCCTCGGACTTGGCGGCACGCACTGAATAGTCGCGGCCCTCCGATACTCGCTGCGCCGTGCCCGCGAGCGCCAGTACCGGCCCCGAGATCAGAGCCTGCAGACGGCTGGAGATCACGTAGGCGACGAGGCAGCAGACCACCATGAAAGCCGCGCCGATCAGCAGAAACAGCTTGAAGTTCCGTTGGACCTCACCGAGGTCGGCCTCCACGTACAACGTGCCCATGCGCCGCCCGCCCTGAACGACCGGCTGCGTACCGCGCAGCACTCCGTGCTCGAACCGGTAGCCGTCGGGCCGTGGATCGAGCACCGGCGCGGAGCTCGTGGCATCCGGGTAGGAGGCAATCAGGCGCCCGTCGCTCACGTACAGACGCGCGCTGGTGACGTGCGGCTGCGCGCGGAAAGCAGCCAGTGCCTCGCGCGCGTCCTCCGGATTGTCAAAGGCCAGGGCGGCGGTGCTGTTGGCCGCAATGGCCTGGCCGAGGATCTCGAGGTTGCGGAGCGTCAGCTGCCGCAGCGTCAGGTACTCGTAGGTTGAGAATGCCGCGGAAGCGAGGAACATCATCGCGCCGCAGGTGAGCAGCAGGACGGTCATCAGGGTGCGGCGGATGGGCCGCGAGTGGACTGCCATGACTAGCTCCCGGCCCCTATGATCTCCGCGGGACGCAACAACTTCGAGCTGATCGTCAGCTTGCTGTCTCGGGCGGCCTGCAGATCGATCCGCAGCCGGATTTTGTTGTCGCGCTTGACGAGCGCGATGACTACGCCGGGCGGCGCCGCCGTATCGGCGTCGGTAACGGTGAGCACGCTATGCCCCTTGAGCGTGTTGATTGTCGTAGCATCGAGGTGACTCAGCTCAGCGGCGGGAATGAACAGGATCTGGCAGTCGCGGATCTCTGCGGCGTTCCGATAACGCTCGACGGTGAGGGGGTGCAGGTTCACCGTCTCTCCGCGAACCATGTCATCGAGGGTGGCGCCGAACGGATCCTGGCCCAGCACGCCGATGACGAACGGCGCCTTGTCGCGCGGCAGCGCTGTCGCCGGCCATTCGACGAAAGCCGGGAAATGAAACAGAAACGCTGCCTTGAGCTGAAACTCGCCGACGGCGGTCCCCGCGCCGGCCAGGCCGGCGGCGATCAGCAGCAGCGCCACTGCGCGCCGCAGGCCGGACCTCGCGAAGAGTCTCAGTGGCCCCATGTGATCCGGGCGAACACACTGCGCACAATCTGTTCGCGACCCGGGAGCGGGAAGCCGTACTCGACGTGATATTCATGCAGCAGATTCCGGCCGACGAGCGACAGCTCGAAGTTCCCGCTCACCTGCCAGGCGAGCCGCGTGTCGAGCGCGAAATAACTTGGCACGGTGGCAACCACCGGACCGGCGGCCGGCCCGTCGTCGATGCGCAGCGAGTCGACCCAGCGGAGCGATGCGTCCCAGCTGAGGTCGTGCGGCAGGTCCATGCTCGAGCGCAGCGCCACCTGCTGCTGCGGATCGGCGGTGTCGTTGGTCCCGCCGGTGGCATCGGTGGCCCCCGGCCTGAGGTGCAGGCTTTCGCGCAGCAGGTTGTAGCCGGCGTGCAAGCGCCACCAGTCGAGCACCTGGTAAGAGGCGGTCAGCTCGAAACCGTAGGTGCGGCCCTCGAGGCTGTTCTGGAAGTAGATGGGGAACGGATAGATATAGAACGCGGTCGTGGGAGTCGCCGTGACGCTGCGCAGATCGCGGTAGTCGTTGTAGAAGGCCGACAGCGAGCCCGTAAGGCGCGAGCTCAACTCGGCACGGTAGCCGGCTTCGTAAGCGATGAGTGTCTCGGACACGAAGTTCGGGTTAGGCGCGATGATGAGCGTAGGCAACTGCAACGGCGGGGGTGCACCTAAAAACCCGCTCGGCGCGACTAGATCGCGGTCGTAGCGCGAGGGCGTGCGCACCGCACGCGACACCGCGGTCCACAGCATGTCTGACGGATCGACGTTCCACTGCAGCCGCACGCTGGGCTCGACCTCGTAGCCGGTATAGTCATTGTGCTCGAGCTTGGAGCCGGCGGTCAGATAGAGGCTCGGCGCGAGCTCGATCTCGTCCTGGAGAAACCCGCTGTAGAGCGTCTGCTTCAGCACCGGCGGTGTGAAGCGGATCTCCGACAGGTCGTAATTCGCCTCGCGAGTGGCGCGGTAACCGAGCCCCCA
>DASXKA010000011.1:0-10220 GCA_036497085.1 Steroidobacteraceae bacterium | reverse complement strand
GGTTCCGGATCGAGACAGGATCCGGTCAAGTCGTACGCACCTCCGCAATGCTCACGGGGCTCGCGGATTTCGCCCGCGCCGTGCTCGAGCAGGTGCCGGGCTACGCAATCGATAGCGGGACGCGCGAGGTGCTGCAGGCGTGTGTGCAGGCTCAGCCGTTGCGCTCGGCGCGCGGCCTGGGTGCTTGACCTCACGAACTACGAACTCCGCGTAGGCACGAGCTCCTCGACCACGCTCGCTTGCGCGCTTGCGGTTTCCCGGCTCGAGGGAGGGGAATCGCGGAGTCCTTCAAACTGCCAGATAAAGTGCCAGAAGATCGACTTGATCAGGTATCTACGGGCCCAAGTTATTGATTTACTGGCGCTCCCTACGGGATTCGAACCCGTGTTACAGCCTTGAGAGGGCTATGTCCTGGGCCTCTAGACGAAGGGAGCGGTTTTCCCGGGCCGGAATCCGGAGCGCGGTATTATAGAGAGCGGCTGCGATTGCTCAAGCGGAAAAACCGAGGAAAGCCAAGGAATTGAACCCCCCCGACGCGTCGGTCGCGACGCCCCGAGCCGCCCCCAGGATCATCCCGCGATCCGAGCACTCGATTTCCCGCTCGCACATCTCCCCGAACGCGCTGCGCGTGCTGTACCGGCTGCGCGAGGGGGGCTTCATGGCGTTTCTGGTCGGCGGTTGCGTGCGCGACCTGCTGCTCGGTCTCGAACCGAAGGACTTCGACGTCGCCACCGATGCGTTGCCGGAGCAAGTGAAGAAGTTGTTCCGCAACTGCCGACTGGTCGGCCGCAGGTTCCGCCTGGCACACGTGTTCTTCGGCCGCGAGACCATCGAGGTCGCGACCTTCCGCGCGACGAGTGCGCCGTCGCAGGGCGATGAGCCGCTCCCCGAGGCCGACCCGGAAGACGGCGAGGCGCCGGAGCTGGACGACGACGCGGCGGCGCGTGCCTTCGATGCGAGCGGACGGATTCTGCGCGACAACGTCTACGGCACCATTGACGAGGACGTGTGGCGGCGCGACTTTACGGCCAACGCGCTCTACTACAACATCGCCGATTTCTCGGTGTGGGACTATGTCAGCGGCGTCGAGGACATCGCCGCGCGGCGGCTGCGTCTCATCGGCGATCCCGAGACGCGCTACCGCGAGGACCCGGTGCGCATGCTGCGCGCCGCGCGCTTCGAGGCCAAGCTCGGCTTCGACATCGATCCGAACACCGCCCGGCCGATCGCGACCTCGCGCGAACTGCTCTCGGCGGTGCCGCCGGCACGCCTCTTCGACGAGACCCTGAAGCTCTTCCTCAGGGGACACGGGGCGCGCAGCTTCCAGGTGCTGCGCCGTCGCGGGCTGCTCGCCGCGCTCGTGCCAAGCGTGGACTCCTACTTCGTGAGCCACCCGGGAAGCCTGGTCGAGCAGCTGCTGCTCAAGGGGCTCGCCAACACGGACCAGCGCGTCATCGAGGACAAGCCGGTCACGCCGACGTTTCTGTTCGCACTCCTTTTATATGGCCCGATCGCCGCGATCATCGAGGCGAGGCCACCGGAGCGCTGGCACGAGCTCGCCACCATACTGGACGCCTGCGATCAGGCGATGCGCGAGGCGCAGACGCATATCGCAATCCCGAAGCGCTTCGCGCTTGGGGTGCGCGAGATGTTCGCGCTGCAGCCGCGGCTCGAGCACCCGCGCGGCCGCCGCGCGCTGCGCGCGCTCGAGCACCCGCGCTTCCGCGCCGGCTATGACCTGCTGCTGTTGCGCGCCGAGTTCGGGCTCGCCCCGTCGGAGATGGCCGGGTGGTGGACGCGGCTGCAGGAAGCTCCTCCCGCGGAGCGCGAGCGCATGGCGGAGGGGCTCGCCGGGGACGCCGGGCGCACGACGAGCGCGCCGCGTCGCGGCGGCCGCCGCCGCCGCCGCCCCAGGGCCAAGACCGCCGCGCGGTCCTGATGGACCGCCGCTCATGGTGTTGTGGCGGCCGGCGTACGTCGGAGTGGGCAGCAACCTCGAAGACCCGCGGGCTCAGGTGCTGCGCGCAAGCGTCCGCCTCGCGCAACTGCCGCTCACGCGCGTCGAATTGACCTCGCCTCTGTACCGTTCGCGTCCGCTCGGGCCGATCGCCCAACCCGACTTCGTGAATGCGGTCGCGGGCCTTCTCACCCAACTCGAAGCGCCGGCGCTGCTCGCTGAGCTGCGCGCCCTCGAGGGGGCGCTCGGCCGCCCGGCGGCGCACCAGCGCTGGGGTCCGCGCGTGATCGATCTCGATCTGCTCTCCTACGCGCGTGAGCGCCGCTCCGAGCCCTCGTTCACGCTGCCGCACCCCGGGATACCGGAGCGCAACTTCGTTCTGTATCCTCTCGCGGACATTGCCCCGGATCTCGACCTCCCCGGGCTCGGGCGTGTCGCCGACCTCGCGGGCAGGGTCACGGCCGAGGGTCTGGCGCGGCTGTAGGCGCGCGACGCACATGGCGAACGAGACAACCCATCGCTTCATCGCGGTCGAAGGCCCGATCGGCGTCGGCAAGACGAGCCTTGCCCGCCGGCTGTGCACCAGTCTGTCCGCGCAGGGGGTGCTGGAGGAGGCGGTACAGAACCCGTTCCTCGAGCGCTTCTACCGCAACCCGCGCGCCGGCGCGCTGCCGGCGCAGCTGTACTTCCTCCTGCAGCGGGCCCAGCAGCTCTCTTCGCTCAAGCAGGCGGACCTTTTTGCTTCGGTGCGGGTCGCGGACTACCTGCTGGAGAAGGACCGGCTGTTCGCACGCGTGACGCTCGATGACGCCGAGTACGCACTCTATGAGCAGCTGTACGCGCGGCTCGACATCCACGTGCCCAAGCCCGATCTGGTGGTGTACCTGCAGGCGCCCGTCGACGTGCTGCTCGAGCGCATCGCGCGGCGCGGTGTGGCCTACGAGCAGTACATCGACCGTGGCTACCTCGAGCGGCTCAACGAGGCCTACGCGCGCTTCTTTCACGAGTTCGACGGGGCGCCGCTCCTCATCGTGAACGCTGCCTCCATCGACCCCATCACCAACCAACGCGACTACGACGAGCTGCTGGCGGCCATCAAACGCGTGAGCCGCGGTCGGCTTTACTACAATCCGTTGCGCAGCCGCGCGATCTAAGTACACTCCGGCCATGTATACGCATCTGCAACGCGACGCCACCCGGCCGCCGGTCACACTCTCGACGCTCGCGCGCATGAAGACCGACGGCGAGAAGATCGCGAGCCTCACCTGTTATGACGCGAGCTTCGCCGTACTGCTCGATGCGGCGGACGTCGACGTGGTGCTGGTGGGCGACTCGCTTGGTATGGTGATCCAGGGACACTCGACCACCGTGCCGGTCACGATGGACCAGATGGTGTACCACTGCGCGTGCGTGTCGCGCGGCCTGCACCGCCCCTTCCTCATCGGCGACCTGCCTTTCATGAGCTACCCGTCGGCCGAGGTGGCGCTCACGAACGCCGTGCGCCTGATGCAGGAGGGCGGGGCGCAGATGGTGAAGCTCGAGAGCGGCGGCAAGCAGACCGACATCGTCGAGTTCCTCGCGGGTCACGACATCGCCGTGTGCGCGCACGTGGGCTTGAAGCCTCAGTCGGTGCACAAGACCGGCGGTTTTCGCGTCCAGGGGCGCGAGCGCGAGACCGCGGCACGGTTGCTCGAGGAGGCGCGGCGCCTCGAGTCCGCCGGCGCCGACATCGTGCTGCTCGAGTGCATCCCCGCCGCCCTCGGCAAGACCATCGCGGCCGAGCTGCGCGTACCGGTGATCGGCATCGGCGCCGGCCCCGACACCGACGGGCAGATCCTCGTGACCTACGACATGCTCGACGTTACCACCGGACGCAAGCCGCGCTTCGTGCGCAACTTCATGGAGGGCGCCGGCGACAACCTCGAGGCGCTGAAGCGCTATGTGCGCGCCGTGAAGCAGCGCGAGTACCCCGCCCCCGAGCACTGTTTCTGAGGCGGTGTCCGCGCCGCACCCGTCCGAGCGCGACCCATGGAAACCGTCACGTCCATCAGCGCGGTTCGCGAGCGGGTGCGCGCCTGGCGTCATGCCGGGCAACGGGTCGTGTTCGTGCCGACCATGGGGAATCTGCACTTGGGACACGTGAGCCTGATCGAGACCGCGCGCCGCCACGGCGAGCGCTTCGTCGCCAGCATCTTCGTGAATCCCATGCAGTTCGGCCCCAACGAGGATTTCGCCCACTACCCGCGTACGCCGCGCGAGGACGAGTGCATGCTCTCGACCGCCGGCTGCGACCTCATGTTCATGCCGGACGTGAGCGAGATCTATCCGCACGGCTCCGAGCGCGCCACGCGGGTCGAGGTGCCGGGCCTGTCGCGCATCCTCGAGGGCGAGTTCCGTCCCGGCCACATGGAGGGCGTCAGCACGGTGGTGGCGAAGCTCTTCCACATCGTGGAGCCCGACGTCGCGGTGTTCGGCGAGAAGGATTTTCAGCAGCTCGCCGTCATCCGCCGGATGGTGGCGGAGCTGTGTATGGGCGTCGAGATCGTCGGCGCCCCCACCCTGCGCGATGCCGACGGGCTGGCGCTCAGCTCGCGCAACCAGTACCTCACTCCCGCGGAGCGCACGTTGGCACCGGTGATCTACGCGACGCTCGAGACGGCGGCGGCCCGGCTGCGGGCCGGCGATGCGCAATTCGCCAGCATCGAGCGCTCGGGCTTCCAGGCGCTGGAGAGCGTGGGCCTGCGGCCTGACTACTTTTCGGTACGTCGTGCCGACGACCTGAGCACGCCGCGCCCGCAGACGCGCGCACTGGTGGTGCTCGTGGCGGCGCGCTTGGGGAAGGCACGGCTTATCGACAACGTGCAGGTCGCCCGTCCCGGCAGCTAGCCGCGTCAGGCCGCCGCCTAAGCTTGCGGCGCAGGGCTCACGCTACGCGAGGATGCCGCCCGAGCGCCCAGGCCACGTGCTCGCGCACGAGCGGCGAGGGATCTTCGCGCCGCGCCTCGAGCGCACTCGTCACCGCGGCCGAGGTCGGCGCGTTGCCCAAGGCCACCGCGATGTTGCGCGACCAGCGCACGTAGCCCAAGCGGTGGATCGCCGAGCCGCGCATGCGCTCCTCGAACTGCGCGGCGCTCCAGAGAAAGAGCTCGGCGAGTGCTGGCGCGTCGAGTGCATGGCGCACCTTGAAGTCGGGATGGGCCGCGGCGCGTGCGAATTTGTTCCAGGGGCAGACCAGCTGGCAGTCATCGCAGCCGTAGATCCGGTTGCCGAGCGCCGCGCGAAGCTCACCGGGGATGGCGCTGTGGTGCTCGATGGTGAGATAGGAGATGCAGCGCCGCGCGTCGAGCCGGAACGGCGCCACGATGGCGCCGGTGGGGCAGGCCGGAATGCACGCCTGGCAGCTGCCGCAGTGGGCGGTGGCGTGCTCGTCGACCGGTAGCGGCAGATCCGTCAGGATCTCACCGAGGAAGAACCACGAGCCCGCATCGCGCGCGATGAGGTTGGTGTGCTTGCCGATCCAGCCGAGGCCCGCATTGCGCGCGTGCGCTTTCTCGAGCACCGGCGCACTGTCGACACACACGCGGTAGCCGAAGGGCCCGATGCTTCGGGCGAGATCTGTCGCGAGCCGCGCGAGCGAGCGGCGAAGTACCTTGTGATAGTCGCGGCCGAGCGCGTAGCGTGAGATGTACCCCAGCTCGGGGTCGGCGAGTACCTCTTCGGCAGCGCGCGCCTCACCCGGCCAATAGTCCATGCGTACGCTCACGATGCGCACCGTACCGGGCAGCAGCTCCTGCGGGTTGCCGCGCAGGTTTGCGTGGCGCCGCATGTAACCCATCTCCCCGTGGAAGCCCGCGTTCAGCCATCTGAGGAGGTGTCGCTCGTCCTCGGGGATGTCGACGGCGGTGACACCGAGGGCGTCGAAGCCGAGCGCGCGCGCCTGGCTCGTCAGCGCGAGTTTGGCCGCAGCGAGATCGATGGAGGCGGGCCCGTTCATGGCGCAGTCACCGCTGTCAGTATAATGACCCAATGGCACTGCCGACCGCCTTGTATTCCAGCGCGCAGGTGCGCGCCCTCGACGCTCACGCGATCGAGGCGCTGGGGGTCCCCGCCTACACCCTCATGAAGCGCGCCGGCGAGGCGGCGCTGCGGCACCTGCGCTCGCGCTACCCCGTGGCGCACCGCATCGTGATCGCTTGCGGCGGCGGCAACAACGGGGGCGACGGCTACGTGCTGGCGCGCTTCGCGCAGGCGGCCGGGCTCACAGTCACGGTGCTCGCCGCGAGCGATCCGCAGCAGCTGCAGGGCGCCGCCCAACAGGCATTCGCGGATTTCAGCGCCAATGGCGCACGGGCGCGCCCCTTTGCGTCCGCGCTGCTCGCCGAGGGCGAGGTGGTGGTGGATGCGCTGCTCGGCACGGGGCTGCGCGGCGCGGTGCGCGCGGAGACCACCGCGGCGATCCGCGCGCTGAATGCGAGCGGTCGGCCGGTGTTCGCGCTCGATGTGCCTTCAGGTCTCGACAGCGACACCGGCATGCCGCTCGGGGAGGCGGTGCATGCCGATTCCACGGTCACGTTCGTCAGGCTCAAGACCGGGCTCCTGATCGGGGAGGGAGCGGAATGCACCGGGGCGCTGTTTTTCGACGACCTGGAGCTCAGTCCGCCCCCGGGTGAGTTCCCCCCGCGTCTGACCCGCATCACCGACAGCGAGATCCAGGCGGCGCTGCCGCGCCGCCACCGCACCGCTCACAAGGGCGATTTCGGCCGGGTGCTGATCGTAGGCAGCGGCAGCGGCATGCCAGGTGCGACGCGCCTCGCGGGCGAGGCCTGCCTGCGGGTCGGGGCTGGCCTCACGACGGTGGCGGTGGCGCCCGAGAATGTCGCCGCAATCGCTGCGGGCAGGCCCGAGCTCATCTGCCTCGCGTTCAGCGATCGGCACGTGCTGATGGAAGCGCTCGCGCGCGCCGACGTCGTCGCGATCGGCCCGGGTCTGGGGCGCAGCCCCTGGGCGCGCGCGGCATTGGAAACGGTCCTGGGCGCCGGCAAGCCCCTGGTGGTGGATGCGGACGCGCTCAACCTGCTGGCCGAGGGCGAGATCCGCGCGCGGGATGACTGGATCCTCACGCCGCACCCGGGCGAGGCCGCGCGCCTGCTCGCCGCCACGACGCAGGACGTGCAGAACGATCGGCTCGCAGCCCTCGATCGGCTGCTCGCGCGTTTCGGCGGCACGATCGTCCTCAAGGGCGCCGGTACCCTGGTCGGGGCCGCCGGCCGCACGCCCGGTGTGTGCGAGCGGGGTAATCCCGGCATGGCGAGCGCCGGCACCGGCGATGTGCTCACGGGCGCGATCGCCGGGATCCTGGCGCAGTGCCACGATCCGTGGACGGCGGCGCGCGTCGGCGTGCTGGTGCACGCCATCGCGGGCGATGCCGCTGCGCGCGCCGGCGAGCGCGGCGTGCTGGCGAGCGACGTGGCGCGGGAGCTGCACCACGCCGTCAACCTCTAGCAGAACCGATTCCGTGCGCACGCGGACGCAGACGGCTGAGGGGACCGAGGAGTTCGGTGCGCGTGTCGCGCTTGTCCGGCCGACAACCGGCGCGCCGTTCGCCGTGTTGCATCTGCGCGGGGAGCTCGGCTCCGGCAAGACCACATTCGCGCGCGGGTTTGCGCGCGCCGCGGGCGTTCGCGGGCTGGTGCGCAGCCCAACCTATAAGCTGCTCGAGCCGTACCCGGCCGACGGCGGCACTCTCGTGCACCTCGATCTCTACCGCGTGCAATCGCCCGCCGAGCTCGATTCCCTTGGCCTGCGTGAGTGGGCAGCTCCGGGACACCTGTGGCTGGTCGAATGGCCGGAGCACGGTGCGGGGCGCCTGCCGGCGGCGGATCTCGTGGTGTCGTTCACCGCCTCCGCTACGGGCCACGACATCGAGGTCGCGGCGAGCTCCGCACTCGGTGCCGCCTGGCTGGTCGAAATGGAAGGTGCCAGGCGTGGCGGCCTTGAAACTCGTCGGCTTACGCCGTAGATTAACTGGGAGATTGCGCCGAGAACTCGATGATTAGAAAGGTATTTATTTCAAGTGTCGCCGGCCTGGCCGTGGCCGTCCTCTCGACCGCGCACGGCGCGGAGTTGCGCTCCATTGAGCTGTCCGCGACGGCGGATAGCGCCGTACTTACTCTCGCTTTGAGCGATGGTCCGGCCGCCAAGGTCTTCACGCTCGATGGCCCCGATCGGGCGGTCATCGATCTTCCCGGTACGCAGGGCGAGCCCGGCATGGCGGTGCCCGCGCCCGCAGGTCTCGTGACCGCGGTGCGGGTCGGCCGGCAGCCGGGCGATACGCTGCGCATCGTCCTCGAGCTCAAGTCGCGAGTCGCCGTTCACAGCACTCAGGCGGCCGGAGCATCGGGGGAAAGGCAGCTGACGGTCGCGCTCGGTGAGCCTGTGGCGGCGGACACGCGGCCCAAGGCGGTACGCGCCGCCCACGCTCCGGGCGATGGCGACCGTGACGTGATCATCGCGGTGGACGCCGGTCACGGCGGGGTCGATCCCGGCGCCATCGGACATGGTGGCACGCGCGAGAAGGACGTGACGCTCGCGATCGCGCGGGCACTCGCCGCGCGCATCGGCGCCGAGCCCGGGATGCGCGCCGTGCTGACGCGTGACCGGGACGAGTTCCTACAACTGCCCGCGCGCATCCAGCGTGCGCGCGCGGCGCACGCCGACATGTTCGTGTCCATCCACGCCGACTCGATTTCCGATCGCAACGTATCGGGGGCCTCGGTGTACATCCTGTCGGTGCACGGGGCCTCGAGCGAGGCAGCCAAGGAGCTCGCCGAGGGACAGAACGCAGCGGATCTCCTGGGCGGCGGGCTCGCCGAGGGTGGCGCGGCCGCACCGGTGGTGCTCGACGTCGTGCAGCAGGAGTCGATTGGGCTGAGCGCAACGGCGGCCGAGCGCGTGGTGTCGGCGCTCGAGAGCGTGGGTGAAGTGCGCAAGGCCCAGGTACAGCGCGCCGGCTTCGTCGTGCTCAAATCCCCGTCTATTCCTTCGATGCTCATCGAGACCGCCTACATCTCCAATCCCGCCGAGGAACGCCGCCTCCGCAATCCCGGCCAGCAGGCCCGTCTCGCGGATGCGATCTGCGGCGGCGTACGCAGCTACTTCGTGCAGAACCCTCCCGACGGCACGCGCTTCAAGCAGGAGCGCCGTGTCGCCAGCGCCGCGGAAGCGGCCGCTGCCGCCAGCGGGTCCAGCGTCCAGGCGGCCCTCAGCCAATAACCCTTCAGCGCCTGAGGACGGTGCCCCGGGCGGGATCGCCTGTACACTGCGCTCCGCGCTCAACATGTGCGCCAGTCGTCCGCCCCGCCGGCATGCCCATTCGCGTTCTTCCCAGCGAGCTCGTCGATCAGATCGCCGCCGGTGAGGTGATCGAGCGGCCGGCTTCGGTCGTCAAGGAGCTCGCCGAGAACAGTCTCGATGCCGGCGCGCGGCGCATCGAGGTCGACGTCGAGCGGGGCGGCATCGGCCTCATCCGCGTACGCGACGACGGCGCCGGGATTGCTGCGGCGGAGTTGCCCGCGGCCATCGCGCGCCACGCGACCAGCAAGATCGCTTCCCTCGAGGATCTGGAGGCGATCGCGACCCTCGGCTTTCGCGGCGAGGCGCTGCCCTCCATTGGCTCGGTAGCGCGCCTGCGGATCGCCTCGCACGCGGTGCGCGCGGAGCAGGCCGCCGAGATCGCGGTCGACGGGGCCGCCGTCGGCGCGGTGCGCCCCGCGGCCCATCCCCCCGGAACCAGCGTCGAGGTGCGCGACCTCTTTTTCAACGTGCCCGCGCGGCGCAAGTTCGTGCGCTCGGACGCGACCGAGCTCGCGCACATCGGGCGCCTGGTGGAGCGCCTCGCCTTGTCGCGCTTCGACGTGAGCTTTCGCCTGCGCCACGGCACGCGGCTGTTGCTCGACACGCCGGCCGTGGAGGATGCGGGAGGAGAGCTCGCGCGCCTCGATGCCGTCCTCGGCAAGGACTTCGCCTCGGGCGCCGTCCCGGTCCGGCAGGCGGCGGGCCCGGTGATGCTCTCCGGTTGGGTCGGCCTCCCGACCCGCTCGCGTGCCCAGCCCGACCAGCAGTTCTGGTTCGTCAACGGCCGCAGCGTCCGCGACCGGCTGCTGATGAATGCGGTTCGTCTCGCCTATCGCGACGTTCTCTACCACGGCCGCCACGCAGCCTACGTTCTCTACCTGACACTCGATCCCAGGCTGATCGACGTCAA
>DASXKA010000010.1:0-38488 GCA_036497085.1 Steroidobacteraceae bacterium | reverse complement strand
GACGCTGATGCCGCCGGGCAACGAGATCGCGAGATTCGGGCTGGAGACGACGACGGACTGGCCCGCGACGACCAGCCCGACCAACTCGGAATTCCCACTGGCGGCGGCCGTTGAGCCACTGCAGCTGGCGCTCGAGTTCGACTTCACGACATCGGCCGTAACCAGACCACTCAAAAGATTCACGTTCAGGACCTCGGACTGCGACTGAGCGCTGCTGCCGCTGCCTGACGAGGTGCTGCGCAGTGCGTCAGCCGAGGCCAGACCCAGCACGTTGGTGCTCGCCACGGACGTGTTCAGATTTCCCCCGCTTGCCGGCAGCGGCCCGGTATCGGCCAGCGCGAGCGAAATCCCCGCCGCACTGGCCTTCAAGGCAGCGCCTTCTCCGCTGAACGTGGCGGCCTGCGCCAAACCGGCGGTAGCGCTAAGGCCTAGAGCAAGAGTCACACGGATCGCGATCGTCGAGGCACTCTTCGTGACCATTTGCAAGTCCTCCTTGTGTGGCAGGTCCCTATTGCGGGATTTCATTTGGGCTTCGCGTACGGGGCGCGGGATTCTAGGCCGTAGGTCGGTACACGGCTGTCGGCGGACTACGCCTGTGCGGCGTAGGGAACGCGCTACGCGGCCGAGGTCACAACGCCACCGCACGTGGCGCTCGCTGCGCATCGAGAGCGCGATGCGGTGTAGCGCTCGATTCGAGCCGGCTCCGCCGATCTCTCTGGCGGAGAGGGTGGGATTCGAACCCACGAGCCGCTTGCGCAGCCTCCGGTTTTCAAGACCGGTGCATTCAACCGCTCTGCCACCTCTCCGGCGCAGTCGGGTCACTCGCCGGCGGCGATTCTATCAGGGGGCGAGCCCGAGCCATCAAAGCTCGGACCGCCGCCCATTAAGCTCCTCCACCGCGCCCCTCGCTCTGGATTGCGTCCAGCCTCGCGGCGAGGTCCGATACGCTCCAGCGGAGACGATCGACACTCTCGTCCAGCTGGGCGATGGCGGCGCGGTCCGAGTCGTCGGCCTGCACGCCTAACTTTCGACGCAGAATCCCTTGAACCCGGTGCAGCGCACTCAGGAGATCGGCCGCCCGAGACAGCACCTCGGCGTGCTCCTGGCGCTCCCGCCGTAGCTTGTCGCGCAGCTCGCCTATGACAGCGTCAGGATTGAGTTCCTGAGCTATCGTGGTGTTGACTGGTCTCACCTGCTTCTGCCCATTCCGTCGCAGCAGGTCGTGAGCGGCCTTGGCCGCATTGAAGAGCTCGGGGTCACGGAAGTGCTCGAGCATGGACTGGTGCGAGCCACGGTTGACGCCGCATTGCTCGAGTGCCCTGATGAGGGCCTCGATCTGCTTAAACGTGAATGAGAATTGGAACTCGCCGGCCATGGCTCGACGTTTTCGAACCTGTATCCAACTTAGCAGAAGCCGGGGTCCCTTAGCGGGAGGGCCCGTGACGGAATGATGGCGCAAGGTTCTGTTTCCAGTCAGGTCACTCGCCGGTGGCGATTCTATCAGGCGGCGAGCCCGAGCCCGTCAACCCTTCGACGGGCCCTTGTAGCCCGGCAGCTTCGCCGCTTCCGGTGAGGCCGCGAGCTTCAAGGCAGCGGCGACAGCGTTGCTGAAGTCGGCACGGGTAGGGCCGATCGTGACTCGCGTCCGGAAGAAATCGGCCCACTGGAACTCGCAGAACGCCGTCGGTGACTTGTCGTACCCGCCGGCATCGCGCACGTACCCGGCAAGCGAGCGGTACGGGTCGTCGATGAGCTTCGCGAGGTGATCGGGAATCCTATCGAACCCGCACGGCTTGCCGTTCTGATCGACCGGATGCGCCCAGTTGGCCGCGCTCATCCGCGGCCAGAACTGTGCGATCGGCAGCTTCGAGAAGTCCTCCTCGACGCTGAAGAAGCCGGTGTCGATGCCGGCTTCCTCGGCGGCGCGTCCGAGGTGGTGGTGATCGGTGATATAGAGCTTCCCATCGGGCCCCCAGACCGCCGGAATCGGATGGTCTGACAGGAACTCCTGCTGCTCGTGCTTCTTCAGCGCCTCGAGCTTGGCGCGCTTGTCGTGCACCTCGATCACCCCGACCGTGACCTGGGTGGGCCGCAGGCGGTGAATCTCGACTTCGTGCAGCTTCGACATCGGCGTTCCCGGCCCGGGCACCGACCGGGCTCCGCAACATAATCGTAACACCCGGCCCCCCGGTGGCCCGCACGCCAGGCCTCCCGGGGACGAATCCGTTGAGGTCCAGGACGAATCCGTTCGGATCCGCTTCAAACCGAAATGCCCGTCGGTGTCTCATACCCAGAGCAGTCACTGCTGGGAGGTCAACATGAGGCTCGCGAGCTGGGCGATCTTCGGATCCCTGGTCATCAATGTGGCCTTCGGCCTGGTCGTTACCGGCGCAGTACGCGCCGCCCGTCCGGCCGTCGCCAGCGCGCTCGCTCAGTGCACCCACCACTCATCGAGCACCCCGCGGCGGCCCATCTCGGGTCACTATCTCGCGGCCGTGCGCATGGGCTGGGCAGTCGGTTGAAAAACGGGCGTCACCCCTAACGCGCCCGTCGGCCGGGGTCCGGTGCGCAACGGATCCCGCGCCGTTCTGCCGCACAGTTGCCGTCAGTGGCTCACGGCCGTCGCGGCCCGGGCCGCCGCGTGCTCGCGCCGCGCCGAGCGCAGCATCGACACCGCGGCATAAATGACGACGAAGGTAATCAGCCAGCGGATCGGCTTCACCGAATCGTGCTTGAGGACGTAGCTCAGGATCGAAAACGCCGCGGGCACTCCGACCAGGCTTCCTACCGTCAGTCCGAGCGAGGCGACGTGCGAGAAGCGGCCGGAACGGAAGAACCCGAGGCTCGCCACCGGCTGCAGTAAACCGTCGCTCGCCATCATGATGGGATACGCCGCGATCGGCGCCATGCCCAGCAGTGACAGCAGAATCATGAGCGGCGCGTAGTTACCGATGCCGACGCACATCAGCGCCCCGAGCACGAAGCTGACAGCGACCGCGAGGGGAAACTTCCAGCCTTGCAGGCTCAGCGCGGTACCGCCTGCCGGGAAGGCTCCGAGGTTACTCATGGCAAAGAAACCGGCCGCCAGCAGCAGAGCGATGCCCATGAAAAGCTGAATCGAGCGGCGTGGCATCCGACTCACCACTCCCGCCCCCAACCACGCCCCCGCCGCGGAGCTCACCACCATGGCGGCCAGCAGCGCCGGCTGGACTGCCACGACCGAGATCAGCAGGAAGGTCTCGATGAAGGCCGCAGGGTTCAGGCCCACGTTGAGTGTGCCGGGAATCAGCTCGTCCGCCACCTTGCCGCGAAACTTGAGCAGCGCAGTGGTCGGCGCGAACGACCCGATCCCGAGCGTATCGAGAAACGTCGTGAGGGCGCCGATAGCTACGTCCGGCAGCTGCGGACGGCCGCGCAGCCCTTGGCGCCGCATCGCCAGCAGCCAGCCGATGACGAATGCGACGTTCACCAGGACGAGTACCGCAAGTACGCCTTTGGTCAGGTCCAAGACGATCCCCCCCGCAGCCTCGTGTGGATGCGGGCGAGACCATCGACCGCACGCAGATACTGAATCGCCGCCCGCGCGGCGAGGCTGCTCGCGCGGTGGAAGGGTAACGGCCGCACCGGAGTGACCGGAAAGGCGAGCTCGGCGTCGGACATGCCGAGCGTACGCTGCGCCAGGAGCCGCCCCATCAGAGTCGCCATCGCGACTCCGCGGCCATTGTAGCCGAGCCCGGCGAGCAGCCCCGGCGCCAGCTCGTGCAGGTGCGGCATGTGGTCGCGCGTCATGGCGACCAGACCTCCCCAGTGATATTCGAAGGCGACGCCCGCGAGCTGCGGGTAGATCTCACGCACCGCCCGGTAGTGATGCCGACTGGAGCGGGGCCCGGGCAGCTGCCCGAATGTGCCGCGCGCTCCGAGCACCAGCCGACCCGTGGCATCCAGACGGAAGTAGCGCAGCAGGTGCCAGGTGTCGGAGGCGGCCTGGCCGCCGGGGAGAATCTGCGCCCGCTCGGCGGGCCTGAGTGGCACGGTCGCCACCTGGAAGGACGGCACGGCGATGATGCTCCGGCGCAGCGGCTCGAGCAGCTCGCCGCTGTAGGCGTTGGTTGCCAAGATCACCGTCGAAGCGCTGACGCCACCGGTCGGCGTCCCGATCTGCCACTCGCGCTGCGCGCGGCGCAGGTGCATTGCGGGCGTATGTACGCGGATCTGCCCGCCCGCGCGTACCACTGCATGCGCGAGGCCGCGCAGGTAGGACAGCGGCTGCACGGTGCCGCCGCGACGATCGAGCAATCCGCCGCAGTAGCGCGGCGATCCGGTGAGCTGTCCCACCTCGGTCGCGCCCAGCAGCTCTACCGCCGCGCCGCGCCGCCGCCACTGTGCGACCCGCGTGGCGAGCAGCGCCAGCGAGGCCTCGGAGGTAGCCGGCTGGATCCAGCCGCTGCGGACTGCGTCGCATCCGATCCCGTGACGCTCGATGAGCTCGAACACCAGGTCCGGTCCGGCGGCGACGCTCGCCACCAGGCGCGCGCCGCGCTCGGCCCCAAACAACTCCTCGAGCGCATCCGGGTCGGTCTTCAATCCCGGAATCACCTGTCCACCGTTCAAGCCGGAGGCGCGCTCGCCCAACGCCTTCGCTTCGAGCACCAGCACGGCGCGCCCCGCGGCCGCGAGCTGCAGTGCCGCCGACAATCCCGTGTAGCCCGCACCGATGATCGCGACGTCGGCGCGTGTCGCGCCAGTGAGCGGCGTGAGTGCAGGAGCTGCGGTCGCGGTCGCGGACCACAGCGACTGCGGCGGCGCAGCCGGCATCGCCCTTCCCCCTATCGATGATCGATTATTGAGCTTTTAGCCTGCGGTCGGCGGCGGGACTCTATAGGCAGCGCGGCGCGCGGGTCAATCAAACGCGGCCGGCCAGCCTGCAGCGCGGCTTCCGTCACGCCCGCCGTTGTGCCAGACTCCGGCGCGGATTCGAGATTCGTTGCCGAGGGGGGCCGATGCAATCGTTTCCGCGCTGGACGGCGGCGCTCGGCCTCGCGTTGGCGAGCGCCGCGCCGTGCGCCACACCGACACCGCCCGCGCCCCTGCCCGCCGAGCACCTCACGGTCGAGAAGCTGCCGGCACCCGGTCCGCACTGGGTGTACGTGTTCGATGACGCTTTCGACAACGAGACCGACATGCGCGTGCATCTGTTCGACGGCGACAGCTTCCGCCGCCTTGGGCAGATCGACGCGGGCTATTACTCGAGCTTCAACCTCTCGCCCGATGGTGCGACGACGGTCGTCGGTACCACTTACTTCGCGCGCGGCAGTCGCGGCGCACGCACCGACCTGGTCGAGTTCACCGACAACCACACGCTTAGCGTCAGCGGCGAAATCATCCTGCCTCCGAAGCGCGCGCAGACTATGCCTACGGTGTTCGACCTCGCCTACAGCAGCGACGCACGGCTGCTCTACGTCTCGTACGTGACACCCGCGGCGAGTTTCGGCGTACTGGATCCGGTAAAGAAGACCGTGCTGGGCGAGATCGACACCGCCGGCTGCGTGCTGGTCATCCCCTCGGGGCCAAGCCGTGTCTCCTCCATCTGCGAGAACGGGCGGCTGCTGACGGTGACGCTCGATGCGCAGGGTAAGGAAGTCTCTCGCAGCATATCCGAGCCGTTCTTCGACGCCGACCGCGATCCGGTGTTCGTACAGGGAATCCCCACGGCCGTGGGCTTCACGTTCCTCTCCTTCCTCGGCGCGGTGCACGAGATCGACTTCCGCGGCGCCCAGCCGCAGATGTCGGCACCGTGGTCGCTACTGAGCGCCGGCGAGCGCGGCGTGTGGCGCCCGGGTGCCCAGCAGCCCGGCGCCATTCATGTGCGCCTCGGCCGGCTGTACGTGCCGATGCACAAGGGCGGCGAGGGTACTCACAAGGACGGCGGCACGGAGATCTGGGTCTTCGATATGGCAACTCATCGGCGCCTCGCCCGCTGGCCGATGAAGGCCCAGGGGCTCTCGCGGGTGACCGTCGTGCAAGTGACGCAGGATCCCGCACCGGTGCTGTTTGCCGCCACCGACACCGCCGACGTCGCGGTGATCGACGCCCTGAGCGGGCAGATCCGTCATGTCGAGCGCAAGCTCGGGCAGACGCCGTGGATGATGCTGACTCCCTGACAGACACGGGGTATGTGATGCGCTCGCTCGATCGGCTCGTCGAACAGTCCGCACGCTCGCTGGCACAGCGCACGTCGCGACGCAGCCTGCTCGCCCATCTCGGGCGGCTGCTGACCGGCGCCGTGCTGCTCCCGCTGCTGCCCATCGACCGCGGCAACCGGGCGCAGGCCAACGAAGCCCACCCCGGACCGGACAGCGCCGAGAGCTGCGATTACTGGAAGTACTGCGCCATCGACGGCTTCCTGTGCGCATGCTGCGGAGGAACCTCGACCTCCTGCCCGCCGGGCACGGCCCCCTCGCCGATCAGCTGGGTCGGCACCTGCCACAACGCCCGCGACGGGCGCGACTACATGGTCTCCTACAACGACTGCTGCGGGAAATCCACGTGCGGCACCTGCGATTGCACGCGCGCCGAGGGCGAGAAGCCGATGTACCGGCCGTCACGCAACAACGATCTCAACTGGTGCATGGCGAACGCCGACGCGAACTATCACTGCACGGTGTCGGTGATCCTCGGGGTCGCGGAAAAGTGACCGGCGACGCCGGCGCAGCGCCCGCCGCCCCGGCCTTCGCGCTGCTCGCCGCGCTGGGGCTCGCCGGGAGTGGCGCGACCGCCGACACGCCTCCCGACTACCCGCAGGGCGGAGCGAGCTTTCAGAGCAACTGCGCGGTGTGCCACGGTCCTGCCGGCGCGGGCCTGCCTGCGCTTGCACCGCCCCTCCTCTCGTATCCCGCGCGCTATGCGGCCAGCGCCGAGGGTCGGCGGCAACTTGCGATGACGGTCCTGTACGGCATGTACGGCGACGTCGTGGTCGATGGCAGGCACTACGCCTTCCGCATGCCGGAGTTCGGCCAGCTCGATGATGCGAGTCTTGCGGCGCTGCTCAACTTCGTGGTGTTTGAAGTTGCCCACGCCCCCGCGAGCGTGGCGCCGCTCACGGCCGCGGAAATCGCCGCCGAGCGCGCCCATCCGCTCGACGGCGCCGCAGTGCGCGAGCATCGCAAGAGCGTCGCGCCCGAGGAGCCCTGAGCATGCGCCTGCTGCTCCGGGCGGCCGGCGCGCTGGTTGCCGCCCTGCTGGTACGCAGCTCGCTCGCCAGCCCGCCGCAGGACTACATTCTCTACTGCATGGGTTGTCACGGCGATCAGGGCCAGGGAGTGCCGGGCAAGGTCCCGCCACTGGCGGGCTCGCTCGCCCTTTTCATGCGCAGTGCCGCGGGACGCGATTACCTCGTGCGCGTGCCGGGCGCGGCCAACTCGGCGCTCACGGATGCGCAGCTGACGGCAGTGCTCAACTGGCTGGCGGAGAGCTTCCCGCCCGCCGGTGCGACGGCCCCCGTGCCTGAGCCCTTCACCGTGGCGGAGCTCGCCAAGGCACGCCGCCTGCCGCTCGCCAACGTACAGGACACGCGCCGCGAGGTGGTGCGCGCACTCGCGGCCAGTGGCCCGGCCCCACCCGCCGACTACTGAGGCGTGACGCTGGCAGCCTCTGCCGGGGAGCCGCCGCCTTATTGGCGGAAGATGGCCGTAATGCCGATGGTGCGCGGCCTGAAAGTATATTCACGCTGCAGGCGACTGCTCCCATCACCGGGATTGATCGTCCAGTTGAAATCCGTGAGTGCGTGGGTGTTCGTCAGGTTGTCGCAGAACGCCGCGAGCGACCACTGGCCAAACTGCATTCCGGCGCGCAGGCTCGTGAGCGAGGTCCCCGCCAGCGGGTAGTTCGCCGGATCGAACTGCAGGGTGCCAGGATCCTGCCCGGCGCTCGCCCACTTGGCGCGGCCTTGGTACTCGTAATCGACGCGCACGAAGCTCTCATGTGCGAGAACGCTGAAGCGGTACTCGAGCCCGGCAGCCACCGTCACCGGCGCGGTCGGCTGGCCGGCGCCGGTCTCGCTGCTCTGCGCGACGATCGCATCGCCGTTGGCAACGACGGGTACCGCCTCGGTGGGGCTCAGTCTCGAGTCCTGGGTATAGCGTGCCGAGGTGTACCCGGCGGCGACCTCCGCCGTCAGCGCGTCGGTGATGGAGGCATCAACTTGCAGATCGATGCCCTTGGCGACCGCCTTACCGAGATTGGCGATGAAGGAGATCTGGCAGATCGGCGGCACGACCACCTGCTGGATGTTGTTCCAGTTTATGTAGTAGATGCTGCTGGCGATCCTGATCCGGTTGTTGATGTTGTTCTTGGCGCCGATCTCGAAGCTGCCGACGGTGTCGGAGCCGTAGGTCGTGGGCGCGTTCGGAATGCCCAAATTCGTGAAATCCACCGAGCAGGCGGCGAAGGGCAGAGGATTGTTGGCGCCGCCCGGACGGTAGCCCTTTGCATAGGTCGTATAGAACATGTTGTTGGGGTCGGCCTGGTACTGCAGGCTCAGCTTCGGCGTAAACGAGTTCTCCGAATTGTTGCCCGAGCCGGTCGTCGACGGCCCGAACAGCTGCGGCCCTCCGGTGAACGTGTCGAACGAGTACTTGTTCTTCGAGAGACGGGCCCCGGCCGTCGCCTTCAGCTTCTCAGTGAGGCCGTAGGTGAGCTCGCCGAACAGCGCGTACTGCTGATCCTTGGCGTGGGTCTGCAGGAAGTATGAGTCATTCGGAAATGCCGGGTCGTAGCCGACGCCGAACACGTCAACGATGTTCGGGTCGCCGATCAGCGCGTTCTGGAACTCGCTGAGCAGCGGGTCATGAATCTGCTCCAGATAGGTCTGGCGGTTCTCACTGAGGAATACGCCCGTGGTCCACAGGAGCCGTGCGTTCGGATCGCTCGACTGCAGGCGGATCTCCTGGGTGATGTTCTGCTGAGTGTTGTCGACCGTCGAAGGCGACACATAGTCGGTGGCGCCGGCCGGCAGGTGGACGCCGTTGCCGTCGATCAGCGGGTATGACGCCCCGGTCGAATAGGGCGGAAGGTACACGAACAGCTGGTAGAAGCCGAGATTGTAGAGCGTCCCCTCGTAACCGTCCTGGTTGTGCCGATCGTAGTAGGAGGTGTTGGAAATGAGCTGCACCGCGCCCAGATCCCCCTGGATCTTGAGCGAGGTGAGAGTGAACCTGTCCGGAACGTGACGCTGCGAGGGGTCGGCGTTGACGAAACTGTTGCCGGACGGGTTCGAATACAGGGGCCAGAAGTTGTTGATGTCGTTGCGCCGCGAGTCCTGGTAGTAGATCGACGGCGTGAACTGCCAGTTCGCATTCGGCGACCAGAGGAACGCGAGCCGTGCGACGTAGTTGTTGGCATAGTTGGCGTTCTGCTGAACGGGCGCCAGCGTCACCGGGTTGATGTCGTTGATCCAGCCGCCGTCGTGCCGGTACCAGAGTGTGAGGCGCGCTCCGACGGTGCCTTCGACCAGGGGGCCGCCGACCGCGACCCCCGCCTCGTAGCTCTGATCGCCGCCCTTGGTGGTCGAGACTTCCGCGCGACTGTAGATGCTGGTCCGAGTCAGCGAGGGCTGAGTCGTGATGTAGCGCACCGTGCCACCCTCGGAGCCAGCGCCGAACAGCGTGCCCTGCGGCCCGCGCAACACTTCCACGCGATCGATGTCGAAGGACTTCGGCAGCGCCTCGTCGGGATTGAAGGCGAGCGCCCGCATCTGGATCGGCGTGTCGTCGAGATAGATGCCGGTGGTGCCGGCGCCGCCGGTGCCGGAGATGCCACGGATCGAGATGTTGTTGGTGCCGGAGGTATCGAAATTCACACCGGGGGTGAAGCGGGCAACCTCGGAGAAGTCCTTGATGCCGCGCAGGTCGAGGTTCTCCTGCGTGAGCGCGGTCACGCTGATCGGCACCTTGCTCAGACTCTGCTCGCGGCGTGTCGCGGTCACCACCACTTCCTGCAGCGTGCCTGCGGGCGCCGCTTCCTCGGTGGGCTGCGCCGGCTGCTGATCGGCCCAGGACGCGGCACTGCCGCAAGCCAAAGCTGCCGCCATGAGCTGCGCGCCGGCACGCGCGCGTATGGACCCGTACCGGTGACTGCGCCGCATGAAGCCTCCCCTTAAGAAACGCCAGCCGTTGTTCTATAGCCACACCAGCGGTGCAGCGACCTTCTCACAAGGTAGCGCGCCCGCGGCGCGGCGGCAACGGCGCGTCGCGCGCGTTCAAACGAGTGCGAGCCGCGAGGGCACGGCACCGAAGCCCGCGGCCTTGAGGCCGCGGCTCACCGGCAGCGTGCGCACACGCCTGCCGGTTGCGGCATAGATGGCGTTGCAGAGCGCCGCGGCCACACATGCGGTGCCGGTCTCACCGACTCCGCCCGGAGTCTCGCTGCTGGTGATGAGGTGCACCTCGACCCTGGGCGCCTCATCGATCCGCAGTGGCAGGAAATCGTTGAAGTTGCCCTGCTGCACGCGCCCATCGGCGATCGTGATCTCGTTGGTGAGCGCGGCGCTCAGGCCGAAGGTCACGCCCCCCTCGAGCTGCGCACGCACTCCGTCGGGATTCACCACCTGGCCGCAGTCCATCGCACAGACGACACGTCCGACATGGGGGTTGCCCTGCCCGTCCACGCTCACCTCGGCAACCTGAGCAAGGTAGCTGCCGAAGGCATATTGAATGGAGACGCCGCGCCCGCTGCCCGCGGGCAGCGCCGTGCCCCAGCCGGCGCGGTCCGCGGCCAGGTCGAGCACGGCTAGCATGCGCGGCTCCTTGAGAAGCCCACGCCGGTAACCCACCGGATCCTGCCGCACGGCGGCAGCCAACTCGTCCACGAAACTCTCGACGGCGAATACACTGCGCGTCGCGCCGACGCCGCGCCACCACCCCATGGGCACACCGCGCGGGTCGCGGCGCACGAAACGCACCTCCATGTTCTCGAGCGGATAGGCGAGGTCGACGGCCGAAGTCACCGCATCGGGGTCCACACCCTTCTTGACCGTGCCTTCGCCGTAGTAGAGCGCCCACAGGCCCGCGCCCGCAATGGTGTGCCGCCACGCGAGCGGCCGCCCCTGCGCATCGAGCGATGCCGTCAGTTGATCCACGTAATACGGGCGGTAGCGGTCGTGGCGGATATCCTCCTCCCGGCTCCACAGCACCTGCACCGGACCGCGTACGTGGCGCGCGACACGCGCCGCCAGCACGACGCCGTCGACCTCGAGACGACGGCCGAAGCCGCCGCCGATGAACTCGTTGTGCAGGATGATCTGCTCGGGCTTGAGGCCGAGAGCGGCGAGCTTCGCGACCGCGCGGTCGGGCGCCTGCGTGCCGGTCCAGATCTCGCACTCAGCCTCGCGCCAGTCGACCGTACAGTTCATCGGCTCGAGGGTCGCGTGCGCGAGGAAGGGCTGATGGTAAGTCGCTTCCACGTGCGTCGCACCGCGCCCGGTCGGGACCGGCGAGCCCCTGCTGAGGGCAACAGCACCCTTTTCGCCCACCGCGCTCTCGAGGGCGGCGACCAGCGCTGCCTGCTGCACGTCGGCGTTCGCGCCGTCGTTCCAGCGCGGCGCGAGCGCCTTCATCCCCTTCATCGCCCCCCAGGTGTCGTCCGCGACGACGGCGATGAGATCGCCCTCGTTCACCACCTGCCGCACGCCGGCCACCGACAACGCCGCGGTGTCGGCTGCCGCGCCGACCCTGCCGCCGACGACCGGCGCAATTGCGATCACGGCCACCTTCGCCCCGGACGGGCGCGCGTCGATGCCGAAGCGCGCGCTGCCGTCGACCTTGGTCGCGCCGTCGAGCCGCCGAGTCGCGCGACCGATCAGCCGGAAGTCCTTAGCCGCCTTGAGCGGCGGCGGCGGCGGCACGGGAAGCGCGGCCGCCTCAACGGCCAGCGCCTCGTAGCCGAGACGCCGGCCGGAATCGGCGTGGACCACCGAACCCTTCTCGGCGTGACAACTCTCGATCGGGACATCCCAGCGCCGGGCCGCCGCCTGGACCAGCATGAGACGCGCGGTCGCGCCCGCCTGGCGCAGCGGCATCCAGCATTGAATGATCGAGAGCGACGTGCCGGTCGATTGATCGAACCTCAGACCCTCGTCCGCCGCCGGGTCCGGCACGAAGCCATACACCTCGGGATTGGGTGGAGCGGCCTCGATGTTCACCGCATCGAGACTCACCTCGAGCTCTTCGGCGATGAGCATCGCGAGCGAGGTATAGGTGCCCTGCCCCATCTCGACCTTGGGCAACACGAGTGTGACACGCTTGCCGGGTCCGATCCGGACGAAGGCGTTCAGCACGCCCGGCCCGCCGCCCGCCGCGCCCTCGCGACGCTCGAGCCGCCGTGCCGCGATCCCGAGCACCAGCGCCCCGCCGAGGGTGCCCGCCACCAGCACGAACCTGCGACGCGTGACCGAGGGCGCGCTCACGAGCCCCCCGTGGAACGCGCGCTCGGCTCGGTCGGCATGCTGCAACTCATCAACGGCTATCGATGGTCGCCGGTGTGAGGCGTGCGAGCCCTCCGAGCCAGGGACGTAGCGCCTGGGGCACGTCCACCGACCCGTCCTCGTGCTGGCAGTTCTCGAGCAGCGCCACCAGAGTGCGCCCCACTGCGAGCCCCGAGCCGTTGAGGGTGTGCAGCGCTTCTGGCTTCTTGTCGAGCGGATTGCGCCAGCGTGCCTGCAGACGCCGCGCCTGAAACGCCTCGAAGTTGCTGCACGAGGAGATCTCCCGGTAGCGCTCCTGCGAGGGCAACCAGGCCTCGAGATCGTAGGTCTTGGCGGAGCCGAAGCCCGTATCGCCCGCGCACAGCACTACGGTGCGGTACGGGATCTCGAGCCGCTGCAACACAGTCTCGGCGTGTCCGGTGAGCTCCTCGAGCGCCGCGTAGGAATCCGACGGGCGCACGATCTGCACCAGCTCCACCTTGTCGAACTGGTGGTTGCGGATCATCCCGCGGGTGTCCTTGCCCGCCGCCCCCGCCTCCGAACGGAAGCACGGTGTGTGCGCCACGAACTTGAGCGGCAGTCTCTCCGCCGCCACGATCTGCTCGCGCACCAGGTTGGTGACCGGAACCTCGGCGGTAGGGATGAGAAAGAAGCCCTGCTCGCCGCCCACCGCGAACAGGTCCGGCTCGAATTTCGGCAACTGTCCGGTACCGGTGAGCGCCTGGCGCTGCACCAGATACGGCACGTACACCTCGGTATAGCCATGCTCGCGCGTGTGCAGGTCGAGCATGAACTGCGCAAGCGCCCGATGCAGGCGGGCGACCGCACCGCGCATCACGACGAAGCGCGCGCCGGACATGCGTGCCGCCGCTTCGAAGTCCAGCCCCGCCAGGTGCTCACCGATCTCGACGTGATCGCGCGCCTTGAAGCCGAGGCGACGCGGCTCACCCCAGCGGCGCACCTCGCGGTTGGCGCTCTCATCCCGCCCGTCGGGCACCGAGTCGTGCAGCAGATTCGGCAGCCCGAGCTGCCACTGCTCGAGCTCGCCCTGCACGGCGGCGAGCTGGCCCTCCGTGACTGCGAGCTCGCTGGTGAGCGCCTCGCCGCGCGCAATGAGCGCACCCGCATCCTCGCCGCGCCCCTTGGCTATGCCGACTGCCTTGGCGTTGGCATTGCGCCCGGCGCGCAGCCGGTCGACCTCAACCGCCCAGGGCTTGCGTTTTTCCTCGAGCGCCTTGAGCGCCGCGACGTCCAGAAGGTAACCGCGGCGCGAAAGATTGCGCGCCACTTCCTCGGGCTCGTTACGCAGCAGCTTCGGATCGATCACTCGTTACCCTTCGGCGCCGCTGGTTGGCTTCGCAGGCGCGCCAGCGCTTCGGCAATCTTGAGCTCCAGGCCGCGCGCAACCGGCCGATAGTATCGCCGATCCGGCATTGCGTCCGGCAGGTAGCGCTCACCGGCGGCGAAGCCATCGGGCTCATCATGCGCGTAGCGGTAGTCGCGTCCGTAGCCGAGCTCCTTCATGAGTCGGGTCGGCGCGTTGCGCAGCTTGAGTGGCACCTCCAGCGTGCCGAATTCGGCTACGTCCGCCATCGCCTCCCCCATCGCCACATACACGGCATTGCTCTTGGGTGCGCAGGCGAGATACACCACTGCGGTGGCGAGCGCCAACTCACCTTCCGGCGTACCGAGCCGCTCGTACGCTTCCCAGGCATCGAGCGTGAGCGCGAGCGCGCGCGGATCGGCGAGCCCCAGGTCCTCGCTCGCCATGCGCAGCACGCGCCGCGCGATGTAGCGCGGATCGCAGCCGCCATCGAGCATGCGGCACAGCCAGTAGAGCGCCGCGTCGGGATCGGAGCCGCGCACCGCCTTGTGCAGCGCCGAGATCTGGTCGTAGAACTGCTCCCCGCCCTTGTCGAAGCGGCGGTGTCCGCCGCCCGCAACCTCGCGCGCGAGTGGCTCGCCGAGCTTGCGCGGCGTGCTGCCGGCGTGCGCCAGCGATGCGGCGAGCTCGAGCATGTTGAGCGCGCGGCGCGCATCGCCGTCGGCGGCATGCGCGAGCAGCGCGAGCGCCTCGGGCTCGGCCTCGATGCGCTCGCGCCCGAGTCCGCGCTCCTGGTCGGCGAGCGCAGCGTGCAGCACCGCCTCCAGATCCTCGGGAGCCAGAGCCTTGAGAACGTAGATACGGGCGCGTGACAGCAGCGCGCTGATGACCTCGAACGAAGGGTTCTCGGTGGTCGCGCCGACGAAGGTCAGCGTGCCGTCCTCGACATACGGCAGAAAGGTGTCCTGCTGCGCCTTGTTGAAGCGATGCACCTCGTCGAGGAACAGAAGCGTCGGGCGGCCGTCGGCAGCGCGCGCCGCACGCGCGCTCTCGACCGCCGCGCGGATGTCCTTGACCCCGGCCATCACCGCCGACAGCGGGATGAACTGCGCGTTGGCGGTCTGCGCGATGAGACGCGCCAGGGTCGTCTTGCCGGTGCCCGGTGGCCCCCACAGGATGAGGGAGTGCAGCTGCCCCGACCTGATGCTCGCGTAAAGAGGCTTGCCCGGCGCGAGCAGGTGCCGCTGGCCGATGAATTCCTCGAGGCGGCGCGGCCGCATGCGGTCGGCGAGCGGCCGGAGCGCCTCGGCGACCGCCGCGCTCATTTGCGCGGCGTTCCGATCACGTCGGCGCCCTTGGGCGGCGTGAAGCTCACCTCCGCGGCACTCACCGGCGCGTTGCGCTCGACCTTGTCGAATATGACGGTCGCAGTCTGGTCGAGCTTGTCCTCGAGAATCATCCGCTTCAGCTCACCCTTGTCGAAGCCGAACAGCGCTTCGCGAAAGTCCGCCTCCGCACCGTGCGGCTCGACCAGCACCCACTGGAGCCCCTGGCGCTCGCCGGCCGGCGTAATGTTGAAGTTCCTGCGCACGTCGAGCGCACCCGACAGCAGCAGCGCGGGAGTCGCCGACAGCGCGGCGTCGACCGGCTTCACCGTCACCTGCTCGAGGTCGCGGTCGAAGAACCAGAGGTTGCGCCCGTCGCAGACCAGGAGCTGGCCGGCGGTGCCGGCACCGCTGCCCGACTGTGGGTGGATGTCCCAGCTGAACTTGCCCGGGCGCTCGACGATGATCGTGCCGCTCGCGCGATCGATCTCGCGACCCTGACCGTCGGCGAGCGTCTGCAGAAAGCTCGCACGCAGCGTCTTCAGATGATCCAGGTACGCATCGAGCTGCGTCGGCTGCGACTGCTCCGGCGTCGACCGTGCCGGGACGGCGGGCACCGATGCAGCTGCCGCCGCCGGTGGCGCTCCTGCCACCGCCGCCGACGTGGCAAGCACCAGCGCCAGGCCGAGACTGAGAGCGCGCGCGGCTGCTCCGACGTATGCGTCCGGCACGTCAGTCCCCCGGTGGCGCCGGCGCCAGCACATCCCGCGCCCCATTGGACTGCAGCGGCCCGACGAGCCCGGCGAGCTCCATCGCCTCGAGCAGCCGTGCCGCACGGTTGTAGCCGATCTTGAGCCGCCGCTGCACGTAGGAGATGGATGGCTTGCGCTCCGTGGTCACGATGCGCACCGCCTCGTCGTAGAGCGGGTCCTCCTCGGAGTCGCCGCCGCCGACACCTTCGGCCTCGCCCTCCTCCCCCGAGATGCCGGGAACCGGTCCGCGCGGTCCCGACAGCACCTCCTCGATGTAATCCGGCGGCACGTGCATCTTCAGCGCGTCCACCACGCGGTGCACCTCGGCGTCGGATACGAACGCCCCGTGCACGCGTGTCGGCATCGAGGTTCCGGGCGGCAGATACAGCATGTCGCCGTGTCCGAGCAGCGTTTCCGCGCCCATCTGGTCAAGGATGGTGCGCGAGTCGACCCGCGCCGACACCTGGAAGGCGATGCGGCAGGGAATATTCGCCTTGATGAGGCCGGTGATCACGTCCACCGATGGCCGCTGCGTCGCGAGCACCAGGTGAATCCCCGAGGCGCGCGCTTTCTGCGCGAGCCGCGTGATGAGCTCCTCGACCTTCTTGCCGACGATCATCATCAGGTCGGCAAACTCATCGATGATGACCACGATATAGGGCAGCGGCGTCAGGTCGAGGATCTGCCTCTGATCGATGGTCGGGTCGTTCGCCGCCCGCGCCATCATCACGGGGTCGCGGATGGGCTTGCCGGCATCGATCGCATCCTTCACCCGGCGGTTGAATCCGGCGATGTTGCGTACCCCGAGCGCCGCCATCAGCTGGTGGCGCCGGTCCATCTCCACGACGCCCCAGCGCAGCGCGTTCGACGCCTGCTTCATGTCGGTGACGACCGGCGCCAGCAGGTGCGGAATACCCTCGTAGACCGAGAGCTCCAGCATCTTCGGATCGATCATGATGAGCCGCACGTGCTCGGCCGTGGACTTATAGAGGAGCGATAGCACCATGGCGTTGAGCGCCACCGACTTGCCCGAGCCGGTGGTGCCGGCAATCAGCAGGTGCGGCATGCGCGTCAGGTCCGCAACCACCGGCTGGCCGCCGATGTCCTTGCCGAGCGCGAGGGCGAGCGGCGAGTGCATCTCGTCGTAGGCCCGCGAGCGGATGATCTCTCCGAGCGTGACGGTCTCGCGCTTCTCGTTGGCGATCTCGAGTCCCATGACGCTCTTGCCGGGAATCACCTCGACGACGCGCACCGACAGCACCGACAGCGCCCGTGCCAGGTCCTTGGCAAGCGCGGTGATCTGGCTCGCCTTGACCCCGGGCGCCGGCCGCAGCTCGAAGCGCGTCACGACCGGCCCGGGCTGCACCGCCACCACCTCGGCGTCGATGCCGAAGTCCTTGAGCTTCATTTCCACCAGGCGCGACAGCGCCTCGAGTGCCTCGGCCGAATAGAGCGGCTCGCGCGCCGGCGGATCGTCGAGGAGCTTCAGGGGCGGCAGCTCGCTCGCCTTGGGCGGATCGAACAGCGGTACCTGGCGCTCGCGCTCGACGCGCGCACTCTTCTCGACCAGCGGTCGCGGCGGCTCGATGCGCGGCGGCGCACGCGTCGCCGACTTCTTCTGCTCGATCTCAACCGCCTCCTTGCGCGCCTGGCGCCGCTCGCGTCCCTCGGCCACGTCCTTGCGCGAGACCAGGCGCGCACGCAGCCAGCCGACGGCGCCCCAGGTGAGCCCGCCCATCCGGTCCATCACCGTGAGCCACGACACGTGGAAGGCCACCGACAGCCCGGCCATCCAGGCGGCAATGAGCAGGAGTGTCGCGCCGAGAAAATCCAGCCAGGACGCCAGTCCCTTCCCGACGAGGCCGCCGACCACGCCGCCGGCGGTCTGCCGCAGCATGCCCGCGTCCCAGTGCAGCGTCGTCAGGCCGCAGCTCGCCGCGAGCAGCAGTACGAAGCCGGCCACACGCACCGCGGTGTTCATGCGCGAGACCGTCACGCCCTGCGCGCGGCGCTGCAGCCCCCAGGCGGCGAGCGCCATTACCGCCGGCACCAGGAACGCCGGCCAGCCGAACAGAAAGAACAGTACGTCGCTCACCCAGGCGCCGGCGACGCCGATTCGGTTGTGGATCGGCGCTGCGTTGCCGGTGTACGAGAATCCCGGGTCGTCGGGACTATAGCTGGCGAGCGCCACGAACAGTGTGAGCGCGACGATCGCGAGCGCGATCACCGCGCTCTCGCGCAGGGCGCGGGACACCGCCGCCGTGAGGCGCGAGCCGTTGCGCGCCTGGACCTGGGTCTCAGCCAATTCTCACTACCCCGTCTTAAGATAGACGGCCCGCATTATAGGGCTTGGTACCATGCACCGATGGCACAGATGACCTCACCGAAAACCCGCCATAGCCGCTTGATTATTCTGGGGTCGGGGCCCGCGGGCTACAGCGCCGCGGTGTACGCCGCGCGCGCCAATCGCGCACCGCTCCTCATCACCGGCATGGCACCCGGCGGCCAGCTCATGACCACCACCGACGTCGACAACTGGCCGGGAGACATCGAGGGCCTGCAGGGCCCGGCTCTGATGGAGCGCATGCGGCGCCACGCCGAGCGCTTTGCCACCGAGATCGTGAGCGACCACCTCGTCTCGGTCGATCTCGGGGTGCGACCGTTCACCCTCGCAGGTGAGGCGGCCCACTACAGCTGCGACGCGCTCATCATCGCCACGGGTGCGAGCGCCCGCTATCTCGGGCTCCCGTCGGAGGAGAAGTTCCGCGGCCGCGGTGTGTCGGCCTGCGCCACCTGCGACGGCTTTTTCTTTCGCGACCAGCGCGTCGCGGTGGTCGGCGGCGGCAACACCGCGGTCGAGGAGGCGCTGTATCTCTCGCACATTGCCCGGCACGTGACGCTGGTGCATCGGCGCGACAGGCTGCGCGCCGAGAAGATCCTGCAGGACCGGCTGTTCCGCGAAGTGAAGGCCGGCAAGATGTCGATCGTCTGGAATCACACGGTGGACGAGGTGCTCGGCGACGAGCAGGGCGTGAGCGGCGTGCGCTTGCGCGCCTTGCCCGCGGGCGCGGCGCAGACGCTCGAGTTGACGGGGTTGTTCGTCGCCATCGGCCACACGCCCAACACGACGCTCTTCGAGGGGCAGCTCGCCATGCGCGGCGGCTACATCACGGTGAAGAGCGGAATCGACGGCGACGCGACGGCGACCAGTGTGCCGGGCGTGTTTGCCGCCGGCGACGTGGCCGACCACGTGTACCGCCAGGCGGTAACCTCCGCGGGGTCCGGCTGCATGGCCGCGCTCGATGCCGATCGCTACCTCGAAACGCTCGACGCCCGCACCCACGCCTAGCGAGCGCGACCCGCCATGCCCGCCGAACGGATCGAGTTCTGCTCCAGCATCGATCAGCTCGACGCGCGCGAGTGGAATGCGCTCGCCGGCGGCACGCATCCCTTCGCTCGCCATGAGTTTCTCGCGGCTCTCGAGCACACGGGCTGCGTCGGCGCGGGCAGCGGATGGCAGCCGCACTACCTCAACCTGCACGACGCCGCGGGCCTCGCGGGTGCCGCCGCCGTGTACCTCAAGTCGCACTCCTACGGCGAATTCGTCTTCGACTTCGGCTGGGCGGAGGCGTACGAGCGGCTCGGGCGGCGCTACTATCCGAAGCTCACCCTCGCGACTCCCTTCACTCCCGCGACCAGCCCGCGCCTGCTGGTGCGCGGGGGGGCCGGGCAGGGAGACATCGCCGCGCGACTCCTCGAAGCTCTCGAGCGCGACAGCGTGAGCCAGGGCATCTCGGGCGTGCATGCGCTGTTTCTCGATGAGCCCGCGCGCGCGGCCTGCGCCGCGCGCGGCTGGCTGCTGCGACGCGACTGCCAGTTCCATTGGAGCAACCGCGGTTACGCGAGCTTCGAGGACTATCTCGAGTCCTTCACCGCGGAGAAGCGCAAGAAGGCGCGCCGCGAGCGCCGGCGCGTTGCCGAGAACGGCGTGCGCTTCGAGACACGCTTCGGGGGCGAGCTCGATGCGCCGCTCCTCGAGCGGATCTACGCCCTGCATCGCGACACCTTTCTGCGTCACGGGCACGAGCCGTATCTGACGCCCGCGTTCTTTGCCGAGATTGCCAGGCGGCTGCCCGAATCACTCATGGTGAAGCTCGCCGTGCACGGGCGCACCCTGTTCGCGGTCGCGATCTTCTTCCGTAGCGAGGACACGCTCTACGGCCGCTACTGGGGCTCCGCGGCTGATTTCCACAGCCTGCACTTCGAGACCTGCTATCACCAGGGGATCGAGTTCTGCATCGAGCACGGCCTGCAGCGCTTCGAGCCCGGCACGCAGGGCGAGCACAAGGTGAGCCGCGGCTTCGAGCCGCAGCTCACCTGGTCGGCGCATTTCATCGCCGACCGGCAGTTTCGCGCCGCGATCGCCCAATACCTCGAGCGCGAGGGCGCCGCGGTCGAGAACTACGCACTCGAAGTCCAGGAGCACGTCCCCTATCGCGGACGGCGCACCGCCCGGTAAGCGCGCATGAAGACCGTAACCTGGCTCTCGGCGCACGATTCGCCCGAGTGGTTTCCGCCGCCCGAACAGGCGCTCGAGGACCCGCCGGGGCTGCTCGCTGCGGGGGGTGATCTCTCGCCCGAGCGGCTGCTGGCTGCATACCGGCGCGGCATCTTTCCCTGGTACTCCCCCGGACAGCCGGTGCTGTGGTGGTCACCCGATCCGCGCGCGGTGCTCTTTCCCGAGGAGTTTCATTGCACCAGGAGCCTCGCCAAGACGCTGCGCAACGGCGGCTTCAGCAACTCGATCGACCGTGACTTCGTCGCCGTGATCGACGGCTGCGCCGCGCCGCGCGCCGCGAGCCCGGGCACCTGGATCACCTGCGACATGCGTACGGCGTACCTGACACTCCACCGTCTGGGATGCGCTCACAGCGTCGAAGCCTGGCGCGACGGCCGGCTGGCCGGCGGGCTCTACGGCGTGCGCCTTGGCGGTGTGTTCTTCGGGGAGTCCATGTTCAGCGCCGTGCGCGATGGCTCCAAGGTGGCGCTCGCCCATCTGGTGGCGGTGTGCCTGCGCAACAGCATCGCGGTGATCGACTGCCAGCTCTATTCGCGCCACCTCGGGACTCTCGGTGCCCGTACCATTCCGCGTGCCCAGTTCCAGCGGTTGCTGCGCGAACAGGCGGCGCTGCCGTCGCCGCACCTGACGTAGGCGCGGGGCCCGCGCAAATTGCCTTACCGGCAGCCTTTGTGCTCCAATTCGCGCCCCCGCAGTCGTTAAAGGCACCATGTCCAAAGAAGACGCGATTCAGATGGAAGGCGAGGTCGTCGAGACCCTGCCCAATACGACTTTCCGGGTGAAGCTGAAGAACGGCCACGTCGTGACCGCACACATCTCGGGCAAGATGCGCAAAAACTACATCCGCATCCTGACCGGCGACGCGGTGACGGTCGAAATGACTCCCTACGATCTCACCAAGGGCCGCATCATTTATCGCGGCCGATAGTGCCTAGACGGTGACGGCCGGAACCTGCGCCGGCTCGATGTGCAGGACGAGCTCCGCTCCGTCCTCCTTGACCGACACGCACACGTGTCCGCCGCTCGCCAGGCGTCCGAACAGCAGCTCCTCCGCGAGCGGCCGTTTGATGTGCTCCTGAATGGTGCGCGCCATGGGACGCGCGCCCATCTTCGGGTCGTAGCCCTTGCTGGCCACCCAGCGCCGCGCCGCATCGTCGAGAGAGATCGTGACGCCCTTCTGCTCGAGTTGCGCTTCGACTTCGAGGATCAGCTTGTCCACCACGCGCTCGATGGTCGCGGGGTCGAGCGCGGCAAACTGGATGACGGCATCGAGGCGGTTGCGGAACTCGGGGCTGAAGATCCGGCGGATCGCCTCCATGCCGTCGGTCGCGTTGTCGGCGTGAGTGAAGCCGATCGACGGACGCGACATCTCCTGGGCACCGGCGTTGGTTGTCATCACGATGATGACGTGACGGAAGTCGGCCTTGCGGCCGTTGTTGTCGGTGAGCGTGCCGTGATCCATCACCTGCAGCAGGAGGTTGAAGACGTCGGGATGCGCCTTTTCGACCTCATCGAGCAGCAGTACACAGTGCGGGTGCTTGGCTATGGCCTCGGTAAGCAGTCCGCCCTGGTCGAAGCCGACATAGCCCGGCGGTGCGCCGATCAGCCGTGACACCGTGTGGCGCTCCATGTATTCGGACATGTCGAAGCGCAGGAACTCGACGCCCATGGCGATGGCGAGCTGCCGCGTGACTTCGGTCTTGCCGACGCCGGTGGGCCCTGCGAACAGGAAGCTGCCGACGGGCTTGCGCACTTCAGCGAGGCCCGAGCGCGCCATCTTGATGGCAGCGCCGAGCGCCTCGATTGCCTTGTCCTGACCGAAGATCACCAGCTTCAGGTTGCGCTCGAGGTTCCTCAGTACCTCCTTGTCGGAGATCGAGACGCTCTTGGCCGGGATGCGCGCCATGCGCGCCACCACGTCCTCGATGTGCCGCACTCCGACCACTGGGTCGCGCTCGGCGATCGGCTTCAGGCGCGCGCGCGCTCCGGCCTCGTCGACCACGTCGATGGCCTTGTCGGGCAGATGGCGCTCGTTGATGTGGCGCGCGGCGAGCTCCGCGGCAGCGCGCAGCGCGTCGTCCGCATAGGTAATGCCGTGATGCTCTTCGAAGCGCGGCTTGAGGCCGAAGAGGATGTCGATGGTCTCGGCCACCGAGGGTTCGACCACGTCAATCTTCTGGAAGCGCCGGGCGAGCGCGTGATCCTTCTCGAAGATCCCGCGGTACTCACTGTAGGTGGTCGAGCCAATGCAGCGGATCTCGCCGTTGGAAAGCACCGGCTTGATGAGGTTGGACGCATCCATCACGCCGCCCGAGGCGGCGCCGGCACCGATCACGGTGTGGATCTCGTCGATGAAGAGCACCGCCCCGGGGAGCTTTTTCAGCTCGGTGATCACGCTCTTCAGGCGCTTCTCGAAGTCGCCGCGGTACTTGGTGCCGGCGATCAGTGCACCCATGTCGAGCGCGAAGATCGTGCAGTCGGCCAGCACCTCGGGCACCTTGCCCTCGACGATGAGCCGCGCCAGTCCTTCGGCGATCGCGGTCTTGCCGACGCCGGCCTCGCCGACGTACAGCGGGTTGTTCTTGCGGCGGCGGCACAGGATCTCGATGGTGCGCTCCACCTCCAGCTTGCGCCCGATCAACGGATCGATGCGCCCGTCCTGCGCCATGCGGTTGAGGTTGCTCGTGTATTTCTCGAGCGCGCTGCCACCCTCGACGTCACGCTCACCCTCCGCCTGACCATCCTCCTTCTCGGTCTTCTCCTCGGCGATCTTCGAGAGCCCGTGGGAGATGTAGTTGACGACGTCGAGCCGCGTGACGTGCTGGCGGTTCAGCAGGAACACGGCGTGGCTCTGCTTCTCGCTGAAGATGGCGACCAGCACGTTGGTGACCCCGACCTCTTTCTTGCCGCTCGACTGTACGTGGAACAGCGCGCGCTGCAGCACCCTCTGGAAGCCGAGCGTCGGCTGCACTTCGCGCTCCTCGCCGTCCTCGAGCCGCGGGGTGGACTGCTCGATGTGCTCCTTGAGCTCCTGGCGGAGTCTCGCGAAGTCCACGCCGCAGGCGCGCAGCACCTCGCGCACCTTGGGAGTATCGAGTATGGCGAGCAGCAGATGCTCGACCGTCAGGTACTCGTGGCGCGCCTCTCGCGCCTGGTGGAAGGCGTCGTTGAGGCAGTATTCCAGTTCGTTCGACAGCACTTTGAGCCGAGCCTTTCTGTGTCCGTTGCGTCCGTTCAGGCCTCTTCCAGGGTGCACATCAGCGGATGCTGGTGATCCCGGGCGTAAGTCGTCACCTGCGCCACCTTAGTTTCAGCGATCTCGTATGTGAAGACCCCGCAGACGCCCTTACCCCTGGTATGAACCTCGAGCATGATCCGGGTGGCGTTCGGGCGGTTGAGGCCAAAGAACTTTTCCAGCACATCGACCACAAACTCCATGGGGGTGTAATCGTCATTGAGTAGCACTACCCGGTACAGAGGTGGCTGCTTGACCTCCGGTTGCGCCTCTTCTACGGCAATGCCGGAGTCGGGACGGACCGGATGCTGCTCGGGCATGGCGTTCTTTATAGGGGTCGTGAAACGGCAACACAAGAGCGGGACAATGTGATGTGCATACTCCTGCAGAAACAATCGCTTGAGAGCGCGAGCAGCCGGCCCGTATCATTGTACGGATTGGCCGCTGCGACCCCTGCGCGGCGGGTGCTCTGCCCTGTGCGAGCTGTCTTGTTAACGTCCGTTAAGCTCATGCTTTTGGCCTCATGAACGCTGCTTCCTGGCTCGAAGGTTTACCTGCGTCGGAGCGCTGGCGCACGGTACTGCGCACAGGGGCGCCGCGCCTTGCCACCTGGGCGCTGGCGCTCGCGCTCGGCGTGCAGGCGGCGTTCATCGTCACCGGTCTCGCCGGTGCCGGACGCCCGCCGCGCGGCGCGGTGCCGCTGCCGCCGCCGCTGCAGTCGCGCTTTACCGACGTCGCGGCGATCACCAATGCACATCTGTTCGGGGCGGCCGCGGTGGCGCCGCGCAGCGACGCCGACGCCCCACAGACGAGCATGCCGCTGGTACTCACCGGAATCATCGCCGGCAATGATCCTCAAAATGGCCTGGCAATCCTCGGACAGACCGCACAGACCGCAAAAGTGCACGCGGTTGGCGACGCCGTTCCAGGGGGCGCGCGGCTTCATTCCGTGTACATCGACCGCGTGATCATCGACCGTAACGGGCAGCTCGAGTCCCTGGTCCTGCCCCGTCAGTCCAGCGGCGCGGCGCCCGCGCCCTCGGCCGCCTCGCTACCGACCCAGAGCCCGGTGGTCGAGCGCATGCGCAAGGCGCTCACCGAGCAGCCGGGCCTGATTGCGGATCTGCTGCGACCGCAGGCGGTGATGGACGGCGACAGGGTGAAGGGATTCCGCGTCTACCCGGGCCGCAACCGCCTGGCCTTCGCGCGCCTCGGACTGCGTCCGGGGGACGAGGTCATCGCCATCAACGGTACCCCGCTAGACGACCAGGACCGCGGCCAGGCGATCCTGAACACCCTCGGCACCTCGCCCGAAGCGCGCGTCACCCTGATCCGCAACAACCAGCAGCAGGATCTGACGCTGAACATTGCCCAGGTGGCGCAGGAGGCGGAAGTCGCTACGGGCCTGCCGCCCGGCGGCCTGGGGCCGGCACCGCCGATGCCAACTGTGGGCCAGTTTTTTGCGCCGGGCACGCCTCAGCTGCCGCCGAACGTTCCGCCGGCACAGCCGAACGGACTGCCAGCCCAGGCAAACGGACAGCCTGCCCAGCCCAACCCGGCGCCGGCCGCGCCGGCACCGGAGCCGGGGGTGCTGCCCCCTTATACGGCGCCGGGCGCGACGGCCACGGTGCCGGCTGAAAGGCCGCCGCAGGAGCCGCCAGCCGCGCCGGAGAGCACCCAGCCCCTGTAGGTGGGGCGCGCAACGAGGGGATAACAACAGTGATACGCCTTCGCTCTTTCATTCTGTGCGCGCTCGCAGTACTGCTTTCGGGCTCGTTCGCCTCGGCGCAGCAGGTCCAGCGCATCACCCCGAACTTCAAGGACGCGGACATCACGCAGGTCGCCGAGGCAGTGGCCGCCGCCACCGGCAAGAACTTCATCATCGACCCGCGGGTGCGCGCCCAGGTGACCATGCTGTCGTCGACGGCCATGTCGCCGCCGGCGTTCTACGAGGCGTTCCTGTCGATCCTGCAGGTATACGGCTTCATCGCGGTGCCCCAGGGCAACATCGTCAAGATCATGCCCGACACCAACGCCAAGACGAGTCCCTCCGTCGATCTGCCCGATCACGTGAGCTCGACCTCGGATGAGATCGTGACGCAGGTGCTCGACGTGAAGAACGTGAGTGCGGCGCAGCTCGTGCCGATCCTCAGGCCGATGGTGCCGCAGTACGGCTCGCTGGTCGCCTACCCCGCCGGCAACATCCTGGTCATCACCGACCACGCCAGCAACGTGAACCGGATGATCCGCATCATCCGCCGCATCGATCAGGTCGGAAATCAGGATCCGGAGATCGTACCGCTCACCAACGCCTCGGCAGCCGAGATCGTGCGCGTGGTGAACTCGCTCTACCAGGGGAACGCCGCCGAGGGCAGCACCGTGAAGGTGGTGGCGGATGAGCGCTCCAACACCGTGCTGATCAGCGGCCAGGAGGCGCAGCGGCTGCGCATCCGCGCGCTGATCGCGCACCTCGACACGCCGCTCGGCGGCGGCGGCGACACCCGCGTGCGCTATCTGCACTACGCCAACGCCGAGAAGCTCGCCCCGAAGCTCAAGGAGCAGATCACCGGTATCGCCCAGGCCGCCGCCGGTCCCGCCGGCACCCCGGCCGCGGCCAACCCGCTGGCACAGGCGGAGAAGAACGCGATGGTGTGGGCGGACCCGACCAACAATGCGCTGGTGATCACCGCCCCACCGAAGATCATGCGCGCGGTCATGGAGATCGTCGACAAGCTCGATATCCGCCGCCCGCAGGTGCTGGTCGAGGCGATCATCGCCGACATCAACTTCGACAAGGACGCCGAGCTCGGCGTCAACTGGGCGGCGTTCATCAACGGCAATAACGTCCCGGCGGGCGCTTTCGTGAGCCCGGTCGGCGGCACCAGCATCGTCGATCTCGCCGGCGCCATTCAGAATCCCGCCAACGCCACCACGACGCTGCTGCAGGGCACGACGCTCGGCATCGGCCGCATCGGCGGCAGCGGCGGCACGAATTTCGCCGCCATACTGCGCGCCATCCGCGCCGACACCAACGACAACGTGATCTCCACCCCCTCGGCCGTCACCATGGACAACCAGGAGGCGGAGCTTAAGGTCGCGCAGGAAGTGCCATTCATCACCGGGCAGTACACCGCCAACAACACCGCCGTGGTCGGCGGCTCCGTGAATCCCTTCCAGACCATTCAGCGCGAGGAAGTGGGCACAATTCTCAAGATCACGCCGACCATCTCGCCGGAGGGGACGGCGGTCATGCTCAAGATCTCGATCGAGAGCTCCACCATCGGCCAGAAGCCCGCCGGCGCCGTCGACCTGGTCACCAACAAGCGCACCGTGAGCACCACGGTGATGATCGATGACGGCGGCATCGTCGTGCTCGGCGGGCTCACGGAGGACAACACCACCAAGGGCGAAAACCGGGTGCCGTTCCTCGGCAATATTCCGATCATCGGCTACCTGTTCAAGACCCGTAACGAGCAGTCGACCAAGAACAACCTGATGATCTTCCTTCGGCCGAAGATCCTGCGCGACGCCGCGCAGGCGGCCTTCGAGACGGACCTCAAGTACAACTACATGCTCGAGCAGGAGAGGCAGATCGACAAGATGGGGCGCGAGGCTCTGCCGATGCTGCCCGGCGTGCCGCGTGGAGCCCTGCCGCCCCTGCCGGCGGGCGGATCCGCTCCCGCCGCGCGGCCGCCGGGCGGCGCGCCGTCCGCGAGTCAGGCACCCCCGCCGAATCCCAGGCCCGCGGCGCCGCCGATCGTCATGCCCCCGACGGGTGCGCCCGCGCCAGCGGGCACGGCGGCGCCCGACAGCCCGGCCGCGACGCCTGCCGAGCAGTCGCCTCCAAGGCAATGAACGCCTGCACGGTATGAATGACGCAACCCCCGGCGAGACGTCCGCCGAACGGCGGCTGTCCTTCGCCTTCGCCAAGCGCCACGGCGTGCTGGTGCGCGGCCTCGTTGATGGAGTTGCGGACTGTGTCTGCCGCGACAACGCCTCGCCGCTCGCGCTCGCCGAGGTGCGCCGCTACCTGCGCCGCCCGGTGCGGCTCGAGCGCGTGCCCGAGGAGAAGTTCGACCTGCTGCTGCGGCGCGCCTATGAGGCCGGCTCGGACGCCATGCAGGCGGTCGAAGGGCTCGACGAAACCACCGATCTCGCGCACCTCGCCCAGGAGCTGCCCGAGCAGGCAGACCTGCTCGACAGCGAGGATGACGCTCCGATCATCCGTCTGATCAACGCGGTGCTCACCCAGGCGGTCAAGGAGAACGCCTCCGACATCCACATCGAGCCGTTCGAGAACCGGCTCGTGGTCCGCTTCCGTGTCGACGGCGTGCTGCGCGAGGTGCTGCAGTCGAAGCGCGCGGTGGCGCCGCTGGTGGTATCGCGCGTGAAGGTCATGTCGCGGCTCGACATCGCCGAGAAGCGGCTGCCGCAGGACGGGCGCATCAGCCTGCGCATCGCCGGCCGCGCGGTCGACGTGCGCGTGTCGACCATCCCCTCCGGACACGGCGAGCGCGTGGTGCTGCGCATTCTCGACAAGCAGGCCGGCAAGCTGGACCTGGGATCGCTCGGCATGGACCCGGAGACCCAGAGCGCGATCGACGAGCTGATCCATAAGCCCCACGGCATCATCCTGGTGACGGGGCCGACCGGCTCGGGCAAGACGACGACGCTCTACGCGGCGCTCGAGCGTCTGAACGACAACACGCAGAACATAATGACCGTCGAGGATCCGATCGAGTACTACATCGACGGCATCGGCCAGACCCAGGTCAACACCAAGGTCGAGATGACCTTCGCACGCGGTCTGCGTGCGATCCTGCGACAGGATCCGGACGTGGTGCTGATCGGCGAGATCCGCGATCTCGAGACCGCGCAGATCGCGGTGCAGGCGAGCCTCACCGGCCACCTGGTGCTCTCCACGCTCCATACGAATACCGCGGCCGGCGCCATCACCCGGCTGCGCGACATGGGCATCGAGCCGTTCCTGCTCTCCTCGAGCCTGATCGGCGTGCTGGCCCAGCGCCTGGTGCGGGTGCTCAATCCCGACACCAAGCAGGCGTTCAAGGCCGGCGAGCGCGAGCGGCGGCTGCTGAACTTAGCTGCGGGGGACCCCTCCCCCACACTCTACCGCCCGGGCCGCGACCCGGCCGGCGGCTATCGCGGTCGCACCGGCATCTACGAGCTCATCGTCGTCGACGACGCGATGCGCACCATGGTCCACGACGGGGTGTCGGAGCAGGAGTTCGAGCGGCACGCACGCCGCTCCAGCCCCTCGATCCGTGACGACGGTCGCGTTCGCGTGCTGCGCGGCGAGACGACCCTCGAGGAAATCCTGCGGGTCACCCGCGAGGATTAAATGGCACCGTGGGAGCTTTCGAATACACGGCCCTCGATGCCGCCGGCAAGGAGCACAAGGGCCTCCTCGAAGGCGACACGCCGCGCCACATCCGCCAGCTGCTGCGCGAGCAGCAGCTACTCCCGGTAACCGTCGGCGAGGTCGCACAGAAGGAGGCAAATGCCCAGCGCTCTTTCGGCCTGATGCGGCGCGTCTCGCCGACCGACCTCGCGCTCTTCACCCGGCAGCTCGCCACCCTGGTACGCGCCGGGCTGCCGCTCGAGGAATCGCTGCTCGCCGTATCGCAGCAGACCGAGAAGCCGCGTGTGCAGAGCATCGTCCTCGGGGTGCGTGCCCGCGTCATGGAGGGCCACACCCTCGCCGACGGCTTCGCGGATTTTCCCCGTGTGTTTCCCGAGATTTACCGCGCCACGGTCGCCGCCGGCGAGCAGGCCGGGCATCTCGACAACGTGCTCGAGCGGCTCGCCGACTATACCGAGAGCCGCGAACAGATCCGCCAGAAAATCCTGGCAGCGCTGCTCTATCCGATCGTCCTCACCGTGATGTGCTTCGCGATCGTCTCGGGCCTGCTGGTGTTCGTGGTGCCGAAAGTAGTGGCAGTGTTCGAGTCGGCCAAGGGCAAGCTCCCCCTGATCACCCGTGCGCTGATCGCCTGCAGCGATTTCCTGCGCCACTACGGGCTGTATCTTGCCATCGTCCTGGCGCTGATCGTGTGGCTGTTCCGGCGCTGGCAACGCGATCCGGCCGCCAAGCGGCGGGTGCAGCGCTTCCTGCTCACGGTGCCGATCGTCGGCAAGCTCTCCCGCGGCTTCAACACCGCGCGCTTCACCCGCACTTTCAGCATCCTGACGGCAAGCGCGGTGCCGGTGCTCGAAGCGCTGCGCATCGCCGGCGAGGTGGTGACGAACCTGCCGATGCGGGACGCGGTGGCGGATGCGGCGGCGCGCGTACGCGAGGGTGCGCCGATCGGGCGTTCGCTGGCCGTGAGCCGCATGTTTCCGCCGATGACGATCCACCTGATCTCGAGCGGCGAGTCGAGCGGCGAGCTCGAGAACATGCTCGAGCGGGCCGCGATCAGCCAGGAGCGCGAGCTCGACGCCTTGCTGGCGGCCATGGTGGGGCTGCTCGGCCCTTTGTTGATTATCGTGATGGGCCTGTTCGTCATGGGCATCGTTTTTGCAATGCTGCTGCCCATCTTCAGGATGAATGACCTGATCCACTGACGCCGCCGGGCCGCATTCCGGACACCGGTCACAAAAACCATACGCGCGACATTGCAGTTGCAAGGGAATCTGATTTAAGTTCGCGCCGTCCAATTCCGCCGGACTGCCGTCCCGCATGAGCGAGAAGCCGGAATCAGACGAATTCGAGGACGAAGAAGCCGACGAGCCCGTCATCGGCGATGCTGACGTGGATCTCGACCAGGTGACCAAGGACCTCGACCTCGCCAAGCGCCGCGGCCAGAAGGCCGGCGATCCCGCGTGGCGGCGCCTCGAGCGTCTGCTCGAGGAGAAACGCACCGCCGAGCTCACCAGCGACTTCAAGGATTACGAGATCGGCGACGACGGCGAGAGTGCGCGCAGGGCGCGGCGCAAACCGCGCCACTGATTCCCGCGCAAACCCGCTGGCCTGCTCGTCAGCCGCTCGCAGTGGCACGCGGCGCGCGTGCGGCGGCAGCGTCGATGAGCGGCGGTGCGGGGCGCGCCTCGGCGCGCAGTAAGTCGAGATAGGCACCGGGGGTCACCGCCCGGCTCATGAGGAATCCCTGTACCAGATCGCATCCTGCGGCGCGCAGGAACTCGAGCTGCGCCGGTGTCTCGACACCCTCGGCCACGATCTTGAGATTGAGGTTGTGGCCCAGGCCGATGATCGAGCGCACGATCGCCGCATCGTTCGCGTCGGCCATGATGTCGTTGACGAACGCGCGATCGACCTTGAGCGTATCGAGGGCGAAGCGCTTGAGGTAGTTGAGCGAGCAGTACCCGGTACCGAAATCGTCGATGGCGAGGGCGAAGCCGTATTCCTTGAGCGCCTGGAGCGAGCGCCGGCCGCGCTCCACATCGCGCATCAGGACTCCCTCGGTGAGCTCCAGCTCGAAGAGCGACGCAGGCAGGTGCGCCGCCTCGACCGCACCGGCGAGCCGCAGCAGCACGTCCTGACGCATGAAGTCCCGGCCCGACACGTTGACCGCTACCGGCGGCACGGTCAGCCTGAGCTCGCGCCACTGTCCGAGGTCGCGGCACACCTGCTGCAGCGCCCAGCGGCCGATCTCGCCAATCAGGCCGGTCTCCTCGGCCACCGCCACGAAGTCGGCGGTCGGAATCTGGCCGCGCTGGGGGTGGAACCAGCGCAGCAGCGCTTCCGCCCCGGCGAGCTTGAGGCTGTGCGCCTCGTACTGCGGCTGGTAGTGCACCTCGAGGTGTCCGCCCTCGAAGGCGCGCCGCAGCTCCATCTCCAGCGACAGCCGCTTGAGGGCGCGGTTGTTGAGCGCGCTGGTGTACACGCAGGCCTGGTTGCGGCCGCTCTCTTTGGCGTCGTACATGGCAGCGTCGGCGTGCTTCAGCAGCGCCTGGGTGTCCGAGCCGTGCTCGGGGTAGAGGGCGATGCCGATGCTCGGGGTCACCACGAGCTCATAGTCGTTCTGAACGAAGGGGGTGGCGAGCGCCGCCAGTGCCTCCTGCGCGACGCGCTCGGCCGCCGCGAGATCCGTGGGTCCGTTCAGCACGACGATGAACTCGTCGCCACCGACGCGCGCCAGGCGGCCCGCGACCCCGGCGCTCGCGAGCGCGGCGCTCAACCGGCCTGCGACCTGGCGCAGCAGCGCGTCGCCGGTCTCGTGGCCGAGCGTGTCATTTATGCGCTTGAACTGGTCGAGGTCCACGAACAGCAGCGCGACGCTCTCGCCGCGCCCGGCGGCCTCGGCGAGCGCCTGCGACAGGTGCTCGCTGATCCATTCACGGTTCGGCAGGCCGGTGAGCCCGTCGAAGTACGCCAGGTGGTGGATGTGCGCTTCAGTCTGCTTGCGCTGCGTAACGTCGCGCACGATGGCGAGCGCCAGCCCGCCTGGATTGGGGTGATAGCGGCACTCGAAATGACGTGCTTCGTCTGCGCGCGGCACGGAGAACTCGAAGGCCGCCGGCAGCCCGCTCAGGGTCGATGCGAGGCACTCCATGGCGCGGGCCCGCTCCGTGGGCGGAACCAGCTGGTCCAGGCGCGGCGCGGCGGTGGGCGGCAGGGCGAGCCCCCTGATCGGGGAGTAGCAGTGGCTGATCAGCCCGGTGGCATCCACCAGGAAGATGCCGTCCGGAATCGCCTTGAGGAGCGCCGAGTTCTTCTGCTCCGAAAAGCGCAGCGCCTCGACGGTGCGTGCCCCGCGCAGCACGTAGCGGATGCGGTGCGCCAGCAGCGGCCAGTTGATCGGCTTCACTACGAAGTCGGTGGCGCCGGCGTCGTAGGCGAGATTGATCGAGGTCGGGTCGTCGAAGCCGGTCACCATCACGATCGGCACGTCGGCGCCGCCCGGGAGCGTGCGGATGTTGCTGCAGGCCTGAAAACCGTTGCCGTCCGGCATCTCGACGTCGAGCAGCACCATCAGCGGCATCTGCCTGTGGCAGGCCGCGAGCGCCGCATCGCCGCTGGCGACCGTTTCGACCGCGAAGCCGGCGTTCTCCAGCATCGCGGTCGCGATGTCGCGCAGCATGCCGTCATCGTCGGCGACCAGAATTCTACCGGCGGTCCTCATGCGGTTCTCCGCAGCTCGGTGTGCAGCTCATCGTTGACGCGCGTGTACAGCTCGCGCGCCTGCTCGAGCAGCTCGCGCGCCGCGGCCATATCTGCGCCGCGCGCGCAGCGTTCGAGCTCCCGGCAGATCTCGACCAGCGCCAGTGCCCCGACGTTACCGTTGCAGGAGCGCCAGGCGTGCGCCGCCCGCGCCAGCGCGCCGCGCTCGCCGGACTCGACGGCCCGCTCGAGGGCGCCGAGCAGGCGCTGCGAATCGGCGCGGTAAGCGGTGGCCACGCGGTCGAGCATGGTCTCCGCGCCGCGCGGCGGCAGCGTGAGTAGCGCGTCCAGCGTAGCCCGATCGAGCAGCAGCTCCGCCGCCGGATCCGTGGCGGCTGCCGGGGCGTCCTTTCCGGCCGATGCCTGCGGCAGCCAGCGGCCGAGAACGGTCCGCAGCGCCTCGCGCGTGAAAGGCTTTGCCAGATAATCGTCCATGCCGGCGGCCAGGCAGGCAGCGCGACCCTCAGCCGTGGCGTCGGCCGTCAGTGCGATCACCGGAAGATGCTGTCCCGGCGGCTCGGAGCAGCGCAAGGCCGCTGTGGCCGACAGTCCGTCCATGACCGGCATCTCGCAATCCATCAGCACCAGGTCAAAGGACCCCTCCGCAAGCCGCTCCAGGCCCTCGCGGCCATTGACTGCAGTCTCGACACTGACGCCGAGCGCGGCCAGCATGCCCTGGGCCACTTCGAGGTTCAGGGCCTGATCCTCCACTACCAGGACGCGGCCGCGAAGCCCTGGCGCCGGGGTCGGCGCGGCGGCGCGGGGCGCTGTGTCCTCCTCAGCTCTGTGCCCGGTGAGCGCCGCGTGCAATTGTCGCAGGCGCAGTGGCTTGGTCAGCTGCGTGTCGAACCACGCGACGTCGGCCGCGACCGGCTTCAGGCTGGCAAAGCCCACGAGGCGCACCAACCGGGGCCGGTTGGGGCCCGCGGCGCGGATCTGCTCGAGCATCGCCTGCGCCTCGCCGTCGTCCAGCGGGTCATCGAGGATCACGGCCTCGTAGCCCGCGCCGCGCATCTCCATCAGGGCAGTCTCGAGGGACGGCGCCTGCGTCGCGCGGGCTCCCCAGGCGCGCAGCGCGTTGACTATCAGGACGCGTGCTGCCGCGTTGTCGTCGGCCACCAGCACGCGCATGCCATCGAGCCGCGGTGCCGGGGCGGCGCGCCCGGGCTGGACCGCGCTCAGCGGCAGGGTCAACTCGAAGGAGAAGGTCGAGCCTGAGCCCGGTGCGCTCGAGAGCGAGAGCTTCCCGCCCATGAGCTCGACGATCTGCCGCGAGATCGAGAGCCCGAGACCCGTTCCCCCGAAGCGGCGCGTCGTAGAAGCGTCCTCCTGAGCGAACTCCTCGAAGATCCTCGCCTGATTCTCCGGCGCAATACCGATGCCGGTGTCCGCCACCTCGATGCGCACCCGCTGTGCCTCACTGCCCTCGGCAGCCGGTACGGTGCCGAGCGGCACGAGACGGAAGGTCACCTCGCCGCGCTCGGTGAACTTGACCGCGTTACCGCCCAGATTGATCAGCACCTGACGCAGCCGCACCGGGTCGAAGCGCACGCGTGGCAGCGGCTCGAGCGGCGCATCGATCAAGAGCTCGATCCCCTTGCCGGCGGCACGCGGCGCCAGCACTTCCGCTGTCTGCTCGACGAGACCGATGAGCTCGCCGTCGGTCGGATCGAGCTGCAAGCGACCCGCTTCGATCTTGGAGAGATCGAGGACGTCGTCGACGATCGCCAGCAACGAGTCGGCCGAGCGGTGGATGCCCTCGGCGAAGCGTCGCTGCGCACCATCGAGGCTCGTGTCGAGCAGCAGGCTCGTCATTCCGAGCACGCCGTTCATCGGCGTGCGCAGCTCGTGACTCATGCGTGCCACGAAGTCGCTCTTGGCGCGCGACAGCACCTGCAGCTGCGCGTTGCGCTCCTGCAGCTCGTGCGTGCGCTGCTGCACCGTCTCCTCGAGCTCGCGGCTGTACTGCAGGGCCCGCCGGCGCCTGGCGCTCTGCAGCCGCCACAGCCAGGCTGCGAGTGCGAGCGCCGACAACAGGTAGGCGGCACGTGCCGCCGTGGTATTCCAGAGCGCCGGGTTCACATGCACCGGAATCACAAGCGCGGCGCTGCCCCAGGCATCGTCGGCGCTGGTGGCGCGCACCCGCAGCACGTAGTCGCCCGCGCCAAGGTTGGTATAGGTCGCCCGGCGCGCCGTGCCGGCATCGGTCCAGTCGGAGTCGAATCCGTCGAGTCGGTAGGAATAGCGGTTGTTCCCCGGCGAGGCGAAATCGAGCGCGGCAAAATCGAACGTCACCAGCTTGTCGTCGTAACCGAGTACCAGCGGCCGGCCCGGACCCGGCAGATCACGCTCCGCCAGCGGCCGGTTGAGCCGCGCGGCGGCGGTCAGCACGACCCGCGGCGGCGGCACCGCGAAGTCGACCGCGGTCGGGGCGAAGGCGTTGAAGCCATTGTTGCCGCCGAAGAAGAGGTTTCCCTCACGATCCTGGTAGTGGGCGTTGAAGCCGAACTCCTCGCCCTGGACGCCCTGCCACTCGTGGTAGACGCTGGCGGTGCGTCCGTGCGGCTCAAAGCGCACCAGCCCGTTGTTCGTGCTGAGCCAGAGCCGGTCGACGCCGTCAGACTCGATGCCCCATATCGCACGGTAGGGCAGCACGCCGGCGTAGTTCTCGAAGTGCACCGTCGCCGGCGCGGTGGAACGGCCGACCACCCGATCGAGGCCGCCCGTCGAGGTTCCTACCCACACGTCGCCCTTCTGATCGACATGCAACGCATATACAGCATCGTCCGACAGGCTGGCCGGATCGCGGTCGTCGCGGCGATAGTGATGGAAGCGCCCACTCGCCCGGTCGAGGAGATTCAGCCCCCCGCCGACCGTGCCGATCCACAGATTCCCGAGCGTATCCTCGGCGATCGCGCTGGCGTGGCCATCGCTCAAAGCCTTGTCGTCGTTGGCGCCGACCGGATAGCGCGTCAGCCGCCCGCTGCCGGGGTCGATGCTGGCGAGGCCGCCGCCGAAAGTCCCCACCCAGATCGTGCCCAGCCGATCCTGGTAGAGCGACATGATCCCGTCGGCCGGCAGCGTCCCGCGATCGCTGGAAGCGGAGCGCCATACCCGCACGATCCCCGTTACCAGGTCCACTTGGTTGAGGCCGCCGGTCATCGTGCCCACCCACAGGGTGCCGTTGCGGTCGTAGAGCAGCGACATGATGCGGTCGTCGCTCACGCGCGGCGAGCCGCTTTCGTGCCGGTAGCGGCGTTCGCTGCCGCTGCGGGTGTTGATCTCCACCAGCCCGGCGCCGATCGTGCCGACCCAGACCCGCCCCGCGCCGTCCTCGGCGAAGCTGCTCACCTGCGTGTCGTGGAACGCGGCGCTGCGGTAGTGGCCGAAACACCAGCTCGCCGGATTCCAGTGGCTCGCGCCTCCCGAGCGTGTGCCCACCCACAGGACGCCGCCGCGGTCCTGGTAGAGCGCCATGATGCTGTTGTCGCGCAGGCTCTGCGGATTGTCGGGCTCGTTGCCATGACGCACGAAGCCCTGGGTCGAGCGATCGAAGAGGTTGAGTCCGTCGACCGTAGCAACCCAGAGCCGCTGGGCGCTGTCCTCGAGGATTGCGCTCACACGGTCGTTGCTGAGCGAGCGGGGCTTGGCCGCGTCGTGGCGGAACACCGTCACGCGCCCGGTGGCGGGCTCCAGGCGATCGAGTCCGCCCTGCTTGGTGCCGACCCAGAGCGCGCCGGTGTGGTCCTCGTGGATGACGCGCACCAGCAGATCCGAGAGCCCTGCGCCGCCTGCGGAGCGCCCGTAGTTGACGAAACTGGCGGTGGCTGGATCGTAACGGCTGAGTCCCCCATCGCTCCCGACCCAGATCCGGCCGGCGTGATCCGCGTACAGCACCGAGACGGTATCGGAGGGCAGCGAATGCGGATCGCCGTCCTGGTGACGGAAATGGCGCGCGACGCCGGTGGCGGGATCGAGCTGGTCGAGGCCGCGATCGAGCGTGCCGGCCCAGACGGCGCCGTCGGCGTCGATGAGGAGTGTGCGAACCTGATCACTGGCCAGCGAGTCCGCCCGCGATGGATCGTGCCTGAAGAGCTGGAACTGATCGGTGCGGCGCTCCCAGCGCGCCACGCCGCCCCCCACGGTCGCGAGCCACAGGTCCGTGTGCGCATCCTCGGCGATCGTCCAGATGTAGTCGCTCGCGAGCGCGTGACTGTTGCCGCGCTCGCGCCGGTAGACCCTGAGGCTGTTGCCGTCGTAGCGATCCAGCCCGCTCTCGGTGGCAAGCCAGAGATATCCGTGCGAGTCCTGCAGGATGCCCTCGACCGTGCTCTGCGAGAGCCCGTCGCGTGTCGTGAGGTGCTCGAAGTACATCGGCCGCACGGCCGGCACCGGCACCGCGGCGGTTACCGTGTGAGCCGGCGCCAGCGCGCCGACTGACGTCACGAGCGCGCCGAGCAGCCTGCGGATCATTGCTGCGCTGGTACCTTGATGTTGCCGTAGCCGGCGCTGGCGGCCGTGCTGCTGCTCCACGGATAGCCGCTGCTCCAGGTATAGCCACTGCTCCAGGTGTAGCCGCTGCTCCAGGTGTAGCCGCTGCTCCAGGCGTAGCCGCTGCTCCAGGTGTAGCCGCTCGCCGAGCTGTAGCTGCCGCTCCACAGCAGCCCGTCGCCGAGCTCCGCGACGCCCCACAGCAAACTCCCGAGAATCGGCCCGACGACGGGCACCACCGAGACCACCGTCCCGAGGGTGCCGACCAGGCCGAACAAGCCACCGAGGAGGCCGCCACCCGAGCTCGACGAAGAGCCCTGGGTGGTCGCCATGATGTAGTACTCGCCGGTCTGCTTATTGTAGTTGGCGCGCCCGCCGTAGTGCTGCCAGCCGTTCAGGTCGGCCGTGACGTTCAGACCCTGATTGGCGCAGCCGCTCGCGGTGCTGTAGACCGAACCGTGCGCGTTGATGAGCCCCGCGCCCTGCTGGAACACGGTGTAGGCGAGCGTGCCGTCGGACTTGACCGCCGGGTGCGCGCCGGACATCAGCCGGCACTTGACGGTGTCCGGCGTGAGCTGTGGGCTGACCTCCAGCATGAGCGCTGCGACGCCGCTGGTCACCGCCGCGGCCATGGAGGTGCCCGACATCGTGAAGTCGTCGTAGGGAAGATCGACCCACGTCGGGAATTCTTCGGCCAGCGTGCCGTTGTTGGGCGCGTAGGCGAGGATGTGTCCGCCCATCCCGACCACCTCGGGCTTGACGAACCCCTCGTACGTCGGACCGGTGGACGAGAACGAAGTGAGTTTATACTGGCTCAGCTGCAGCGGGTGGTAGCTGTCGGTGACCGCGCCCACGGTGATGACGTAAGGGACGTTGCCGGGCACGCCGATGGTCTGCGGCGACGGACCGCGGTTGCCGGCCGCCACCACCACCACGATGCCGGCCTGCCACGCGGCCATCACCGCCTGGTTGAGGGGATCCTGCCAGTAGAACGACTGCGGCGGCGCGCTCAACGACAGGTTCATGACCCGGATGTTGTACTGCAACTTGTGGGCGATGACCCACTGGATACCGCGGATGACGTGCGAGTAGGTGCCGACGCCGTGCTGGTCGAGCGCCCGCACCGCAACCAGGTTCACCCCGGGCGCGACGCCCTGGAAGTTAC
>DASXKA010000009.1:0-6167 GCA_036497085.1 Steroidobacteraceae bacterium | reverse complement strand
GAGCGTCAGGTAGAGCCGCCGGTCACGATAGAAACTCTCGGGGTCGTAGGTATCGGAGAGTCCCTGATGCTGATCGTCGAACAGTACCGCGCCGTCGGCGGCCACGCTCGCGCGCACCAGGTTGGCGAGCAGCCGTGCGTTATCCCCTTCCCCGAGGGCACGGTTGGTGAGCAAAGAGCCAAAGGCGCTCAGCACGACGGTGCTGTTGCCGTCGGCGAGCAGCCACAGCCCGCAGCCATACGAGCCCGCCAGGTGCGCGAGGCAGAGCGGGAAGCGTTCGCGCGGCAGCTCGAGCTTCCAGCCCCTCGGCGGGTAGTCGGAGAATCCCGTGAGGCTGCCGACCTTCTCGAGGTAGCGGTGCGCCCGGTTCGGCACCAGCGTGTCGCGCTGGGGCTTGAGCATCAGGCGCATCGTCCGCGCGAGTCCCGTGGCGACGTCGTCCCCCGAGTCCGGGCGCGCCTCGCCGGCCCTGCTGCGCGCTGGGCGCGCCGGCCGCACGCTCGCGATCTCGAGCCCGGTGATGAGGTGCAGATCGCTCTCGAGCACGCCGTGGTCGCGTGCCCACGCCGGCCGGTCGGAGAGCGCCGCCAGGACGACGAGCGTGTTGCCCTGGTGCAGCCAGCGATCGAGAGCGGCAGCCTCGTCGGAGCGGAACGGAACGGCGGCGGGCAGCGTGACGATCAGAAGGTTGCCGCGCGTCGGCAGATCGCGCAGCCGCGAGAGAGCGGTGAAACGCTCGCGCACCGGGCGGGTGCGCACCCCCTCTTCGGCGAGCCAGGTGAGCGCACCCAGGAGCCCGTTCTGGTCGCGGTCCGCACTGGTCGGCAGCGATACACCTTTCCCGGGCGGACCCTCCGCGTGCACGAACAAGCTCAGGAACACGAGCAGCGCAGCGAGCGCCAGAGTCAGGGTGACCAGCCGCTCGCGCACTACGCCGCCTCCGCCGCCGCGGAAGTCTCGAGCGTCGCCAGCAGCTCGCGTCCGCCGCGCAGCGCGCCCTCGAGCAGCGGCGCGGCCACGCCGCCCGCGCCATAGCGGACGCGCTCACTCACCCCCGCCAGGTCTGCGAGGCGTGCGCGCGCGCGCTCATCCACGAGCACCGCACGCCGGGTCAGCTCGCGCACCGTCAAGGCACGTGCCGGGGGCAACCGGTCGAGCGCCGCGAGCCGGGCCGTGATGAGCTCGAGCAGCAGCGCCGGCTGCGCACTCGGCTCCACACCGTCGAGCTCACTCAGGCTCGGCCCGTCGCGCGCCGCGCGGCCAGCAGCCGCAAGCTGCGATGGGCCCGGCCGGCGCCGCAGCAGCCCGGCGACCCGCAGCTCGTTCATCACGACCGCGAGGGCGAGGATGACGAGCAGCGCGATCGCGAGCACCGCGACCACGCGCAGCATGGCCCGGTTCGTCGATACACCCTCCAGCAGGCGCCGCCACCAGTGGCCGTCGTCCGCAGGCGGTGCCGTGAGGACTTCTCGCAGCCAGCGCTTGAAGCGCGCCCACCAGCCCTCCTCTGCGCGCTCCGGCCGCATGACGCGCTCGAGCACGGCGCGCACCCGCTCCGGGTGCAGGGCGCGCGCGTCGACAGAGTCCGCGCCTTCGCGCAGGGTCGAGCCCTCGCGCGCCAGGGTGTCACGAAGAGCACGCAGGCCCGACGCGCTCAGCTGGTTGCGGGGCTCCTTCCAGTCAGCGGGCAGCCAGGCCGCCCACGGACTGTGCTCGAGCGCCGCGGTGAGGTCGGGGCAGCGCGCCGCGATGCGCTCGTAGCCCAGGTCGAGCTCCGGATCGAGCTGCCCGACGCAGGCGTCGAGCGCGGCCAGCGCGTCCGGCTCGCGCGAGTACGCGGTCCCTGCAATCAACAGCAGCAGCGCGAGGAGGGCGCGCGCCACGAGTCAGGACGCGCTGATGCGCTGCGACAGATCGGCGCCTTCCTTGCGCACCAGCAGGTCTCCGAAGACTGCGAGTCCGAGCGCCGAGTAGTACGGGCTGGCGAGCGCGCCCGCCGCCACGGTCACCACGCCGATGCCGGCGGCGATCAGCGCGACGTCGCCCTTGCCGAGCACGGCATACAGAAAGGCGGTCAGCGAGCCTATGACGATGTACAGGACCAGGAGGAGAAAGACAGCCACGGTGTATATGGCCGTGAGGCGCAGCACGCTGCCGCCGCTCAATTCCCAGCTGCGGACGAGACTCCCCGAGGCGCTCGTGTCCTCGATCACCATGGCGGTAAAGGCCGACGTCAGGCGGACCAGGACGTAGCAGAGGGGCAGCAGCAGCACCGCGACGAGCAAGTATCGCGTCAGCCCGGTGGTGAAAAAGGCAGGCACGATGAGCAGCCCGCAGGCCAGCGCCAGCAGTGCATACAGGATCAGGATCAGTATGATCCGGCCGAGCAGCCGCAGGGCGCGCAACAGCTCGCCGCCAACCTCCTGGCCCGTGACCATCCGGTACTGGCGGTAGATGATGGCCACCGGGAACACCATGGCGAGCAGCGAGGCGATAACGAGTATGAGCGAATGGGGCACGTCCATGACCGGCTTGACCATCGACTGCACGACCGTCTGGCCGCGTGCGATGGCGTACAGGTTTGGCAGCCAGTTGGCTACCACCACCAGCCCCCCGAACACGAGGCACTTCACGAACGTGCGGCGGTAAATGCGGAATGAAAGATCGAGGACCTCACCGACGCTCAGCGGACGCGGTGGCGGATACAATGCCTCTGACATCCCAACATCTTAGCGCTGTTGTGCACGCGAGCATATGACGGCCGCGAGCGTCGCCACCCTGCTCGCCGAGGGCGCGCGTACCCTGGCCGGCAGCGCCGCCAACGCAGGCTTCGAGGCGCAGCTGCTGCTGGCATACGTGCTGGCCGTGTCGCGCGCGCAGCTGCATTCGCACCCGCAGACGACCGCGGACGCGGCGCAAGCGGCGGGTTACCGGCGCCTGCTCGAACGCCGCGCCGCCGGCGAGCCCCTGGCCTACCTCACGGGCCGGCGGGAGTTCTGGTCGCTCGACCTCGCGGTGACGCCTGCGGTGCTGATCCCGCGCCCTGAGACCGAGCTGCTGGTGGAGCGAGCGCTGGTACTGGGGCCGCCCGGGGCCGCGCACGCCGCCGACCTCGGCACCGGCTCGGGAGCCATAGCCCTGGCGCTGGCGCACGAGCGGCCCCTCTGGCGCATCGTCGCCACCGACGTGTCGCCGCCCGCGCTCGCCGTGGCACGCGCCAATGCCGCCGCGCTCGGCGCCACCGGCATCGAGTTTCTCGCGGGCAGCTGGTTCGAGCCGCTGGTGGGCGCGCCCTTCGATCTGCTCGTGAGCAATCCACCCTATGTCGCCGCGGACGACCCGGCGCTCGAGGACCCCGCATTAGCCTTCGAGCCAGCGCTCGCGCTCACGCCTCTCGGGGGCGATGCGCTCGCGGCACTGCGTATCCTCGCGCGCGGCGCCGCGCCGCACCTGCTGCCCGGCGGCTGGCTGTTGCTCGAGCACGGCGCCAGTCAGGGGCCGGAAGTGCGTGCCGAGCTTGTCGCCGCCGGCTTCGCTCACGTACGCTCACACCGCGATCTGGCTGGGCACGAGCGGACGACGGAAGGACGACGATGATCAGATTCGAAACCTCGCACGGCGGCTTCACCGTGGAGTTGTTCCCGAAGGAAGCGCCGGTTACGGTCGAGAACTTCCTCAAGTACGTCGACGACGGCTTCTTCGACGGCACCATCTTCCACCGCATCGTGCCCGGCTTCGTCATCCAGGGCGGCGGGCTGAGCGCGGACTTCGCCAATAAGACGACCCGCGCGCCGATCGGCAACGAAGCCAGGAACGGGCTCAAGAACACGCGCGGCTCGCTTTCCATGGCGCGCACCAGCGATATCAACAGCGCCACCTCGCAGTTCTTCGTCAACCTGAAGGACAACGGCTTTCTCGACCATGGTCCGCGCGACTACGGCTACGCGGTGTTCGGGCGCGTAACCGATGGCATGGAGGTCATCGAGAAGATTGCACGCGTCGGCACGGGCACGCGCAAGGGGTACCAGGACGCGCCGCTCGAGGACGTCGTGATCGTTTCGGCACGCCGCCTCGAGCCCAAGTAGCGCGGCGTTTCCGGTGGCGCGGCAACGCGGCAGGCTCGCGCGCCGGCTGCTGCAGACTCTCGGTGCAGCACTGCTCGCCTGGGTACTGCTCACCGCCATCCCGGTGCTGGTGCTGCGCTGGCTGCACCCGCTCACCAGTGCCATCATGCTCGAGGCGCAGATGCAGGCGGCGCTCGCGAATCAGCACGGTTATCGGACGGACTTCAGGTGGGTGCGCCTCGAGCACATCTCGCCCCAAGCCGCCATCGCGGTCATTGCCTCCGAAGATCAGCAGTTCCCGTTCCACTCAGGTTTCGATCTGGACTCGATCCGCGAGGCGGTGCAGGCCAGCGAGCGCGGCAAACGGCTGCGCGGCGCGAGCACGATCTCGCAGCAGGTGGCCAAGAACCTGTTCCTGTGGCCGGGACACAGCTTCGTACGCAAGGCGTTCGAGGCGTACTTCACCGTGCTGATCGAGGCACTGTGGCCCAAGGAGCGCATCCTCGAGATGTACCTCAACGTCGCGCAGTTCGGCGACGGCATCTACGGCGTGCAGGCGGCAGCGGAGCGCTTCTGGCGCAAGCCCGCGATGCGCCTCACCCCCGAGGAGGCGGCGCTGCTCGCGGCGGTGCTGCCGAACCCGCTGCGCATGCATGCCGAGCGGCCCTCAACCTACGTGCTCGAGCGGCGCGACCAAATCCTCGAGCAGATGCGCGAGCTCGGTGGCCCGGGCTACCTGCGCTCGATGGAGAAGGAACGCTAGCGGAATCCGGGCTCCTTAGCCTCGCAGCTCGACGTCGTTCCAGAAACCGACCCAGTGGGCCACGTGGGCATAGGACGGCCGCGGTGCCTGGTACGCCCACGCCGCGCGCTCGCTGCTGTGCGTCCCGTCGGAGAGATTGTAGAACTGCACACTGTGGGGGCAGCGATCGTCGGCCGCCGTCCGGGGGGCGGTCTGCAGGAATTGCATGCGCACCGACGCGGGCGGGAAGTACCGGTAGCCGTCGAGCTCGATGGTCCGGTCGCTTTCCGCGACGACATGTCCATTCCAGGTGGCTCTCATGAGGCTCTCCTTATTTCTTACATACCCAGGGCCTTCAGCTTCTCCTTGTCGCTCTCAGAGGGCATGTGCTTCAGATTCAGTATCACCGACGCCAAGGTCTTTACCGAGCTGGCCGCCTTGTCATCGTTCACGATCGCCTCGAGTTTCGGTCTGTCGGCCGCCGCGACCGTATGTTGCACGCCCATCAGAGCCCCAGCCACGGTGCGCTCATCATTGGTCGCTGACTTGTCCTCAGTAATCTGCTTCAGCGACTGTTTGTCTGCATCAGAGGGGAAATGCTGAAGATGCAGCAGTATTGCAGCCATGGTCTGCACAGCCTTGCTCTCCGCGCCGTTGGTCACAGTTGCGACGACGCCAAAGAACAGAACGAACGCCAGGATAATCAGCCGATGCCTCATGGGTATCTCCTCTCGATTACGTCACCATCAGCTCAGAAACGTGCCACTAGGATGCGCTCGCAATCTACTGTCGGACAAGACCCAGGCGTTCCTCGGCCACGGCGCGCGCGCGCGAACCTCAGAACTTCGCTGACGGATCTCGATGCACCTCCCGTCCGTCCAGGTAGGTCGCGAGTACGCGCGTCGCGTGCAGCTCGAAGGGGTCGATTGCGAAGATGTCGCGATCGAGCACGATGAGATCGGCGCGCTTACCCGGCTCGAGACTCCCCGTAGTCTTCTCCTGGCGCAGCGCGTAGGCGGCGTTGCGCGTGTAGGCATCGACCATGACAGCCAGTGGCAGCGACTGCTCGGGCAGCAGCGGCTTCGCGCCGCGCCCCAGCGAGCGCGTCACGGCGTGCTCCATTGCCTCGAATGGGTTGAAGGTGCTGACCCCCCAGTCGCTGCCGCCGGCGATCCGCGCCCCTGCCTCGAACAGCGAGCGCGCAGGGTACAGGTACCGCGAGCGCTCCGGCCCGAGGTACGGCAGCGTCGCCTTTTCGACGTACGAGGGGTCTGACGTCGCCCACTGCAGCTGGAAGTTCGCGATCACGGCAAGCGACTTGAAGCGCGGGAAGTCGGCCGGGTTCACGAGCTCGAGGTGTG
>DASXKA010000008.1:0-1554 GCA_036497085.1 Steroidobacteraceae bacterium | reverse complement strand
GGCTGACTGCGCCTGGCGATCGCCTCGAGTTCGCCCATGACCTTCGCGACTTGGGCGGCGTGCTCACCCCGGCCGCCGGCCTCGACCAGGTCCAGCACGGCCGGCCAGCGCATGAAGCGGTGATACGCCGGGGCCTCCCGGTCAAATACTGGCCAAAGCGCCCGGAAGGAGTCCTCGTGCCGTCCCTCGCTTAGAGCTGCCGCGGCCCGAGCCAGGTGCGCTGGGGCGAGTAGCGGACCGCCGTTCATCGCCGTCGGTGCTCGCCCAAGTCTGGTGAGCAGCGCACCGAGGTCGGTTTCGACACCGCGATGCGCGAGAGCGAGTGCGCCCACCAGCTGAGCGGTCAGTCCGAACTGCGGCTGATGCGTGTCGCGTGCCAGGGTCGCCGCCTCGGCACTCGCCGCTTCCGCCGCTTTCCAGTCGGCCGCGTTGGTGGCAGCCCATGCGTAATGGACGAGCGCCTGCGTGAGCATGCCGAGCCTGCTCTGCTCGCGCAGTCGCTCAACCGCGCGCGCCAGCAACCGAGAGCCGGCCGCGAAGTCGCCCGCCTTCTCGGCCGCGATACCGGCGTGCATCGCGGCGACCGGGTCGGTTATCTCGTGTAGTCGCCAGCGTCTCACCCGGCGCCGCACCGACGGCGCCGTCACCTCCGGATCGGCGAGTGCTATGACAGCCAGTAGTCGTGGATCGTCCTCGGGGAACCCGATGCGTTCGGCGGCATCGACGACGTACTGTCGCGTGCGAGCGCGGGACCGCGTCCACCAACAGCGATGAGCGATCGGCACAAGCGAGCGCAGCGCAGCATCCCGATCGCCGCCGGCCAGCAGCTGATCCGCAATCCTCACGAACGTCTTGGCGGCGCCCTTCTCGAACCAGACGTCACCGCTGATCATCTGCTCCAACCAGGCCGCGCGGGCGGCCTCGACCGGGCCCACGTGGAGTGGCTCCGCCTCCCGCAAGAGCCGGCGTGCGACCTCAACACCGCCGAGGTCGTAAACGAGCTCCGCTGCCCGCACCAGCCGCTCGCCCTTCCGCCGAGGATCCGCCGTGAGCATGGCCGCGCGCTCGAGTGCAGCCGCGGCGACCATGACCGCGCCGCGTCGGCGCGCGATCTGCGCCTGTTCTTCCAACGCTGACGCGATTTCCTCTTCATGCCCTACCGCGCACGCGGCGCGGTGCCACAACCGGCGCTCTGGGTCGCGCACGACCTCCGCCAAAGCCGCGTACATCGCAAGTCGCTGTGCCAGCGGTGCCGTGCTCTTCGCCGCCGAACGGATCAACGGATGTTGAAAGCGCACCTCGGATCCATGCGCCTGCACAAGTCCACGCTCGGCCGCGCTATCCAGCCCCGACAGGCTGACCTCATGCCCGGAGACGAGTGTGGCTGCCGAAAGTACCTCCTCGAGCGAGGCTCTGCCGTCGAGCGCGGCGGCAAGCACCGTCAGTCGCGCGTCCTCATCGAGCTCGTCGAGGCGCGCACCGAACGCGCGCTCTAGCCGGGCAGGGAGTGTCGCCGGCACCGGCGATAGCAGTTCCACGGGGTCGCCGGATCCC
>DASXKA010000007.1:0-8480 GCA_036497085.1 Steroidobacteraceae bacterium | reverse complement strand
CGGCAACGGCGGCGCATCCGAGTCCGCGCTCGCGGCCGACGCGGGCGTCGCTGCCCTCGATGGACTCGGGCCTGTCGGCGGCGGTTTTCACTCCGAAAAGGAATTTCTCGAGTTGGATAGCGTGACGCCCCGGCTTTACCTGCTGACCATGCTGCTGATGGACCTGGCAAAGGAGCCTCCTCGACCGGAGTGACTAACGCCGGCGCCCGCGCGGACGAGGGGCTGCGCGGACCGCCGGTGTCATCGACACGGATGGCGACCCGGACTTCGTTGTGGAAGAATCCAACGATGTCAGATCCAAGGGCGCCTGGCGTCGCGCCGGCTGCGATCGAGCTCCGCTCGATCGACTACATTCCAGACCAGGAGCGCCATGGCGGGTTGGCGAGCCAGTTCACACTGTGGCTGGCGGCTAATCTGCAGATTACGGCGATCGTCACCGGAGCGCTCGCGGTGGTGTTCGGCGGCGACGTGTTCTGGTCGCTGATCGCGCTGCTCCTCGGTCAGCTCATCGGCGGCGCGGTGATGGCGCTGCATGCGGCGCAGGGGCCACAGCTCGGCCTGCCGCAGATGATCTCGAGCCGCGTGCAGTTCGGCGTCTATGGCGCGGCCATCCCGATCGTCGCGGTGTGCCTGATGTACATCGGCTTTTCCGCCAGCGGCTGCGTGCTGGCCGGGCAGGCGATCGGGCGGCTGCTCGACGTCGATGACGCCGTCGGGATTGTCATCTTCACCTGCTTCATCGTGGTCGTGACCCTGTTCGGTTATCGGGTGATTCACGTGCTCGGACGGATCGCGAGCGTCGTGGGCGTGATCGCGTTCGCTTACATGTTCGCGCGGCTGTTTGCGACCCACGACGTGTCTGCGCTGCTGGCGCAGCGACATTTCTCGCTGAGCCAGTTTCTGCTGTCGATGTCGCTGTCGGCTTCCTGGCAGATCGCCTATGGACCCTATGTCGCCGATTATTCCCGCTATCTGCCGCGCAACACGCCGGTAGCCAAAGTGTTCGCCGCCGTCGGCCTGGGGTCGGTGATCGGCTCGCAGGTCTCCATGACTTTCGGAGTGTTCGCCGCCGCCGTGGCGGGCAAGCAATTCGAGCACCACGAGGTGGCTTACATCGTCGCTCTCGGCTCGGCGGGCGTGGTCTCCAGCCTGCTGTATTTCAGCATCGCCTTCGGCAAATTAACGGTGACGGCGCTCAACGCCTACGGCAGCTTCATGTCCATGGCGACGATCGTGAGCGGGCTGCGGCGCGGCGTTCAAGTCTCGGTGCGGCACCGTTTCTTCTATATCGTCGCGATGGTGGGGGTCTCGGCGCTGCTCGCCGTGACGGGCCGTCACTCGTTCCTCAAAGCGTTCGAGGCCTTCATTCTCTGCCTGCTCGCGGTGTTCACGCCGTGGAGCGCGATCAATCTGATCGACTACTACTGCTTCACGCGCTCGCGCTACGACGTGCCGGCGCTCTCGGATCCCGACGGGCGCTACGGCCGCTGGAACGCCACCGGCATCGTGATCTACCTGATCGGTATCCTGGTTCAGATCCCGTTTCTGTCCACGGCGTTCTATACCGGTCCGCTGGTCGAGCCTCTCGGAGGGGTGGACATCTCCTGGATCGTGGGGCTGCTCGTGCCCGGCATTCTCTATTACACGCTCGGGCGGGCCTCGCAGCGGCGCGCGCCGCCGCAGATCATCCTGCCCGCCCGAGGCCCCGATCCCCTGCGGTCCGCAGGTTGACGGAAAGGCGGGATGCGGTGGCATGCTGCACGCCCAACGCTTCGGGAGAGTTCCTATGGCTGCGCGTCCACCGGTTCCTCCTTTCACGGTCGAGTCCGCCACGCTGAAGGTTCGTCTGGCCGAAGACGCCTGGAACAGCCGCGATCCTGACCGGGTCGTGCAGGTCTATACCGAGGACACCGAGTGGCGGAACCGCGCGGAGTTCCCCGTGGGCCGCGAGCAGGTGCGTGCGTTCCTGCAACGCAAGTGGGCGAAGGAGCTCGACTACCGGCTCATCAAGGAATTATGGGCCTGCGCCGGCAACCGCATCGCGGTGCGCTTCGCCTACGAATGGCACGACGATTCGGGCAACTGGTTCCGCAGCTATGGGAACGAGAACTGGGAGTTCAACGAGGAAGGCCTGATGCGACGCCGCTTCGCCAGCATCAACGATCTGCCGATTGCGGAGGGCGAGCGCAAGTACCGTTGGCCACTCGGGCGGCGGCCGGACAATCATCCCGGGTTGAGCGAGTGCGGCCTGTAACGGCGTGACGGCTGGACCGGGAGGGCGCCGCGGCGCGCTGCCGCACAGGTCACCCGACCTTCAGTTCCGCCGCATGCGCTTCGCGGCCGAGCCAGGTGACCAGGATCAACGCCACGGCGACGACTGCGATCGTCACGGACAGGACGTGCGCATAGTCGTTGCCGTGCGCTTCCGCGAAGCCCGTCTGCAAGGGAGCCATCTTCGACATCGCCAGGTTGCCGAGCTGGTAGGCAAAGCCCGGCAGAATGGCACGCACCGAGGGCGGCGACAGCTCGTTGAGATGCGCCGGCACGATGCCCCACGCGCCCTGCACCATGAACTGCATGAGAAAACCGCCGACGGCCAGCGTGAACGCGGTCTGTGAGTAGGCCCACAGCGGGATCATGGGGAGCGACAGGGCCGCGGCGAGCACGATGGCGCGTCTGCGGCCGATGCGTTCGGACAGGGCGCCGAAGCAGACGCCGCCCAGCAGCGCCCCGATGTTCATGATGACCGCGATGCTGCCGGTCACTCTCGGCGGGAAACCGTGCTGCTTCTGCAGGAAGGTCGGATACAGGTCCTGTGAGCCGTGGGAGAAGGCGTTGAAGCAGGCCATCAGCACGACCAGATAGCAGAGCGTGGGGAAGTAGCCGGTCACTGCGCCCCGGATCTCTGCGGCGGAGGCCCGGTGCGGCCCCTTGCCCGCGATCCAGGCGGGTGACTCGTGAACCCCGAAGCGGATGTAAACCACGAGCAGCGCCGAAACCGAGCTGAGGATGAACATGCCGCGCCAGCCGACGTGCACGAACAGCAGTGCGAACACTACCGACGCCAGCAGGTAGCCGAGCACGTAGCCCTCCTGCAACAGGCCGGAGAAAAACCCCCGGCCTCTCGCCGGCAGGGTCTCGAGGGCGAGCGCGGCGCCGACACCCCACTCGCCACCCATGGCGAAGCCGAACAGCGCGCGCAGCGCGAGCAGCGTCGCAAGGTTGGGCGCAAAGGCCGTGGCGAGCTGTACCGCGGAATAGCTCACGACGTTCAACATCAGGATCGGCCGGCGCCCATACTTCTCCGCCAGCCACCCGAACACCAGCGCTCCGACCGGGCGAAATGCCAGCGTCAGGAAGATGCCTTCGGATACCGCCTTGACCGTGGTATGGAACTCGGCGCTGATCGCGCTCAGGCTGAAGACGAAGATGAAGAAATCGAGCGCATCGAGCGACCAGCCGCCGAGCGCTGCCAGATAGGCGTGCAGCTGCGGCCGGGTGAGCATTCTGAAATAACTGATCACGGCCCATCCCCCTGAAATCCTGGCCGACGCCCGAGAATATCACGGGGCCCCTGCCGCTCCGCAGTCCGCCCCCGGCAAGCGGGCGAGTCGTCCCTGCCGGCCCAGGAGTGTGAAACGCATCGCAAAGAACACGGCTGCCGGGTGGGCAGCGGCAGGGTATTGTCGTGGCGAGCCGACAGCTTTCGCGCCCGGAGAACTTTCACTAAAAGGGATCGGATGAATATCTCCTCCGCAGCCGTGTTGGTGCGCTGGCGGGCCGGCCTCTGCCTGCTCATGTTGATGACCAGCACGGCCGGGAGCACCGCTGAGGTGAACCCGGTACGAACGCACCCGCACGGCGCTCCCGCCGCGGCGGCGCAGCAACTCATCATCAAGCTGCGCGCCGGCGCTGCAGCCACGGCGGCGCCCGTCCAGCCTGGCGGGGCGCGGGAGCGCATGGCCGCAGTCGCCACCCGCACCGGCGTACGGCTCGTGGCGCATCGCCCGATCACCACGCTCATCCACGCCGTGCAGGTCGAGGCAGCGGCGGGCGAAGCGGCGGCGGTGACCCTGGCGCGGCTGCGTGCCGACCCGGAGGTCGAGTATGCGGTGCCGGACGAGCGCCGCTACATTCATGCCGCACCGAACGATCCGCTCTACACCCAGCAGTGGTACCTGCAGACGTCCGCGGCGACCCCGAGTGCGGCCGATGCGCTCGATGCCTGGAGCACCACCACGGGCAGCGCGACGCTCGTAATCGCCGATATCGATACCGGTGTGCGGTCTGACCATCCCGATCTCGCGGGGCGGCTGCTGCCCGGCTACTGTTTCATCTCGGATTCCTTCATCGCCAACGGCGGCAGCTGTCCCGGCGCGGGTGCGGACGATCCCGGCGACTGGATTACGAGCGCGGACATCAGCGGTCACAGCGAATGCAGCAAGGCCACCGCGAGCCCGAGCTCCTGGCACGGCACGCGCGTCGCGGGGATCCTCGGCGCGGCCACCAACAACGGCGTCGGCGTCGCCGGGCTCACCTGGGGCCCGCAGATCCTGCCGGTGCGGGCGCTCGGCAAATGCGGGGGCCTGGATTCCGACATCATCGGCGCCATGCTGTGGGCCGGCGGGATCGCGGTCAGCGGCGCGCCCACCAACCCGAACCCGGCGAAGATCATCAACATGAGCCTCGGCGGCACCGGCAGCTGTCCGACGAGCTACATCGAGGCCATCGGTCAGCTGGCGGCGGCCGGTGTGCTGGTGGTCGCTTCGGCAGGCAACGAAGGCGGCCCGGTGGACGCGCCCGCCAATTGCCCGGGGGTCGCCGGGGTGGCGGGGCTGCGCCAGGCCGGTACCAAGGTCGGCTATAGCAGCCTCGGCCCCGAGATCTCACTGGGCGCGCCGGCGGGAAATTGCGGCAACGGGTTCACGACGGCCGAGTCGCCCTGCGTCTACGCCATGACGACTACGACCAATCTGAGCGCGATGAGTCCGGCGACGCCCGACGCCAACGATTACACCGGTCTTTACTACTGCGATGCGACCACCGGCAGCTACGCCGGCTGCAGCATTGCCGCGGGGCAATACCGCGATTACAACATCGGCACGAGTTTCTCCGCGCCGGTCGTCTCCGGGATCGCGGCGCTCATGTCCACGGTCAACAGCAAACTCAACTCCTGCCAGCTCATCGCGCGCGTCAAGGAAGGTTCGCTGCCCTATCCACAGGCCTCGCTCGACGCGACGACCCAGCCGCCGATGTGTCATGTTCCCACCAGCGCGAACGACGTGCAGAACACCGAATGCATCTGCACGCGCGACGATAAGACCTGCGGCGCGGGCATGGCCAACGCGCCGGGGGCGCTGACGGCGGCACTGCGCCCGATCGCGGCCGTTGCAGTTCCCGCGAGCGTGACGGCCGGGCAGAGCGTTGCGCTCGACGGCAGCGGCAGCGGCGCGGGCAACGGTCACACCGTCAGCAGCTATCAATGGAGCCCGGTTAGCGGTGGTCTCATGCTGAGCATCACCGGCGGGGCGACCTCGAAGGCTTCCATCACCGCACCCTCCTGCGGAGTCGCCACGGTCGCACTCACCGTGACGGACGACGCGGGCCATAGCGACACGGCCGACGTCGTCATTACGTCGTCATCTGCGACCACCGGCGCACCGGCGATCGCCGGCCAGAGCGCCTGCTCGACCGTGGCGCCTGCGATTCTGGTCGAGGTATGCCCGGCGACCCAGAGCGTCCAGGCCGGCGGCACGGCGACTCTGAGCGCGACGCTCGCGAACACCACCAATGAGGCAGTCACCTGGGAAGTGAACGGGCTCGCCGGGGGCAATGCGACGGTTGGCACGATCACCTCAGCGGGCATCTATTCCGCACCCGCGCACACGCCCATGCCTGCGACCGTGACCATCACCGCGGTCTCGGCGGCAGATGCCAGTGCCTCGGGTTCTGCGCAGCTGACGATCACCGCACCGCCTGGCGGTGGCGGCGGGGGCGGCGGCGGCGCCGGCGACTGGATCACGCTGCTCGCCGGAGGAGCACTGCTGATCGCCCGACAGCTGCGCCTCTCGCTCCTGAAGGCGCGCACCCAGGGCTGACTGCCCGGACGCGGCCGGGTAACCCTTCTGGATCGCGGAACCGTGTTGGCAACATAATCGCCGGCGCAGCCTGCGCTGCCGCTAAGCGACTCGAACGACGGGGGCTTCATGAAGGCACAAGGAATCCTGGCGTGGACCGCGACGACGGCGCTCGCCGCCGGCGTGACGCACGCGCAGATATCACATCAGGCACTCGTCAGCCTCGCGCAGGACATCACCTACACGACTGCCGCCGTATACCCCATGACGGCAACCTACCTCGGAATTCCCGGCCACGACGGCGAGCTGCAAACGCCGAGCGAGGCGTTCCGCGCCGCTCAGGTGCAGCGCCTCAGGGAATGGCAGAGCCGCCTCGAAGCGATCGCGGCCGCCTTCGATGCGCAGACCCCGCTCGTGGACCGCGACGACGCCACGCTGCTGCGGGCCGACCTCACCCGCAGCCTCAACGAGCTTGTGGTGTATCAGACCGACCGCAAGGACTACGCCGAGGGCGCCAACGGCATCGTCGGCGTGATATTCGTGCAGTTCGAGCATTTGCCGGTCGTGGGCCAGGAGGGTGCCACCGCGGCCAACATGAGGCGCGCCTGGGCAGACATCGCCCAGCGTCTCGCGGGTGCGCCGGCCTACATTGCGGCCGCCGAGCGGCTCGCGACCACTCCGGGACACCTCTACGGGGTCGTCGGCGCGCGCGAGCTCGCCGGTGCACCCGATTTCCTCAAGGGCGCGCTCACCGAGGCCGCGCGCGCCCAGCTCGGCGAGCGCTCACGGGAGTACACCGCGTTCCTGCGGGCGCGCGATGTCGCGCTCGCTGCCATCGCGCGGACCCGGCAGCACATCGAGGCGCACGTGGCGTCATGGCCGGAGAACTACGCCATCGGCCGCACCGCCTACGATCGCATGCTCAAGGAGGAGCAGCTGCTGCCGTACGACTCGGGCGACGTCGAGCGCATCGCGCAGGACGAGCTCGCCCATGGCTGGGCCGAGGAGGCCTGGCTACGGCAAGCGGCGCAGCACCGGGGCGTGGCGCTCGGTGCAGCGAGCGGCGGGGGCCTCGCGCCGGGCGGCGCGGCGCTCATCGATTACTACCGTGACTGCATCGCGCAGCTGCGCAAGTTCGTGACCGACGAGGACATCGTCACGATTCCCGCCTGGCTCGGCAGCATGCAGATCGTGGAGACACCGGCGTTCCTGCAGCCGGTTTCACCCGGTGCCTCGATGAATCCGCCGCGGCTGTTCTCGCTGTCGACCACCGGCTATTACTACATCACCCCGCCGAAGTCGCTGGCGGAGGCGGCCGCACGCCTCGACATGAATGAGGACTTCGACCGGGACCGGATTCTCTCCACCGCGGCGCACGAGGCCCTGCCCGGCCACTTCATGCAGCTGTCGATCGCCAAGCGCCACCCGGACTTCGTGCGCCGGATCCAGTTCAGCGGCACGTTCGCCGAAGGCTGGGCCTTCTACGGCGAGGAGATGTTCGTGCGGCTCGGGCTCTATGGCGACGATCTCGACGGTCGCCTCGACGTCGCACGCTGGGAGCGCGTGCGCGGCGCGCGCGCGGTCGTCGATCCGAAGCTGGCGGGTGGCGAGTGGACCTACGAGCATGCCGTGGAGTTCTTTGCCGGCGAGACCGGATTCACCCGGGAGCAGGCCGAAGCCGCAGTCGCCGGGATCGCCACCCGCGCCGGCTACGTCATCGCCTATTCGGTCGGGAGGCTGCAGATCGAGAACCTGCTGGCCGAATACCTGCGACGCAAGGGCGCCGAGGCGTCGCTGCACGATTTTCACGACCGGCTGCTGTCGTACGGAACGACGCCGCTCGCAATCGTGGCGCCGGAGCTGCTCGCCGACCTCGACAAGCCGGCGAGCCAGGTGCGCGCGGCAGCGGACTACTGACTACTACGATGACGCCAGCGCCTACAGGGCGCCGAATACTTTCTTGACGAGCGAGTTTGCCTGGGCGAGAGGGTCTTTGCGAATTGCGCGCTCCTCGTCGGCGATGCGGCTGAACAGGCCGTCGAGTGCCCGGGCGGTGACGTAATCGTCGAGATTGGCATCCTCCGCGGAGATCAGCCCGAACTGTGTTGCCTTGCCGGCGAGCTCGTCGTACTGCGATGCGAGCTTCAGTTTCGCGGTGGCGCCGGCGACGATCGGCCGGAACTTAGCGGTGAGCTGCGCGCTGGTCGTCCGGCGGAAGTACTGCGTACCGGCGTCGTCCCCGCCGGTCAGGATCGCCTTGGCGTCGGTGAGCGTCATGTGCCGCAGCGCGTCTTCGAACACCGGCTTCGCCTGGGCCACAGCCTGCTCGGCGGCGTGGTTCATGGTCACATGCAGCTCATCCGACTGACCGCTCATGCCGACCATGCGCAGCGCGCGATCCGC
>DASXKA010000006.1:0-6896 GCA_036497085.1 Steroidobacteraceae bacterium | reverse complement strand
CCTGGGCGCCGTCATCATCCCGGCGACCACACTGCTCGAGCGCGACGATCTGCGCGACCGCCTCGACCGTGGCCAGGTCAAGGCCATCGTGACGCAGTCGGCTCTGGCGGGCCGGTTCGCCGCGCTCGCCGGGGCGCCGCTGCGGATCTCGGTGGGGGAGGCGGTGCCCGGTTGGATCCCATACCAGCGCTCACACGCTGCAGATGCCACTTTCACCGCCGCGGCGACCCGCGCCGATGATCTGATGCTGCTGTATTTCACCTCGGGCACGACCGCGCTTCCGAAGCTCGTTGCGCACACTCAGGTGAGCTATCCCGTCGGACATCTCTCGACGATGTACTGGCTGGGGCTGCGTCCCGGCGACGTGCACCTGAACCTGAGCTCGCCCGGTTGGGCGAAGCACGCCTGGTCGAGCCTGTTCGCTCCCTGGAACGCGCAGGCGACCGTGCTCGCCTACCACTACGAGCGCTTCGACGCCGCGGCGCTCCTCGCGCTACTGGTGCGCTGCCGCGTCACCACCTTCTGCGCCCCGCCGACCGTCTGGCGGATGCTGATCCAGCACGACCTGCGCGCCTTCCGCGTGCAGCTGCGTGAGCTGGCGAGCGCCGGAGAGCCGCTCAACCCCGAAGTGATCGAGCGGGTGCGGGATGCCTGGGGCATCACCATCCGCGACGGGTTCGGCCAGACCGAGACGACGGCGCTGGTCGGCAACCCGCCCGCGCATCCGGTCAAGCCCGGGTCGATGGGGCGGCCACTGCCGGGGTACCCGGTGGTGCTGGTCGACGCGGACGGGCGGCTCGCGAACGAGGGCGAGATCTGCATCGACCTCGAGCACCGGCCTCTCGGACTCATGCAGGCTTATCTCGACGATCCGGAGCGCACGGCGAGCGCCACGCGCGACGGCTACTATCACACGGGAGATGTGGCCGCGCGCGACGCCGAAGGCTACCTCACCTACGTCGGCCGCATGGACGACGTCTTCAAGTCCTCGGACTATCGCATCAGCCCCTTCGAGCTCGAGAGCGTGCTCATCGAGCACGCCGCGGTCGCGGAAGCGGCGGTGGTGCCGAGCGCGGACGCGCTGCGCCTCTCGGTGCCCAAGGCTTTCATCACGCTCACCCCGGGAAGTAAGCCTGACGCCGAGACGGCGCGCTCCATCCTCGAGCACGTGCGCGCGCGTGTCTCGCCTTACAAGCGCATCCGCCGCCTCGAGTTTGCCGCGTTGCCAAAAACCATCTCCGGAAAGATCCGCCGGGTCGAGTTGCGCAAACTCGAGGAGACGCGCGCACCCGGACGGCGCGCACAGGAATTCTGGGAAGAGGATCTGCGGGCCGCCCCCTGAGGGTTGAGAACTTGGCTTATGATGGGCGCCGCATGCTCGACCCCGCGGCCGGATTTCTCCTCATTGGATTCTTTGCACTGCTGTTCGCGAGCGCGGCGCTCCATAAGCTGCGCGACCCGCCGCACTTCAGCGAGCTACTGCGCGCCTACCGCGTGCTGCCCGAACACGCCGTGCGCCTCGCGCCGCTCGTTCCACTCGCGGAGCTCGCAGTTGCGGCCGGGTTGCTCGCACCCGGTGCGCGCTTCGGCGCCGCGCTCGGTGGCGCTGCGCTGCTGCTCGTCTATGGGGCGGCCATCGGCGTCAATCTCCGGCGGGGTCGGCGCGACCTTGCCTGCGGCTGCGGGGGGGCGGACGATGCGCGGCCCATCGCTCCGTGGATGGTGGGCCGCAACCTCGCTCTGGCGCTGCTGCTCGCCGTGACGCTCCTGTCGTGGCGAGACCGGCCGCTCGAGACCACGGACGCACTCACGGTCGGCGGCGGGGCCGTGGTGGCGACACTCTTATATGTATGCCTCGATCGGCTCCTCGGAAGGGTAGCGCCCTGGACCGCAGCGCTCGGGGGCCGGCGATGAGCGCGCTTGCCGTGTCGAACGTGGTGCTCTGGGTGCTGGTGCTGGCGCTCTCGGCCGTAGTGCTGGCGCTCACCCGGCAGCTCGGCGTGCTGCACCAGCGCATCGCGCCTGCCGGGGCGCTCATGTTGAATCGCGGCCTCGCCGTGGGAGAGCCCGCGCCGGTGCTCGAGCTCGCCGCCCTCGACGGCCGCGAGCTCCGGGTTGGCCTCGCGCGCGATGACGGGCGCAGCACCCTGTTGCTGTTTGTCTCGCCGAGCTGCCCCGTGTGCAAATCCCTGCTGCCGGCCGTCAAGTCCAGCCGCAAGGACGAACGCTCCTGGATGGACGTGATCCTGGCTAGCGACGGCGACAGCGCCGAACAGCGCGAGTTCGTGCGCGCCCAGGGGCTCGAGGGGATCCCCTACGTAGTCTCGGCCGCCCTCGGACTCGCCTACCAGGTGAGTCGGCTGCCGTTCGCCGCGCTCCTCGATGAGCGCGGTGTGCTGCGCGCCCGCGGGCTGGTCAACTCCCGCGAGCATCTCGAGAGCCTGTTCGAGGCCAAGCGGCTCGGCGTGGCATCTCTGCAGGAGTACTTCTCATGAGCATCGACGCATCCGTGTTGGCCGTGCTCGCGGACTATGAGGCGCGCGCCGAGCGCGAGGACGCCCTCCGGGAGACGCTCGGGCCGGAGGAGGCCGAGCGGCGGATCGACGAGATGCTGCTGCCGGTCGGGCGCGCGACCGGCACCCTGCTCAACCTGCTCGCCAAGGAAGCCTGCGCGCGCCGCATCCTCGAGGTCGGCAGCTCCTTCGGCTACTCGACCATCTGGCTCGCCGAGGCGGCGCGCGCGGTGCATGGCAAGGTCATCTCTCTCGAGCTGCGAGCCGCAAAGACCGAGTACGCAACCGCCCAGCTCGCGCGCGCGGGCCTCGCCGACTTCGTCGAGTTCCGGGTCGGCGATGCGCTCGCGAGCCTCGCCGGGCTACCGGGCCCCTTCGATCTGGTGCTGATCGACCTGTGGAAGAACCTTTATGTGCCGGTGTTCGAGCTGCTGCAGCCGAAGCTCGCGCCGGGCGCGCTGGTCATCGCCGACAACATGATCGAGCCGGCAAGCGCGCGGCCCCATGCACAGGCCTACCGCCACGCGGTGCATGTCGCGCGCGACATGAGCTCGGTGCTGCTGCCCGTCGGTAACGGCCTCGAGCTCAGCCGTTATCGCTAAGGACGATCTCCACGCGTTTGTTGCGCTTGCCTTCGCTGCGGATCTTGACGACCCGAATCGGTCCGATCTCGGCAATGTTGGCCACATGGGTGCCGCCGCAGGGCTGCAGGTCGATCCCCGGGATCCGCAGCAACCGTACCCTGCCCATGCCGCGCGGGGGCTGCACGCTCATGGTCTTCACCAGCTCGGGCTGCGCGTCGAGCTCGGCGTCGGTGATCCAGGCGGTCTCGGTGGCTACCCCCGAGGCGATCAGCCGGTTGGTCTCGCTCTCGATGCGTGCGGCATCGAGCGCGGCGAGATCGATGTCGAAGTCGAGGCGTGCCTTGTCAGGCGCGATATTGCCGCCGGTCACGGGAGCGACAACCACGCACGACAGGAGGTGGAGCGCGGTATGCAGGCGCATCAGCCGGTAGCGCCGCGGCCAGTCGATCTCGAGCCGCAGCGGCTCGCCGGGCTCGGGGAGCGGCGCACCACTCGCTGCGATATGCAGCACGCTGTCGGGGGTCGCGCCCTTGCGGGTGTCGGCGATGGCGATGCGCTCGCCGCTCGCGCGCACCAGAGCGCCGCTGTCGCCGGCCTGTCCGCCGCCGAGCGGGTAGAACACCGTGCGGTCGAGCTCGATGCCGCCCGCACCGGCGCTGAGCACCCGCGCCTCGGCGGCCTTCAGGTAGGCGTCGTCGCGAAACAGTAATTCGGTGCTCATTCGTCCCGCTCCGAGGATACAATCGCGCGGCGCATGGCGGCGTTCTCCTATCGGATCGTCAACGTCTTCACTCAGGGCGGCGTGCCCCTGAGCGGCAACCCGCTGTGCGTCTTCGAGCGCGCGCAGGCGCTCGATGCCACAAGGATGCAGGCGTTGGCCCTGCAGTTCAACCTGTCGGAAACCAGCTTCATCCTGCCTTCGGAGCGCGCCAGCGCGCGGGTTCGTATCTTTACGCCGCATTACGAGATGCCCTTCGCAGGACACCCGACGCTCGGCACCGCACACGTGTGCCGCGCGCTGGGGCTCGGCGGCGACCGCCTGACGCTCGAGCTGCCGGCGGGGGTGATTGCGGTGCGCGCCACGGGCGACCGCTGGACGCTGCAGGCGCGCTCGCCCACGTGGCGCGAGGTGAGCGAGCCGCGCCTCACGCTCGCCGCCATGCTGGGGCTCGAGGAGCGCGACCTCCTCGAGCGGCCGCTCTGGGTGAATGCCGGAGTGGAGCAGCTCATCGTGCCGCTCGCGAGCGAGGCGGCGGTGCGCCGGGTGAGCGTGCGTGCCGATCTTCTCGCTCAGCTGCCGAGCGCGGACGGGCACAGCATGGTCTATGTGTTTGCGCCCGCCGGCGCAGGGTTGCTCGCGCGCTTTTTCTTCCCGCAGGGAGCGGCCTTGCTCGAGGACCCCGCGACCGGGTCGGCAACCGCGAATCTGGGCGGCTGGTGCCTCGCCACGGGGCGCACGTTGCCGTGCGAGTTCGACATCCTGCAGGGCGAGTACACCGGGCGGCCATCGGCGCTGCGGCTGCGCGTGGACGGCGAGCGCAATGTGCTGGTGAGCGGTGACGTCATTGAGCTCGGGCGCGGCTCGATCACGCTGTGAGCATGGATCCCAAGCTCATCACCCCGATCCTGATCGGCGCCCTGGTGGTCTGGGGAATCGTGCGGCGCCTGCGGCGGACCTTCGGGCGCCAGCCGGTGCACTCAGGCAGGCTCTGGTTACGTATCGGCCTGCTCACGCTCGCCGGTGGGCTGGTGGTGGCGACGAGCGCAGCGCGCGGCGTCCAGACGCTCGAAGCTCTGAGCGTCGGGCTCGCCTGCGGCGCCGCGCTCGCGTATGTCGGGCTGCGCCATACGCGCTTCGAAGTCACCCCCGAGGGTCGCTTCTACACCCCCCACACCTACATTGGCCTGGCGGTAACCCTGTTGTTTCTCGGGCGTCTGCTCTACAGATTTGTCTACCTCGCGAACGGCGCGACCGGGAGGTTCGATGCCGATCCGAGCCTTGCCGCCGCGTACCAGAGAAGCCCGCTGACCCTGGGCATTTTCGCCGTACTGCTCGGCTACTACCTGCTGTTCTACGCAGGCGTGCTGCTCAGGACCCGGGCGGCGCTGCGGGCCGCCAACCCTCTCTCACCAGAGTGATTTTCAAATGCGCTCGCAAACCCCGGGGCTGACCGTTGGAGTATTCCTCGCGCTCGTGGGGGTCGCGGCCGCGGCGCCTACCGCGCCGACGAAGCCCGATATACCCGCCGAGTTCAGTCCGCCGACGGCGGATTTCGACTATCTGAAGCGCGACGTGATGATCCCGATGCGCGACGGCGTGAAGCTGCACACCGTCATCGTGATACCCAAGGGTGCGCAGCGCGCGCCGATCATCCTGACCCGCACGCCCTACAAGGCCTCGAGCGCGACCGAGCGCAACGCCAGCCCGCACATGCTCGGGACGCTGGGAGATGCCGATGCGGTGTTCGTGACCAGGGGATACATCCGCGCCTACCAGGACGTGCGCGGCAAGTACGGCTCGGAGGGCGACTACGTCATGACGCGCGAGCTGCGTGGCCCGCTCAACGACACTCCGGTGGATCACTCGACCGATACCTACGACACGATCGACTGGCTGGTGAAGAACGTCCCCGAGTCGAACGGTCGGGTGGGCATGATCGGCTCCTCCTACGGCGGCTTCACCGTGCTCATGGGGCTCGTCAATCCCCATCCCGCCCTCAAGGCTGCGGTGCCCGAGTGCCCGATGGTCGACGGCTGGAAGGGCGATGACTGGTTTCACAACGGCGCCTTCCGCCAGACCAACTTCGATTACATCTACGGGCAGACCACCCGCCGCGGTGCAGGGGAGAAGATTCCCCGTGGCGTCTTCGATGACTACCAGCTGTTCCTGGGCCTGGGCTCCGCGGGGGCCTTCGCCCGGCACTTCGGCATCGACCAGCTGCCGTTTTTCCAGAAACTGAGCGAGCACCCGGCGTACGACGAGTTCTGGCGCGGCCAGGCACTCGATCAGATTCTCCCCGCGCAGCCGCTCAAGGTACCGACGCTATTCGTGACGAGCATCTGGGACCAGGAGGACATGTACGGCGGTGTACATACCTACGCCGCGCTCAAGCCACAGGATCAGGACAACACGCTCGTCTTCATGGTGCTCGGGCCGTGGCGGCACAGCGGCATCAATGGCGACGGCACGACGCTCGGGCCGCTGAAGTTCGACGGCGACACGGCACTGCAGGCGCGGCGCGACGTGATCGAGCCCTTCCTGGCCGAGCACCTCAAGGACGGTGCGCCGCCGGCGGGCGTCTCGCCGGTGACGGTGTTCGAGACCGGCACCAATGTCTGGCGGCATCTCAAGGCGTGGCCGCTCGCCTGCGAGTCGGGCTGTGCCACGAAGCCCGAGCCGCTCTACCTGCAGCCGCACCTCGGGTTGAGCTTCAGCGCGCCGCCCGTCAGGAGCGGCATGCCCTTCGATGAGTATGTGTCGGACCCGGCCAAGCCCGTGCCCTACATCCCGCGACCGGTGCGGTTCGAGGACCGTGACGCCTGGCGGCACTGGCTCCTCACCGATCAGCGCTCGGTCGACGGCCGCCCCGACGTGCTTACGTATACCTCCGAGCCGCTCACGGCGCCGCTGCACATCGGCGGCGCGCCGCTCGTGAATCTCTTTGCCTCGACCAGCGGTACCGACAGCGACTGGGTGGTGAAGCTGATCGACGTTTATCCCGACGAGGTGCCGTCCGATACCGATCCGCACATGGGCGGTTACCAGTTGCCCATCGCGATGGACATCTTCCGCGGTCGC
>DASXKA010000005.1:0-9010 GCA_036497085.1 Steroidobacteraceae bacterium | reverse complement strand
CGGTGCGGCTCGAGTTCCAGCAGGCCGGCACGGGCGGCGAGAGTCCGGCGCTGCTGGCGCAGCGGGCCTCGCAGCAGGAGCTGGCGAGCGCGCGGCGCGCCTTCGAGGCGGACCCGGGGGTACAGGGCCTGCGCGAGCGCTTCGGCGCCACCGTGCTGCCGGACACGGTCCGACCGGCAAAATGACCAACTTCCTTCACGCGGCGCGCGGCGCCTGACGGGCTGTCTCCCATGGCTGGCAATTTCAACAACATGATGAAGCAAGTGCAGGCGATGCAGGCCAACATGCAGAAGGCCCAGGCCGAGATCGCCAGCCTCGAGGTGATCGGCGAGGCCGGCGGCGGCATGGTGAAGATCACCATGAACGGCCGGCACGAGGTGAAGCGGGTACAGATCGAGGCGGCGGTCGCAGGCGAGGACCGCGAGATGCTCGAGGATCTGATCGCGGCCGCCGCCAACGACGCCGTGCACAAGGTGGAGGCGCGCGTGCAGGAGAAAATGGGCCACCTCACGGCGGGTCTGCAGCTGCCGCCGGGAATGAAGCTGCCGTTCTAGCGTGAAGCACTCGCCCCATCTCACACAGCTGATCGAGGCGCTGCGTAGCCTCCCGGGGGTTGGGCCGAAGACCGCCCAGCGCATGGCGTTCCACCTGCTGCAGGAGGGCAGGCCGGGGGCGCGCTCGCTCGCGGGCGCACTCGAGGCGGCGCTCGATTCCGTGGTCCGCTGCCGGCGCTGCCGCATGCTGACCGAAGCGCCGCTGTGCTCGATCTGTTCCGCACCGCAGCGCGAGGCGGCGCTCCTGTGCGCGGTCGAATCGCCGGCGGACGTCGTAGCCATCGAGTCGTCCGGAAGCTACCGTGGCCGATACTTCGTGCTGATGGGCCACCTTTCGCCGCTCGATGGGATCGGCCCCGAGCAGCTCGGCGTGCGGGAGCTCGAGGCGATTCTCGATGAGGGCGCCGTGCGCGAGCTCATTCTCGCCACCAACTCGACCGTCGAGGGCGAGGCGACCGCGCATTTCCTGAGCGAGCTCGCGGCGCGGCGCGGCATCCGCGCGAGCCGCATTGCTTACGGGGTGCCGGTCGGCGGCGAGCTCGAGTACGTCGACGGCGGCACGCTCGCGCACGCGCTCGCGGGCCGGCAGTCGGTTTAGCGCGGCGGCCGCCCTACGGCCCCTCGGCGCTTGCGCTCCGGACCTCTGGCGGCGCTGAGCCCTTCGTGCAGGCGACGCAGCCGCCGGTAGCTCTCGTAGCGGCGCGGGTGGAACGTGGCGGCTTCGGCTGCGGCGCGCACCGCGCATCCCGGCTCGCGCATGTGACGGCAGTCGAGGAAGCGGCAGTCCGCCGACAGGACCCCGACCTCGACGAAGCCGAGGGTGCGCGGCTCCAGGCTGTCGATCGCCGGCGCGAAATCGCGCACGCCCGGCGAATCGATGAGCGCGCGCTGCTCTGCCAGATCGAACAGGCGCGCCGCAGTGGTGGTGTGGCGGCCTTCCTCCGCGCGCACCAGGTCGCCGATCACCACCTGCTCCCCGGGCAGCAGCCGCGCCACCAGCGAGGACTTGCCGACGCCCGACTGGCCGACGAGCGCCGCGATGGCACCGGGCGGCAGCGCCGCGAGCAGCTCCGCCGTCCCGCCGCCAGTGCGCGCAGAGCAGCGCACGTCGGCGTACCCGGCGCGGGCGTAGGCCGCGAGCTCGGCGGCGAGCGTGTCATCGATGCCGAGCTCCTCCTTGTTCACGACCAGCGTCGCTGCGAGATGCGCCGACGCCGCCGCGGCGAGATAGCGGTCCACGACGAACAGATCGGGCGCGGGCAGCGGCGCCAGCACCACCAGCAGGTGCGAGAGGTTCGCGACCAGCGGCTCGGGGCGGCCGCGCAGACTCGTACGATAGAGGGCGCTGCGCCGTGGCAGCACCTCGACGACGTGCAGCTCGTCGTGCAGGGGATCGCGACGGCAGCGGACCTCGTCACCGCACACGACGGTGAGGGAGCGCCCGAAGGGTCGGGCGCGCAGCCGCCGGCCGCCCGCATCGCGCACCATCATGTGGCGGCCGTAGGCGGCGACCACGCGCGCCTCGAGTGTCTCGCCCGCGGGAGATCGCCTCGACGCGTCTGCTACACTTGCCTTTGATTGATCGCGCACCGAAGCGACACGCTAGCACCCTTCGCACCCACATGCCGAGCGCAGACTACCTGGTCTGGATCGATCTCGAGATGACCGGCCTGAAAGCCGACTCGGACTCGATCATCGAGATTGCTACGGTGGTGACCGACAGGGAGCTCGCGGTGCTTGCCGACGGGCCGGTGATCGCAATCCACCAGCCGGAGGACGTGCTCGCGCGCATGGACGACTGGAACCAGCGCCAGCACGGCTCTTCGGGACTGCTGGCGCGGGTGCGTGCCAGCCGGGTGACTGTCGCCGAGGCCGAGCAGCGCACCCTCGGGTTCCTCGCGCCGCTCGTTACTGCGGGCAGCTCGCCCATGTGCGGCAACAGCATCTGCCAGGACCGTCGCTTCCTGGCGCGCTGCATGCCCGAGCTCGAGCGCTTTTTCCACTACCGCAATCTCGACGTGAGCACGCTCAAGGAACTGGCGCGCCGCTGGGCACCCGGGGTCGCCGAGGGCTTCGTCAAACAGGGCACGCACCTGGCGCACGCCGACATTCACGAGTCGATCCGCGAGCTGCGGCACTACCGCGCGCGCCTGCTGGCGCCGGCGTGGCAGGGGACGGCCGCCCCGTGAGCCTCGTGAAACACCGCGGCGGCTGCCATTGCGGGGCGGTGGCTTTCGAGGTGGAGGCGCCGGCACGTCTGACGGTGAGCGACTGCGACTGCTCGATCTGCCGCATGAGCGGCTACCAGCACCTCATCGTGCCGCGCACGCGTTTCCGGCTCCTCACGGGAGCGGACAGCCTCACCGAGTACCGCTTCAACACCGGCACTGCGCGGCACCTGTTTTGCCGCCACTGCGGCGTGAAGTCGTTCTACGTGCCGCGCTCGAATCCTGACGGCTACAGCGTCAACGTGCGCTGCCTCGATCCCGCGACGATCGAGAACCTCGAGGTCGAGCTCTTCGACGACCGCGAGCGCGCGGCGGCCGAGGGCCGCATCCGCGACCGATCGCGCGCTTAGGAAGCCTTGGCCGGCGTGGCCTGCTGCGCCAGAAACAGCCAGGTCTCGACCACGGTGTCGGGGTTCAGGGACATGCTCCCGATGCCCTGGTCGACCAGCCAGCGCGCGAGGTCGGGGTAATCCGAGGGTCCCTGCCCGCAGATCCCGACGTACTTGCCGTGCTTGCGGCAGGCGGCGATCGCCATCGCGAGCAGGCGCTTCACCGCCGCGTCACGCTCGTCGAACAGCCTCGCGACGATCGCCGAGTCGCGATCGAGCCCGAGGGTGAGCTGCGTCATGTCGTTCGAGCCGATCGACATGCCGTCGAAGTGCTCGAGGTATTCCTCGGCGAGCAGCGCGTTGCTCGGCAGCTCGCACATCATGATGACCTGCAGCCCGCCGACGCCGCGCTGCAAGCCGTTGGCGGCCAGCAGCTCGGTAACCTGGCGCGCCTCGGCGACCGTCCTGACGAAGGGCACCATGACCGCCACGTTGGTGAGGCCCATGGCCTCGCGCACCCGCTTGAGCGCGCGGCACTCGAGCTCGAAGCAGGGGCGGAAGCTCTCGTCCGTGTAGCGCGAGGCGCCGCGGAAGCCGAGCATCGGGTTCTCCTCGTGCGGCTCGTAGCGCTCCCCGCCGATGAGATTGGCGTACTCGTTCGACTTGAAGTCCGACAGACGCACGATGACCTGCTCGGGCGCGAACGCGGCGGCGATCTGCGCGATGCCCTCGGCGAGCTTCTCGACATAGAAGCCGACCGGGTCGGAGTAGCCGGCCATCTGTACGCGGATCTGCTGCTGCAGCTCGCCGTCGAGGCGCTCGAACTCGAGCAGCGCGCGCGGATGCACGCCGATCATGCGGTTGATGATGAACTCGAGGCGCGCCAGTCCGACGCCGTGGTTGGGGATGGCGGCGAAGTCGAAGGCGCGGTCGGGATTGCCGACGTTCATCATGATCTTGACCGGGATTTTCGGTAGCGCGTCGAGCTCGATCTGCTTGCGCTCGAAGTCGAGCAGCCCCTCGTAGACGTGGCCGGTATCTCCCTCGGCGCACGACACCGTGACCGGCTGGCCGTCGGCGATACGCTGCGTCGCGTCGCCGCAGCCGACCACCGCCGGAATCCCGAGCTCGCGTGCGATGATGGCCGCGTGGCAGGTGCGCCCGCCGCGGTTGGTGATGATCGCCGCGGCGCGCTTCATCACCGGCTCCCAGTCCGGATCGGTGATGTCAGCGACCAGTACGTCGCCCGACTGCACGCGCGCGATCTCGCTCACGTCGCGGATGATGCGCGCGGGACCGGCGCCGATGCGCTGGCCGATGCTGCGCCCGCTGGCGAGCACCCGCGAGCGGCTCTTGAGGGTGTAACGCAGGATGGTGCGGCCGGCGCGGCTCTGCACCGTCTCGGGCCGCGCCTGCAGTATGAAGATCTCGCCCGTGGCCCCGTCCTTGCCCCACTCGATGTCCATGGGCCGTCCGTAGTGCTCCTCGATGAGGAGCGCCTGGCGCGCCAGGGTCTCGAGGTCGGCGTCGCTCAGACAGAAGCGCCGACGATCGGCCTCCGGCACCTCGACGGTCGCGACGCGCTCGGCGCTGCCGGCGGGCGCGTACACCATCTTCACCGCCTTGCCCCCCAGGTTGCGTCGCACGATCGCGTACTTGCCGGCGCGCAGCGCCGGCTTGTACACGTAGAACTCATCCGGATTGACCGCCCCCTGCACCACGGTCTCGCCCAGGCCCCACGCGGCGGTGATGAACACCACCTCTGTGAAGCCCGAATCGGTATCGAGAGTGAACATCACGCCGCTCGCGCCGAGATCGCTGCGCACCATGTGCTGCACGCCCGCGGAGAGCGCCACGGCGCCGTGGTCGAAGCCCTGGTGAACGCGGTAGGAGATCGCACGATCGTTGAACAGCGAGGCGAACACGCGGTGCATCGCCTCGAGCACCGCGGCCTGGCCGCGCACGTTGAGGAAGGTCTCCTGCTGCCCGGCGAAGGACGCCTCCGGGAGATCCTCGGCGGTGGCCGAGGAGCGGACCGCCACCGCCACGTCGCCCGCGTCGCTCATGCGCGCGAGCCCCGCGCGCACCGCCTGCGCGAGGGCGGCGCTGAACGGTGTCGCCAGGATCCACTCGCGGATGCGCGCGCCGCTCGCGGCGAGCCTCACCACGTCGTCGACATCGAGAGCGGTGAGCTCGGCGCGGATGCGAGCCTCGAGCCCGCCCTGTGCGAGGAACTCACGATAGGCGCCGGCGGTGGTGGCGAAGCCGCCGGGCACGCGCACGCCGAGCCTGCCGAGCGCGCCGATCATTTCCCCGAGCGAGGCGTTCTTGCCGCCGACGGTCTCGAGGTCGCGCATTCCCAGACGCTCGAAGGGGATCACGTAGTCGTTCAAGTGGGACCCTCCGGGAGGCTTGCTCGGCTGCGCGCGCGGTGAAACACTTGGCCAACGCGTCGCACGCGCCGCGTGCCAGCCGCACCCGAGCCATGAGCCGTCGAACCATATTCTTCGTCTCGGACCAGACCGGCGTGACCGCCGAAACGATGGGCCACAGTCTCATGACCCAGTTCGAGGGGGTGGAATTTCGCGCGGTGACTTTGCCATTTGTGTCGAGCATTGACAAGGCGCAGGAGGTGGTCCGGCGCATCAACCGCACGGCCCAGGACGAGGGACAGCGGCCGATCGTGTTCAGCACTCTGGTGCAGGACGAGCTGCGCGACATCGTCGCGGGCGCCAACGGGCTGCTGCTCGATTTTTTCGCGGCCTTTGTCGGTCCGCTCGAGCGCGAGCTCGAGATGCGCTCCACGCATCGCGCCGGCCGCGCGCACGGCATTGCCGATCTCGCCGCCTACACCACCCGCATCAACGCCACTAACTTCGCGCTCGTCAACGACGACGGCACGGGCGGCGACTACGGGCACGCGGACGTGGTGTTGGTCGGAGTGTCGCGCGTCGGCAAGACGCCGACCTGCGTTTACATGGCGCTGCAATACGGAGTATTCGCGGCCAACTATCCGCTCACCGAGGATGATCTCGAGAGCGGCAAGCTGCCCGCGCGGCTCGAGCCCTACCGCGCCAAGCTGTACGCGCTCACCATCAAGCCGGAGCGGCTGCAGCAGATTCGCGCCGAGCGCCGCCCCGAGAGCCGCTACGCCTCGCGGGCGCAAGTGCAGTACGAGCTGCGCGCCGCCGAAGCGCTGTTTGCGCGTTACGCGATTCCCTGGCTCGAAACCACCGAGTGCTCGATCGAGGAAATCGCCAGCCGGATTCTCAACACTACCGGAATCGAGCGGCGTTTGCGGCCTTAAGTTGCGCTGACCTCTCAGGTCGCACGAAATTTGCAAGCGACTCGGGCGGCGCACCGACCACAAAACGCGCACTCGTCGGCTTGCGCATCGAGCCTTAAGCGTTATAGTCGGTGCGTGCTCGCAAACGACACACTGACTCGCGTCTCCTGGCGCGCCCGGCCGCGCAGCTTCGTCGCGCTGATGGGGCTCTACGAGAGCAACTTCATCCGCTTCGCCTGGCTGGCGGGCAGCCTGGCAGAGCTCGCGGGCAGCCACCGCTCCACGGTCGCCGGGGACTGTGACCTCGTTCTCACCGTGACCGAGCGCTCACCCTATACCAGTACCGTGGCGCTCAGCTGTCTGCTGCCCGAGGGCGAGGGCGCCAGCAGCTACCCCGACATGCGGGTGCGCATCTACCACGACGCACACCTGGTCGAGGCGCAGCAATGGGCTGCGGTTCACACCCAGCCGCTGCTGAAGGCGCTGCGCAGCCGCGCGGAGCGTGAACTGGATCAGCGCTGGGCACGCAACGTGATGTTAAACAAGTGGCTGGAATACTGCGTGGAGCGAGGTCATCGCTTCTCATCCCGCACAAGGCTCACTGCCGGCGCTTGAGAAGGGGCGGTCGCCCGCCCGATTTCTCATGAACGCCTTGCGACAACTCGGATTCCTCAAGCTCAACCCGCGCCCCGACGGCGCCACCGCCGATCCCGAGCATCGGGTGATCGAGCTGTTCCGCAACCGCGCGGAGCTCAAGAAAGCCTACGGCGGGCTGCAGGAAGACACTTACCGCCTCAAGGACCTCCTCAAGCAGCAGGAGGCAGCCACGCAGCGCGTGCACGAGATGCTGAGCGAGCTCGAAGGACGCCTCAGCAGCAACGAGACCGCCTACGCGACACTCGCGTTCTATCAGTTGCGGAGGCTGTGGCAGAGCGGGCGCGAGCTCATCGGGCAGCTGATTGCGGACCTGTCGCGTCAGCAGGATGAGCGCGAACGCAAGTCCCACCTCGCGCACCACAACCGCCAGCAGTTCTCGCGCCGGCAGGTGGCCGAGGGCCAGGCAGGCGCGGCGCGCGCGCTCAGCGACGAAGCCTGCGCCCTGGTGACGCAGCTCGAGAGCCAGCACCGCTCGCTCAGACGCTTCTGGCACTACTTCAGGCGCCGCGCCCTCGAGCGCCGCATCCACGGCGCCCAGGCGGCGGCTGCCGCCGCGAGCGCCTCGCTGGCCGAGTGTCAGGCGCAGCTCGACTCGGTCAATATGGAGGAGCTGCCGGAGTTTCCGGGGCTGTCGCTCGACGCGCGCCGCGCTATCAATCTCGCGGCGATTGCCTACGCCGAGGTGCTGTGCCGGCGCCTCAAGGTGATCGAAAAGCCGCTGCTGCAGATGGCGCGTGAAGCGACCGGGCGGCGTACGGCTGCCGACGTCTACGGCAGCCCCAAGGAATGTGTGCTGCTGATGGCGCAGATCAGCCGCGCCCAGCGGCTGCTCGCGAACCGCGACGCGCTCGCCGAGGAGATCCGCGTCCAGACCGAAAGGCTGCAGCCGCTGGCGAACTATCGCGGCCGGGCCGACACTTGTCCGACCACTGACTCGATCGCCGCCGCGCCGGACAGCGCCGATCCGCACGTACCCAACGTGCTGGGTGAGGACACCTGGGATCTGTTCCGCGTCCTATTGCGTTGATCGCAAGAATCGGCCGCGGCGCCTGATCGCTACCCTGCGCGCGCGGTCTTCTGCACCGGAGCCGGCCGCACGCCGGTGACCACGTCGGTCATGATCTGCGCGGCCTGATCGAGCATGACGTCCGGCTGGGTTTCCCTGGCCTTGTCGAGATCGGCGACCGTCTTCAGCGGCGGCAGGTTCTTGGCGACGCGGCGGTTGTTCTCGCGGTCGAGACGCTCCTTGTCCTCACGCGCGCGCTCTTCGCGCCGCAGCTTGAGATTCAGCGACACGCTGTGCTGCTCGCGCAGGTTGTCGATGGCGGCGATGTCCGAGACCAGCCAGCGATAGTCGGGGTCGTGCTGCGCGCGCACATCTTCCGCGGTGGCGAGCAGCGCCACCGACGGCTCGGTCGCCGCGACGGCGCTGGTCTTGAAGGGCACGCCGGCAATGCGATCCCACGGGAGTGAGGACTCGAGCGCGCTCTCGCCGACTTCCTTGGTGTCGAGCACCGAGGCGAGCGGAATGTCGGGCTCGACGCCCCGATGCTGGGTGCTCTCGCCGGTCACGCGATAGAACTTACCGATCGTCACGGTCAGCTGGCCGTTCACCGGCTCCTTGGACCAGCGATCGAGCGGTACGAGATTCTGCACGGTGCCCTTGCCGAAGGTGGTCTGACCGATGATCAGGCCGCGATGGTAGTCCTGGATCGCGCCCGCGAAGATCTCGGAGGCCGAAGCGCTCATGCGATCGACCAGCACGGCGAGCGGCCCGTCGTACGCGGGGCCGCTCTCCGGGTCGTCGAGCACTTCGAGCCGCCCGGAGGTATCACGCAGCTGTACCACCGGCCCGTGGTTGATGAACAGCCCGGTGAGTGCGGTCGCCTCCGGCAGGTAGCCGCCGCCGTCGCCGCGCAGATCGAGCACCAGGCCGTCGATATTCTCGCTCTTGAG
>DASXKA010000004.1:0-2562 GCA_036497085.1 Steroidobacteraceae bacterium | reverse complement strand
GCAGCGTCCTGCAGACTGTGCGGCGGCCTTCCCCCGGCCGGAAATGCGAATACTTATGCGGATTGATCTCGGTCAATCCCGCTGCCGTGGCCATCTTAATCGCCCTGCGCAGCGCGCCAACCCCTCCGCATACGTATTCATTCGGATCATGGACTTTGGCAACACGCGGAAACCCCCGCCCGGCGCCGATGTCCGAACGAGTAGGCTGTGGGGCTTCTGCAACGCCTGGAGGGGTATCACATGATCAGAGTGCGCTGGACCTCCGTGCTCGCGGGGCTGCTGGGCCTGGCGGCGGCCGCGATTGCCCAGAACGCAGGGGCGGCGGTCGTCGTGCTGTTCTCGCCGGCGATGCACGCGGCGCTCGAGACGACCTACGGCTCATCAGAAGGAGCGGCGCTGGAGCAGATGATCCGCGAACGGGTCAGCGCTGCGCTGCCCAGCAGCGGGTGCGCGGCCACGGCCCGGGTCGAGATCACGCTGCGAGATGCCCGCCCGACCCACCCGACCGACCGGCAGATCGGCGACAACGCGGCTCTCGATCGCCTGCGAACGCATTTCCTGGGCGGCGCCGCGTTCAGCGTGCGGCTCCTCGACCCGGCGGGCCGCGAGCTCAAATCGCTGCGCTACGACTGGTACGCGCAGGATGACCGCCACGGCTCGCGCGCCGCTGAGCCCTGGGGCGACGTACGTCTCGCCAGCGAGGGACTCGGTTCGCAGCTCGCGCGCGAGTGCGGCGCGCTGGCGCGCCCGAACCCGACGCCCCGCTGAGCGCGGCGCGCGCACCGCACCTTGCCCGGCATACGTATTCATGCGCCGCGGCGCGCAGCGCTCGTCTATTGTCCCCGGCAACAGCTGCCGGAGAGCTGGGGCACGGCGCATACCAACATAAGTTCCTGTGCCGAACGCTGAATGAGTCGATGCTCGTGCCGATCAACGATCGTGCTGCCATGTCCACCCCCTGCCGGCGCCCTGCGCACGCACCGCGGCGCCTGGCGCTGGCCGGGTTGCTGCTGCTGGCCGCAGCGCGTGCAGCCGGCGCCGCCGCACCTTCCTATCTGGAGCGCCTGCCGGGGCAGGAGATCATCTATTTCCTGTTGCCCGACCGCTTCGCCAGGTCCGATCCGCAGACCGGGACGGCGGACAGCGGCGACCGGCTGGTGACGGGCTACGACCCGACCGACCCGAAGTTCTATCACGGCGGGTCGCTGCGCGGCATCACCCGGCAGCTCGGATACGTCCAGGCGCTAGGGGCAACGGCGCTGTGGCTCGCGCCGGTGTTCGTCAATCAGCCCGTGCAGGGGCCTCCCGGCCACGAGAGCGCCGGCTACCACGGCTACTGGATCACCGACTTCCTGCACGTCGATCCGCATTTCGGCACCGACTCCGATCTGCACGCGCTGGTGAGCGCCGCCCATGCGCGCGGCATGAAGGTCTATCTCGACATCGTCGTCAATCACACCGCGGACGTCATCCGCTACCGCGAGTGCCCCGTCGCGCCGTGCCCGTACCGGAGCGAGGCGGACTACCCCTACACGCGGCGTGGCGGCCTCGACGGTGCAGCGATCAACGAGGGCTTTCTCGGGCTCGAGGCCCCGTATCAGACCGACGCGAACTTCGCCCACCTGACGCGCCCTGACTACGCCTACACGCCCTACGTGCCGGCGGGTCAGGAGCACCGTAAGGTCCCCGACTGGCTCAACGACCCGATCTACTACCACAATCGCGGTGATAGCACCTGGGCCGGCGAGAGCATCACGCTCGGCGATTTCTTCGGGCTGGACGACGTGATGACCGAGCATCCGCGCGTCGTGCGCGGGATGATCGAGATCTTCGGGTACTGGATCGAGCAGTACCGGATCGACGGCTTCCGCATCGACACCGAGCGGCACGTCAACCCGGAATTCTGGCGGGCCTTCGTTCCGGCGATGCTGTCACGCGCCGCGGCGGTGGGCATCCGCCACTTCCACATGTTCGGCGAAGTAGCGACCGACACGTTGGATACGGCGCAGCTCGCCAGGCACGTGCGCGAAGACCACCTGCCGGCGGTGCTGGACTTCGCCTTCGCCGTGGCCGTGCACGATACCGTCGCCGGCGAGGCGGGTACGGCCAGGCTCGCCCGCCTGTTCGACGATGACGAGCTCTATCCGGACGGCGCCGACACGGCCCGCCAGCTCCCGACCTTCATCAGCAATCACGACGCCGGCCGTTTCGGTTACTTCGTGCGCAGCGCCCGGCCGAAGATCGAAGCCGGCGAGCAGCTCAAGCGTGTGCTGCTCGCCGACGCACTACTGCTGACGCTGCGCGGCGTGCCGGTGCTGTACTACGGCGATGAGCAGGGCTTCCTCGGCGACGGCGGGGACGCGAGCGCACGGCAGGACATGTTCGCCACCCGGGTCGGGAAATACGCCCACGAAGCGCGGCTTGGTGCTGCCACGCCCGACGCCGGCGATCACTATCAGACTTCGCACCCGCTGTACCGCGCGATCAGCGAGCTGGCGCACCTGCGCCTCGCGCATCCGGCGCTGCTGATGGGCCGGCAGCAGACGCGCGCGGCTGCCGACA
>DASXKA010000003.1:0-2798 GCA_036497085.1 Steroidobacteraceae bacterium | reverse complement strand
GCTGCGCGCCGGCCAGAGGATCAAGGTCGCAGGCAGCGGCTCCTCCGGTCACTCGGGTCACTCGCGCTCTCACCGGCACGTCCTCTACACCGTGCGCAACGGCGACACCGTGGCCGGCATCGCGCAGCTTTTCCAGTGCAGCGTGCCGCAGATTGCTTCTGGCCCGCATGAATGTGGGGATGGGCACCTAAGCCGTTCCACGCAACAATCTGCGGCACGCTGCACTGGAAGAGCTGCGCGATGCCGGCCACGGTGTCGCCGTTGCGCACGGTGTAGAGGACGTGCCGGTGAGAGCGCGAGTGACCCGAGTGACCGGAGGAGCCGCTGCCTGCGACCTTGATCCTCTGGCCGGCGCGCAGCGCATCCCCCGGCTGCATGCCGTTCATCGCGGCAAGAGTGTCCACGTCCATGCGATTGCGGTGCGCGATGGAATAGAGCGTATCGCCGTGGCGTACGACGAGCACGTGTGGGCGGTGGCCGCGCACGCGGCCGTCGACACGCGCCGCTGCGAGCACAACTTTTGCGGGGAGCTCCGCATCCGCGGGCACCCGCAGTTCCTCGCCGACGGTGAACCGTCCTTCGGGCAGGTCGTTGAGCTCGCGCAGGACGTTGGCGGTGGTGTGGAAATGCTGGGCGACCGAGGCGACCGAATCGCCGCGCTTCACCTGGTACTGCATAACCCCGAGCAGCTGGTCGGCCGAGAGCTGCGCGATGTTCTGCGTGAAGACCTCCGCAGCATCGACCGGCAGCAGCAGGTAGTAAGGTCCGACCGGGTCGGTAGCCCAGCGATGGAAGGCGGGATTTAGCTCATAGAGCTCATCCGGCGTGATGCCGGCGATCTCGGCCGCTACCTTGAGACTGATCTGCCCACCGCTCGCGACGCGCGCGAAGTAGGGTTGGTTCGCGACCGGGGTGATCTCGAGGCCGTAGGCCCGGGGGTCGAGCACCAGGCGCCGCATGGCAAGGAGCTTCGGAACGTAGGCGCGCGTCTCCTTGGGGAGCCACAGGCTCCAGAAGTCGATCGGGCGGCCGGCGGCACGGTTCATCGTCACCGAGCGTTCCACGATCAGCTCGCCGCAGTTGTAGGCGGCGATGGCAAGCAGCCAGTCGCCGTTGAACTCATCGTGGAGAGACTGCAGATAGTCGAGCGCCGCGCGCGTCGACTCGACGATGTCGCGCCGCCCGTCGTACCACCAGTTCTGCCGCAGTCCATAGCGGGAGCCCGTTCCGGGGATGAACTGCCACAACCCCGTCGCGCGGGCGCGCGAGTACGCGTACGGCTCGAAGGCGCTCTCCACCACCGGCAGCAGTGCGAGCTCGAGCGGCATGCCGCGCGCCTCGAGCTCGGTCACGATGTGGTACAGGTAGAGATCTGCGCGTCCGAAGGAGCGCTGCAGGTAATCCGGGTTGTTGGCGTACCAGCGCAGCTGCTGGTCGATCGCCTTGTAGTCGCCGTCCGGGAGCTTGAACCCGGCGCGCATCCGCATGAAGAGGTCGGTGTACTCGGCGGGTGAAGCCACCGCGGGCTCGGGCGCCGCGCTCGCGACCGCCGCGGCCGTCGCATCGCCGGGCGCCGCGGTACCGGCGGCGGCGGGGGCAGTCTCGGACGCCGGAGCCGGGGGAACGATAGCCTCGACCGGAGGAGCCGCGACCGGGGCTTCGGGCGCCTGCGCGGCGGGAGTGCTCGCCGGTGCTTCGGTCGACGCAGTGATCGGCGGTGAGGGCGGCGGCGCCGTCGGCGGCACCTCAGCGGGGGTCGGCGACGCTACCGCGGTGGTCTGAACCGCAGCCGCGGAGAGCCGTGGGGCAGGAGCGTGCGCGCACGCGGAAAGGGCGAGCACCGCAGTCCAAGCCAATGCCTGGCGCGCCCGTCTCATCGCTTCAGTTCTCAAGGTTTCGTACCCCCGGTAGCCGTGTTAAGTTTCCCGACGCCCTGGGTCCTGCGGGCTCGGGTTCTTGGTATTAGGACGCTACTGGTTCAGGACCCGGAATTTAACCGGGAAGTTCACATATTTGCCAGCCCTTCTATCGTGCCAGTTCGCACTTCAGGCATTGGCGAGCGTGAGGCGGCCCTGGCCGCCTGGTGGGGCACTGCGCTCGGCCGTTCGCTGCTCGCTGTCGAGGCCGAGCTTCTGGGCGAGGCGATGGAGGATGTCTTTGGGTGGGAGTTGCTGCAGATCGGCGCGTGGGGAAGCTCTCGGGAGCTCCTGGCGCACGGGCGCACCCGCCGCCAGAGTCTCGTAGCGGCTCCCGGCTTTGCGGCAGGCGCCGACATCGTCGCCCGTCCGGCACACCTGCCGGTCACGAGTGACTCGATTGACGCGGCGCTCCTCCCGCACACGCTCGAATTCGCGCCCGATCCCTACGCGATCCTGCGCGAGGCAGATCGGGTGCTGGTAGCTGAGGGGCAGCTGCTCATCCTCGGTTTCCGCCCCTTCAGCCTCTGGGGTCTGCGCGCTCGCGCGACCCGCAACGGCTTCCCGCCCGGGATGCGCCGAGTACTCTCGGGAAATCTGGTGCGCGAGTGGCTCGTGCTCCTCGGCTACGAGGTCGTCGCCACCACGCGCTATCTTTACCTCAGCCCCTGGAGCCGCGGACCCACTTCCGGCAAGGGAACGGGACGGTTGCTGCACCCGGGGCTCACTTACCCGCTGCCAGCGGGCGCGTATCTCCTCAAGGCGCGCAAGCGCGTCTACACGATGACGCCGATCCGCCCGCGCTTCCGCGAGCGGCCGGCGGTGCTCGGCGGGCTCGTCAAGCCGACGACGCGCTCGGGGCCCTAGCCACCGAAGCCTCAT
>DASXKA010000002.1:0-10044 GCA_036497085.1 Steroidobacteraceae bacterium | reverse complement strand
TTGAGCGTGGTCGACGTGCCGAGCCTGGTCGCGGGTGTCCGCCACCCCTGGTACAACCAGACGCTCTGCCAGGTGAACGACTCGGTGATTCGCCTCGGCGTATTCCAGCCGGGCGAATATCACTGGCACAAGCATGACCAGGAGGACGAGTTCTTCTTCGTGCTCGAGGGGCGTTTCATCATCGACCTCGAGGGCCGATCGATTGAGCTCGCGCCCCGCCAGGGCTTCGTCGTGCCAAAGGGCGTACTCCACCGCACGCGCGCGCCCGAGCGCACGGTCATCCTCATGGCCGAGACCGCCGCGATTGTCCCGACCGGCGATGCATGACCGCGGAACCCTCCGACGCGATCGTTCGCCCGATCGTGGCGTCGGACTTCGCGCGGTGGCTGTCCCTCTGGGACGGCTACAACGCCTTCTACGGCCGCGCGGGCCTCTCGGCCCTGCCCGCCGAGATCACCTGGGCGACCTGGCTGCGGTTCCTCGATCCAGGCGAGCCCGTGCATGCGCTGGTCGCGGAGGTCCGCGGAGAGCTCGTCGGCCTGGCTCACTACCTGTTCCACCGCAGCACGATCCGCATTGAGCTCACCTGCTACCTGCAGGACCTCTACACGGCCGCAAGCGACCGCGGCCAGGGCGTCGGCCCGGCGCTGATCGGCGCGGTCGCCGAACGGGCGCGGGCCGTGGGCACCACGCGCCTCTACTGGCATACGCACGAGTCGAATCACACGGCACGCCGCCTCTACGATGCCGTCGCGGAGCGCTCCGGCTTCATCGTCTATCGTCGCGAGCTTTAGAACGTGCGGCCGAGGAACAGGTAGAAGGCCTGGCTGCCGTGCTGATCCAAGCCGGTGGCGATATAGAGCGGCCCGAGCAGCGTGTCCATGCCGAGGAACAGGCTGGCGTCCTTTTGCGTGTTCGCGAAGCTCGCCGCGCTGCGGCTCTGCCAGACATTGCCCGCCTCGAGCGAGGCACCGAGATAGGTGGGCACGTCGAAATACCCCGGCCCACCGCGGCCGATCTGCCGGTAATAGAGGACGCGTGCGATGCCGAAGTTGGCTCCGAGCAATGAGTTCGCGCGCAGTCCCGAAAGATTGAGGAATCCGCCGAGCGGAAACTGCAGGTTGAGGTCGCTGACGTTCGCCTGCAACGTCGTGCCGCCCGCGGCGGAGAACGAGAACGTATCGCGGCCGAAGGAGTAGGCGCCGACGTAGCTGGCGGTTACCTGGTCCGAGTACTGGCCGAGGCCGGTAGTGTCGCGGTTTCCGCTCCACTGGAGCGTCGCCTGCTGACCGCTGTGCGGAAAATTGATGTCATCAAGCCGGTCATAGGTGAAGCGCGCGAAATAGTTGATCAGGTTGAACGGCGTCAGGCTCTGCACTGGCAGATTCGGGTCGGTGGGATCGCCGATCGCGAGCACGTAGTGTCCCTGCTGGCGCTGCGCGCCGACGCGCGCCTCCCCCCAGTTCCCGAACTGGTAGCCGAAGTCGGAGCCGTACTGGAACGTGTGCAGCCGGTACTCCGCCTCGAGGCTTTGTCCGTTGAGGATGTACAAATCGCGCGCCAGGTCCGAGACGTGCGGCATCACGAACCAGCCGGAGAACTGCGCGAGCGGCAGGAAGAGCTCGGTCGAAGCGAGCGAGGTGGTGCCCCCCTGCAGGTCCGTGACCCATTCGCCCGCGTTGCGGGTGATGTCCGACATGACGAAGCGCACGGCCGCATCGTAGGTCGCATGTCCCTCGAAGTCGTCCTGGAGACTCAGCCCGAAGCGCAGATAGTTAGGGCCCTGCGAGCTCGGGTGCGCATCCAGCGCCAGGCCGTAATAGTCCTCGTGTCCGACTACGCGGTAATCGAGGGTGTCGAGCCCGCCGAGGCCGTAGAGCGCCGTCACGCGCTGGGCGACCGCCCCCGGATCGAGGGGTTTGGCGGCCATGTCCTTGAACAGCCGGTCGAGCGACTTCGAATACTCCTCCGAGCCGCCGTCCGCCTGGACGTAGCGGATCACGGGCGGCGGCAGGCGCAGCGCCTCGCGCCGCTGCTGATAGTGCTGCATCTCGGCGTCGCTGACTTCGAGCGCTACGAGCCGCTCGGTGGCCGTACGTGCCGCCGCCTCGCCTGCGCTGATGTAGCGCGCCACCGCGCCGAAGTCGAACGACGAGGCGTCTCCGAGCGCCGGCGAGATGAGAATGTCCCGCGGGGTGAGCGTCGCGAGCTGCTGCTCGGCATTGCGCCGCAGGAGAATGGCGAGCATCTGGTTGGAGATGGCCGTCACGTCGGTGAGCTTGCTGCGTTGCTGCAGCGGCGAGCCCACGTCGACCACGATCACGAGGTCCACTCCCATGGCGCGCGCCACGTCCACCGGGACGTTGTCGGCGATGCCGCCGTCGACCAGCACCCGCCCCTGGCGTTCGACCGGGGCGAAGATGCCGGGCGCCGACATGCTCGCGCGCATCGCGCTCGTTAGATCCCCAGCAGCCAGCACTGCTGCGTCACCGCTCTCGAGGTCGGTGGCCACTGCACGAAAAGGCGTGGGCAGCTCGTCGAAGTTGGTGATGCGCGCGACCGGCAGCGTCAGCCGCCGTAGCAGCTGCGAGAGGCCCTGGCCCTCGATGAGACCCTTGGGGAGCACGATCCTGTGGCCGCGCACGCCGAGCGGGAACTTCACCAGGAAATTCTCATCCTCCTGCTTGCGGCGCAGCGTCAGATCCTCGCGCGGCGGCCTGTCACGGAACGCGACCTGCCAGTTGAGCGAGGTCATGATCTTCTCGATGTCGTGCGCCGAGAGCCCGCTCGCGTACAGCCCGCCCACCACCGCGCCCATACTCGTGCCCGCGATCGCGTCGACCGGCACGTGCAGCTGCTCGAGCACCTTGAGTACGCCGACGTGCGCGGCGCCGCGCGCGCCACCGCCGGAAAGCACCAGGCCGACCCGCGGACGCGCGCCCGGCGGCTGCGCGGCGCCAGCCGGCGGCTCGTCGCTGGCCAGGGCGGCTGCGGCGAACCCGAGGCACTGAACTGCGAACAGCAACCTCAATGCCCCGAAACGGGACATGATCGCCCGTGGTGAACTCACGGCCGGGAGAATACCAGCATGCGCCGGGCGCCGCGCTCTCGCTCGCGCTCCACGGCCGCCCTCGCGGATAATGTCGCCATGTTTCCCGCCGCCCGTGATGTGCGCGCCACCGCACTCTCGCTCGCCGTGCTCCTACTCGGCGCGGCTGCGAGCGCGCCGGCACAGAGTCCCGAGGCGAGCGATTGGGGTTACTACGGCGGGGACATGTTTGGCCAGCGCTACTCGAGCCTCGACCAGATCAATCGCCGCAACGTCAAGCGTCTCACCGTGGCGTGGATCTACCGCACCGGGGAGCTCGGCGCGGGCAGCGCTCAGGCGCGCCGCCTGACTTTCGAGGCGACGCCGGTGCTGGCCTTCGGGCGTTTGTACCTCGAGACGGGCACGAACATCGTGATCGCGCTCGATCCGGTGAGCGGGCGCGAGCTGTGGCGCTACGACCCGCGCACCGATCGCGCGCGCCGCTATGCGGAGTACACCGCGCGCGGCGTGAGTGTCTGGGCGAGCAGCGACCCGCGCCGCACCGGGCCGTGCGCGCGGCGCGTATTCACCGGAACGATCGACGCCCGGCTGCTCGCGATCGACGCCGACTCCGGCCGGCCGTGCGCGGACTTCGGCAGCGGCGGGCAGGTCGACCTGACTCGCGGCATTCGTATCCGCGACCGTCCTGCTTATCTCGTGACCTCGCCGCCGGCGATCTACGCCAACGTGGTCGTCGTCGGCTCCGCAATCGGCGATAACCGCGCCGCCGACGTCGAGCGCGGTGTGATCCGCGGCTTCGATGCGCTGACGGGCGCCCTCCTCTGGTCGTTCGATCCGCTGCCCGACTCTCCGACGCATCCCGCCGCCGCCGAGTGGAATCTCGCCCAGGCCGCCGGCACGGGCGCCGGCAATGCCTGGGGCGTGATGTCGGTGGACGAGGAGCACGCGCTGGTTCTGGTACCGACCGGCTCTGCGAGTCCCGACTTCTACGGCGGCACGCGCTTAGGGAGCAATCGCTTCGCCGACTCGCTGCTCGCGCTCGATGCGCGCACCGGCAAACTCGTGTGGCATCAACAGCTCGTGCACCACGACCTGTGGGACTACGACCTCGCGGCGCAGCCGGTGCTCGGGGATATCGGCGTACAGGGCGTCCCGGTGCCGGCCGTGATCGAGGCGACCAAGAGCGGCATGCTGTACGTATTCGACCGCACCAGCGGCGCGCCGCTCTTCCCGCTCAGCGAGCGCCCCGTGCCGCGCAGCCTGGTGCCGGGCGAGCAGGCCTGGCCGACCCAGCCGTTCTCGGCTCTGCCGGCACTGGTCCCGCAGCGGCGCGTCGACCCGGCCGATGCCTGGGGCCTCACGTTCTGGGACCGGGGCAAGTGCCGCGAGAAGCTCGAGGCGTTGCGCAACGAGGGTATCTTCACGCCGCCCGACACGCGCGGCACGCTGGAGTTTCCCGGGTACGCGGGAGGCGTGAACTGGGGCGGGGTGGTCTTCGACGAGCAACGCGGCCGCGTGATCGCCGCCGTGAACGATCTGCCGATGGAGGTGACGCTGATCCCGTCCGCGGAACTCGAGACTCAGCCGCGCTCAGGGCTCTACCCCCACGCCGAATTCGGCCGCCAGGAGGGCACTCCCTACGCGCTGCGGCGCGAGCCGCTGCTGTCGCCGTGGGGACTGCCATGCACTGCGCCGCCCTGGGGCACGCTGGTGAGCGTCGACCTGAACGGCGGACGCATCGTCTGGCAGGTGCCGCTCGGGTCCACCGAGGGCTTCACGCCCTGGCCGCTGGTGCGCGATTTCGGCATGCCGGGTATGGGCGGCCCGATCGCCACCGCCGGCGACCTGGTATTCGTCGGCGCGGCGATGGACAGCTACTTCCGCGCCTTCGACATCGAGACCGGTCGTGAGCTGTGGAAATACAAGCTGCCCGCCGGCGGCCAGGCGACCCCGATGACCTACCGTGCCGGGCCGAACGAGGGGCAGTACATCGTAATCAGCGCCGGCGGCCACGGCGTGCTCGGCACGCCGCGTGGCGACTACGTGGTGGCCTTCGCGCTGCCGCCGGGCGCCGCGACCGCACGCAGCAGCGCGCCGCGCTGAGGACCGGAGGACCCGAGCCGCATGTTGTTTCTCATCATCTCGATCCTCATCCAGGCGGGCCTCATCGTCCACGTCATCAAGACCGGACGTAACCAGCTGTGGATCTGGGTGCTGATACTTCTGCCGTACGGCGTCGGCGCCCTCGCCTATCTGGCGGTGGAGATCCTCCCGGACCTGCTGCGCAGCCGCACCGCACAGCGCACCTCGCGCGGCTTGCGCCGCGCGATGGACCCGGGCGCCGACCTGCGCCGTTACGAGGACGAGGCGCGCGTCACCGGTAATGTCGCGAACCGCCAGCGCTACGCCGCGGAGCTCGCTCGTCACCAGCGCTACGACGAGGCGATCGCGCAGTACACGCAGGCGCTCAGCGGACTCTACGAGCACGACCCCAATCTCATGCTGGGCCTCGCGCAGGCGCAGTTCGCCAAGGGCGACGCGCGCGCCGCGCGCGCGACGCTCGATGAGCTCATCAGGCGGAACCAGGACTTCCGCTCGCCCGACGGACACCTGCTCTATGCCCGCGCGCTCGCGGCGGAAGGCAACGTGGCCAAGGCGCTCGAAGAGTACCGCGTGCTCGCACCCTCCTATCCAGGCGCCGAGGCCGCGGTGCGCTACGCCCAGCTGCTCGAGGCCGAGGGTCAGATCCCCGAGGCGCAGCGGGTGGTGCGCGAGCTGCTCGAGCAGGCGCGCATCGCGCCCCGGCACTACCGCCTCGCGCAGCGCGAGTGGCTCGACGCGGCGCAGAAGCTGTTGTAGGCGGACATCACTTTCGTTTCCGCGCGCCAGCAGCGCGGCTCTGGCGCCCTGCGGCCCTGCCACCCGGTATCTGCTGCGTGATGCAGTGGATATTGCCACCGCCGAGGAGGATCTCGCGCGCCGGCACACCGACCACCCGCCGCTCCGGAAACAGGCGCTTGAGGCTCGCCGCGGCGCGGCGGTCGGTGCGCGCATCGAGCAGCGGCATGACGATGCCACCGTTGGCGATGTAGAAATTGACGTAACTGGCGGCCAGGCGCTCCTGCGCGACCCGCGCGCGGGTGCCCTTGTGGCGCAGGATCCCGGCCGCCTCCTGCGGGCTCATCGTGAGCGGCCCGGGCGTCGCCAGCCGCACTACCTTGAGCCGCCGGCCACGGGCGTCGCGCGCGTCGTTGAGCCGCTCCCAGGCATCGAGGCAGACCGGATACTGGGGATCGCGCCGGTCCTCCTGCCACGTGAGGCAAACGACGCCGGGGCGCGTGAAGCAGGCGAGATTGTCGATGTGGCCGCCGGTTTCATCGTTCACGACGCCCTTGCCGAGCCAGATGACCTGTCGGACGCCGAGGTAGTCGCGCAGCCGGGCCTCGATCGCAGCCCGTCCGAGCTGTGGATTGCGATTGGGATTGAGCAGGCACTCTTCGGTGACCAGCGCGGTGCCCTGACCGTCGACGTGCAGCGCGCCGCCTTCCATCACGAGTGGCGCGCGGTAACGGTCGAGCCGCTCGATCTCGAGCACCTTGTGCGCCACCTGCTCGTCCTGATCCCAGGGGAAATACAGCCCGCCCTCGAGGCCGCCCCAGGCGTTGAAGCGCCAGTCGACGCCGCGCACGGTGCCGCGGCGGTCGACCACGCAGGTCGGCCCCACATCGCGCATCCAGGCATCGTCGTGCGCCATCTCGACGAGGCGCACCGCGTCCGGCAGCAGCGCGCGCGCTGCCTTGAAGTGCGGCGTCGACACGCCGACGCTCACGGGCTCGAAGCGCGCGATGGCGGCGGCGACCTGCGCGAAGGCGAGTTGCGCGGGCCGCGCCGCCTCGCGCCAGTTGTCCGGGCGCTCCGGCCACAGCAGCCAGCAGCCCGCATGCGGCGCGAACTCGGCCGGCATCGCGAAGCCGTCCTTCGCCGGCGTGCTCGCCACGGTGCGCGTCATCGGCGCAGGCGGCTGTGTCTGAATCCGTACAAGGCGTAGATCGACATGCCGACTATCGTCCACACCAACAGGCGCCACCAGGTCCCGTTCGACAAGGTGAGCGTCAGGCCCAGGCACACCACCGTCCCGACCGTGCAGGTGACGGGAGCCCACGGCACTCGGAACGGCCGATGCACGTCCGGGCGCGTCCGCCTGAGCACCAGCACGCCGAGACACACCACGGCAAAGGCGAGCAGGATGCCGATCGAGACCAGGTCCGCGAGCACATCGAGCGGGAAGACGGCGGCGATCGCCGCCGCCCCGATTCCGGTTATCACGGTGGACACGTGCGGGGTCTTGAAACGCGGATGGCAGCGGCTCATCGAGTCCGGCAGCAGCCCGTCGTCCGCCATCGACAGAAGAATCCGCGGCTGACCGAGGAGCGAGGTCAGGATCACCGAGGTCATGCCGGCGATGACGCCGAGCTTCACCGGCCAGGCGAGCCAGCCGAGCTGTGGGTGGGCATTGAGCGCGACCGCCACGGGAGCAGCGACGTTGAGGTGCTGGTAGTTCACCATGCCGGTGAGCACGGTCGACATGGCGACGTACAGCAGCGCAGAGATCGCCAGCGCCCCGAGGATCCCGAGCGGCAGGTCCCGCTGCGGATTGCGCGCCTCGAGCGCCATGGTAGATGCGGTGTCGAAGCCGACGTAGGAGAAGAAGATGATGCCGGCGCCCTGCAGCACTCCGGTCCAGCCGAAGTGGCCGAAGGTGCCCGTGTTAGGCGGTACGTAGGGCCTGAAGTTCGCCGGGTCGACGTACTTCAGTCCCGCGATCACCACGACGCCGATGATGGCGACCTTGAGCGCCACCATCAAGGTGTTGGCGCTGGCCGAGTGGCGCACGCCGACATACAGCACTGCGGTACAGGCCGCGACGATCAGTATCGCGGGCACATTGATGATGGCCCCGGTCGCTATCAGGTGGTCGTGGGCATCGACGCCCAGCGGCGCGTTCACCAGCGCAGCCGGCAGATGGATATGGGCGTCGTTGTTGAGGAGGTCCACGACGTACGCCGACCAGCTCACCGCCACGGTCGAAGCGGAGATCGCGTACTCGAGCAGCAGGTTCCAGCCGATGAACCAGGCCAGCGCCTCGCCGAGCGTCGCATAGGTATAACGGTAGGCGCTGCCCGGCACAGGCAGGAAGGCGGCAAACTCGGAATAACACAGTGCCGCGAGCATGCTGCCGAAGGCGGCGATCAGGAGCGACAGGGTGATGGCCGGCCCGCTCTGGTTGGCCGCCACCTGACCGGTCAGCACGAAGATGCCGGTGCCGATAGTGGCGCCGAGACCGATCGCGGTCAGCGCCCCAGGTCCCAGTATCTGCTTGAGGCGACCGCGCTCGGAGGCCTCCACCGGATCGATGGGCCGCACGGCGCACATCTGCCGCAGGAGCGAGGGCCGCGCGCCAGCGGCGCTACTCTTCTTTATAGCGTTGGACATGCTCTCCGCGCGACCCCCCCGAGGCGCAGCCCCTGTGTGAGTCTCTCACACGCGCGCCCTGCTCGGCACGCGGTCGGCACTCCCTGAGCGCTGTGCTAGCATGACGCGCCCGGCGGGACTTGCCGTCCCAGCGGAGAAAAGCTCATGTCGACCGCCGCAACCCCCAAGGTCGTGCCTCCCGCCCAGGGGGCGAAGATCGCGATCCGGGACGGCAAGCTCGCCGTCCCCGACAACCCGATCCTCCCCTTCATCGAGGGCGATGGCACGGGACCGGACATCTGGCGCGCCAGTGTGCGCGTCATGGACGCGGCGGTGGCCAAAGCCTACGGCGGCAGGCGCCGTGTAAACTGGATGGAGGTCTATGCCGGCGAGAAAGCCAATCGCCTCTTCAACACCTGGCTGCCGGACGAGACGGTGGCCGCCTGCCGCGAGTATCTGGTGTCGATCAAGGGGCCGCTCACCACCCCGGTCGGCGGCGGCATCCGCTCCCTCAACGTGGCGCTGCGGCAGATGCTGGATCTCTACGTGTGCCTGCGTCCGGTGCGCTGGTTCAAGGGTGTGCCCTCGCCGGTGAAGCATCCCGAGAAGGTCGACATGGTGATCTTCCGTGAGAACACCGAGGACATCTACGCCGGCATCGAGTTCGAATCGGGCACTCCCGACAACCAGAAATTTCTCGAGCTGTTCCGCCAGGCCTTCCCCAAGGCCTACGCCAAGATCCGCTTCCCCGAGAGCTCGGGCATCGGCATCAAGCCGGTCTCAAGGGAAGGCTCCGAGCGGCTGATCCGCGCGGCGATCGAATACGCCATCGCCAACAAGCGCAAGAGCCTCACCCTGGTGCATAAGGGGAACATCCAGAAGTTCACCGAAGGCGCGTTCCGCAACTGGGGCTACCAGCTTGCCGAGCGCGAGTTCGGCGGCGCCACCTACACCTGGGAGCAGTGGGAGCGCAGCAAGGCGGCCCGAGGCGAGAGGGACGCCAACGCCGAAATGGACGCGGCGCGGAACAGCGGTCGCGTGCTCATCAAGGACGCAATTGCCGATATCACGCTGCAGCAGGTATTGACGCGCCCGGAGGAATTCGACGTCATCGCGACGCTGAATCTGAACGGTGACTACCTCTCGGATGCGCTCGCCGCCCAGGTCGGCGGCATCGGCATCGCCCCCGGAGGCAACATCAACTACCTCACCGGACATGCGGTGTTCGAGGCGACGCACGGCACCGCGCCGAAGTACGCGAACCTCGACAAGGTGAACCCCGGCTCGCTGATCCTCTCCGGCGAGATGATGTTCCGCTATATGGGCTGGCTCGAGGCGGCCGACGCGCTCGTCGCCGCGATGGACCGCACCATCGGCCAGAAGATCGTGACCTACGACTTCGCGCGCCTCATGGACGGGGCGAAGGAAGTCGCGACCAGCGCGTTCGCCGACGCGCTGATTCGCAATCTCTGAGCCCGCGCCGCACCGGCATGCCGAGCCCGCGCCGCCCGGCCGCCGCCGCC
>DASXKA010000001.1:0-17178 GCA_036497085.1 Steroidobacteraceae bacterium | reverse complement strand
CCGATGCGCAGCTGCATGGCCTCGATCCCGCCGCGGTCGCTGAGCGCGCCGCCTACCTGGCGCAGGCCCGCGGCGGTGGCCGTGGCGACGGCGAGGATGGCCGCCGCCTGGCCGTCGGCTTCGTTGATCTGCTGCTGCTTGTTGGCCTCGGAGGCCTTGATCACGCGCTGCTTGTCGCCCTCGGCCTCGTTGATCTTGGCGTCGCGCTCGCCCTCGGAGGTGAGTACGACGGCGCGCTTCTCGCGCTCGGCGCGCATCTGCTTCTCCATCGCCGACAGCACGTCCTTCGGCGGGGTGATGTTCTTGATCTCGTAGCGCATCACCTTGACGCCCCACGCGACCGAGGCCTTGTCGAGCTCGGCCACCACGTTGGCGTTGATGACTCCGCGCGCCTCGAAGGTGCGGTCGAGCTCGATCTTGCCGATCTCGCTGCGCAGCGTGGTCTGCGCGAGCTGGCCGATGGCGAAGCCGTAGTTGGTGATGCCGTAGGAGGCGAGGTGCGGGTCGAGCACCTGCATGTAGAGGACCGCATCGACCGCGACCTGCACGTTGTCCTTGGTGATGCAGATCTGCTCGGGCACATCCATCGCCTGCTCCTTCAGGCTGTGCTTGTAGGCAATGCGCTCCACGAACGGGATCAGGATGTGGAAGCCAGCCTGCAGGGTGCGGCTGTACTTGCCGAGGTTCTCGACCACGTAGGCGCTCTGCTGCGGCACGACGGTAGCGGTGCGGAACACCAGGATCACGGCGATGAGTGCGAGCGCGATGAAGACGTAGGAGGTGTACATGGCTTGCTTCTTCTATTGATCGGGCCTTACCAGGAGAGTCAGGTGCTGTACGCTGACGATGCGGGCGCGGCTGCCGGCAGGCAGCGACCCGGGGCTGTCGTTGCGCACGGTCCAATAGCTGCCGCCAAACTCCGCCTGGCAGCTGTCGCCGGCCCCGAGTGTGACCGGCAGAGTGATGAGGCCACCCTGCGGCCCGGTCGCGACCGCAGGCGTGGCGCCGCGGACGCGCTGATAGATGCGGCTTCGGAAGGCGAGCATCGAGACGACCGCGAGCGCCGCGAACAGCCCCCACTGCAGCCACTCGGCGAGCGGCAGCACGAGGGTCGCGAGGCCTACCACGATCGCCGCGCTGCCGATGAACACCAGGTAGAACTGGGCGCTGACGAAGGACAGCTCGGCACCGAGGAGGATCACGCCGACGATTGCCCAGCCCCACCAGGTCATCTCAGCTCCTTCGACGAATGTGCACCTCGGCGACGCAGGGATTATACGGCCGGCGTTGTGTGAAATACGGCAAACACGCGGCTTTTGCCGCTCGCGGCCGCGTTACGGATCTGGTTCCATCGCGACACGAGTTGCGTACATGCCGGTCCGCGAGCCACAGGTCCCCGCAGGGCAGCCGCCGGGTGTGCTGGCCGTGGCGCGCCAGCGCATGCGCACGCGGCACCTGTCGTTGCGCACCGAGCAGGCGTATCTGCGCTGGATGCGCCGCTACGCAGCCTTTCATGGCGATCGGCCGATGCGGACGCTCGGCGCACGGGAGCTCGAGAGGTTCCTCACGCACCTGGCGGTCGAGCAGAAGGTGGGCGCCGCGACGCAGAGTCAGGCGCTGCAGGCGCTGCTGTTCCTCTACCGTCATGTGCTCGAGATCGAGCTGCCATGGCTCGACAACGTAACGCGCGCTTCGCAGGTAAAGCGCCTGCCCGTGGTTCTGAGCCGCGCCGAGGTGCGCTCGTTGCTCGCACACCTCGAGGGTACGCCGTGGCTGGTAGCCAGCTTGCTGTACGGGAGCGGGCTGCGCCTCATGGAGGGGCTGCGATTGCGAGTCAAAGACCTGGCGCTCGAGCGCGGCGAGCTCATCGTGCGCGAGGGCAAGGGAGGCAAGGACCGTGTCACGATGTTGCCCGCGACGCTCGCTACGCCGCTGCGCGCCCACCTGGCGCGGTTGCGGGCCTGGTTCGAGGAAGAGCGGCGACGCGATCGGCCGGGCGTGTCCCTCCCGTACTCACTCAGGCGCAAGTATCCGCAGGCGGGTACCCAGTGGGGCTGGCAGTACGTGTTTCCCGCGCCGACCCTGGGTCACGATCCCTATCTCGGTGCGCTCGTGCGCCACCACATCCACGAGAAAAGCGTGCAGCGCGCGGTCCAGGAAGCCGTGCACCGCGCCGGGCTCAGCCAGCCGGCGAGCTGCCACACCCTGCGCCATTCCTTCGCCACGCACCTGCTCGAGGACGGCTATGACGTGCGCACCGTGCAGGAGCTGCTCGGGCACTCGGACCTTAAGACCACCATGATCTACACCCACGTCATGGTGAAGGGCGCACGAGGCATACGCAGTCCGCTCGACCGACCAGCAGGAAACGCGGATCCGCAGCGGACCGCGGGCGATGAGGGCTGAGTCGGCCGGTTTCTTTCGCGGCCGCAGCGGGGTCGTTGCGGCGCCGCGCACGGCTCGCGCCGTCACAGGTGATACGTGATCGCCCCGTTCGCCTCGCTCAGGTTCCCCGCGGCGATCAGCTCATCGACGAGCCGCTGCAGCTCGCTCTCGGGGACTCTCTTGGAGAAGTGCGAATGCAGCACGGCGATCAGCGCCTTGCGCTTGCGCGGACGACGCATCTTCTGCCGGCCCGCAAGGAGGCGCAGCGCTTCATCCCGCAACGAGCCGCCGTCGCCCCCCTGGCTGCGGCTGCGGGGGCTCTCGCCCCGCACGTTCTCACGGCGCGTACCGGGGCGGGTAGCGCCCGCGGTGCGGGAAGCCGCCGCCGGCGATCCCCGCGAGCCGAGCGCCTCGGCCATGGTGTTGACACGGCGCACGCTGAAGCCGCGGCGTGTGAGGTGACGGACCAGGGGATCGAAGCCCTTGTCTTTGGAGAGGATGACGCAGGCGGTATGGGGCGCGCGCGCGAGGTACTCCCCGAGATAGAAGGCGATGTGGAAGTCGAGTGCGTTCTTGCCCTGGCCCTCGATGTCGATGGGCACGAATTGCTCGCCGAGCCTCAAGGCCGCCTTGAGGAACTCGGTCGGTACGGTGCGCTGCGAGGCGCCGAAGAAGAACGGCACGCGCACTCCGTCGGGAATCGAGGCGAGGTCGATCCTGCCGATGTTCTCGTAATCGACGAGCAGCACGCTCTCAGCCATGGTCAACTCTCATGCTCACCATCCGCTTTGGCAAAGCCATTCTGCCGCCACGCCTCGTAGACCACCAGCGCCACGGCGTTCGAGAGATTGAGGCTCCGGTTGTGCGCCCGCATCGGAATCGCGAGCTGCCGCTCGCGCGGCACGAGCGCGAGCACGCGCGCCGGCAGGCCGCGGGTCTCGGGACCGAAGATGAGGGCATCGCCCGCGCCGAAGTCCGCGTCGCCGTAGCAGCGTGCGCCGCCGGTCTCGACGCTGAAGAGCCGCGCGCCGTCCAGGGCCTCGAGGCAGGCGGCGAGGCCCTGGTGCACGCGCACCTCGGCGAGCTCCTCGTAGTCGAGGCCGGCGCGGCGGACGGCGTTGCGGGTGAGCTCGAATCCGAGCGGCCGCACCAGGTGCAGCGTCGCGCCCGCGTTCGCGCACAGGCGGATGACGTTGCCGGTGTTCGGCGGGATCTCGGGCTGGAACAGCACGACGTGGAACATCTGGGCTCGGGTATCGGCTCGCCTGTGGCTGGCTGGTGGGGTCACGTGGCGTGGTACGGGGCTGTGCGATAATGCGCGTCATGCCGAGCGCGACACCAGAAGCAGCCGCGGCTGGAACCCGCCCGGGCGCGGCCGATGCCGCCGCCGCGCTGCGCTTCTCCTTCTGCGGCCTCGAGTTCGCCTCGCCAATCGTGCTGCTCTCGGGCTGCGTCGGCTTCGGCGAGGAGTACACCCGGGTCGAGGGGTTCTCGAACCGCGACGCGGGCGCCGTCGTGCTCAAGGGCACGACCGGCGAGCCGCGGCTCGGCAACCCGCCGCACCGGATCTTCGAGACGCCGGCGGGCATGCTGAATGCGATCGGGCTGCAGAATCCCGGCGTCGAGCACGTCGTGAGCACGGTGCTGCCGCAGCTCGACTTCACCGAGACGCGCTTCATCGCCAACGTGTGCGGCTCGACGGTCGAGGAGTACGTCGAGGTCACGCGCCGCTTCGATCAGTCGCCCATCGATGCCATGGAGATCAACATCTCCTGCCCGAACGTCAGGGAGGGCGGCGTCGCCTTCGGCAACTACCCGCAGATGTCGGCGCAGGTGGTGGCCGCGTGCCGCCGCGTGACGAACAAGCCGCTCATCACCAAGCTCTCCCCCAACCAGACCGACATCCGCGAGAACGCCCGCCGCTGCATCGAGGCGGGAACGGATGCGCTCGCCGTCATCAACACCGTCATGGGCATGGCGATCGATGTCGCGACGCGCCGCCCGGTGATCGGCAACGTCCAGGGCGGGCTCTCGGGACCAGCCATCAAGCCGATCGCGCTGCTCAAGGTCCACCAGGTCTACGAGGTGGCCGGCCCCCGCAAGGTGCCGATCATCGGCCAGGGAGGCATCCTGAGCGCGACCGATGCGATTGAGTTTCTGATCGCCGGCGCGAGCGCGGTCGGCGTCGGCACGGCGCTCTTCTACGACCCACTGGTGTGCCGCGGCATCAATGACGGGATCGCGGAGTATCTGCGCGCACAGGGACTGAGGAACGTCACACAGCTCGTCGGGTCGCTGCGCACCGGCCGCGACATCGAGGACTGCGCGGTCTCGGGCTGATCGCCGGCGCTGCCGGGATTGGCCTGCGCTCAAGGGAATCGCTCGCGTGCCGCAGGGATCGTTCGCGGCTATCTACTTCGGAGGGCAGAGCATGAGGAAGGTACTCGACTGGCGCTCGCTCGCGTGGGTTCTCGCGCTGGCGCTCACGGGTTGCGTGGTGGAGCAACCGTATGGATATCAGACGCCGCAGCCCGTGGACACCTCCGCGGCCCCGGTGCCGGCGACCGATGAGACGGAGGAGGAAGCGAACGAGCCACCGCCGCCGATGCCGGTGTACGAGCAGCCGCCGTGCCCGGCGGAGGGCTACGTCTGGACGCCGGGCGTGTGGCGCTGGGGACCGGACGGCTACTTCTGGGTCCCGGGTACCTGGGTCGCGCCGCCGCAGCTTGGCTTCCTGTGGACGCCCGGCTACTGGGCATTGAGCGGCACGGCGTACCTCTTTCACCCGGGACACTGGGGATCGCACGTCGGCTACTACGGCGGCATCAACTATGGCCACGGCTATGACGGCGACGGCTATCACGGCGGCCGCTGGATGAATAACCGCTTCCAGTACAACACCACGGTCACCAACGTGAACGTCACCAACGTCCACAACGTGTACCGCGACACGGTGGTGAACAACACGGTGGTAAACAACACGGTGGTGAACAACGTCCGCGACACGCGCGTCAGCTACGTCGGCGGTGCCGGCACGCGAGCGCAGCCGACCCCGGTCGAGACGGCGCACGCGAACGAGCCGCGCTTCCGGCCGACGCCGGTACAGCTGCAGCACCACGAAGATGCCCGCGCCGAGCCGACGCTGAACGCGGCGCGCAACGAGGGACGCCCGCAGATCGCCGGCACGCCACGGCCGAGCGCCTTCCGCGAGCAGGGCGTGACCGCCGCCAGGCCGGTGGGCGAGGCCTACCATCCGCAGCATCCGGTGCAGCGCGAGGAAAAGCGGGATGAGAAGCCGAGAGAAGAGCGGCATTAGCGCCCCCGCCGCGACCGCGATGCTCGCGGTCGTCGTCGCCTGTGCGGGTGCCCTCGCCTTCGCCGCCGGCGCGCTCGGCGGCGACGCGGCCTCGGCCGACGAAGGGCAGCCATCGGATGTGGTGCGCCTCGCGCTGGCGCCGTGGGAGCCCGCGCTCGGGAGCGCGACGGCGCCCCTCACCATGGTCGAGTTCACGGACTACCAGTGCCCGTACTGCCGGCGCTTTCAGGCGGAGGTGTGGCCGAAGCTCAAGCGCGACTACATCGATACCGGGAAGCTGCGCTACATCGCGCGCGACCTGCCGCTGGAAGTGCATGCCGCCGCCGCGCCCGCCGCCGAGGCGGCGCACTGCGCGAACGAGCAGGGCAAGTTCTGGGACATGCACGCGGCGCTCCTGGGCGGCGCTGCGGATTTGGGTAGCGGCGGCATCGACCGGCGCGCGCGCGCCCTCGGGCTCGACATGGGACGTTTCGATGAGTGCGTCGCCCACCACCGGTACTCCGCGCTGATCGCGGCTCACGCGAAGGCGGCGGATGCCGCAGGCATCAACGGCACGCCGGGCTTCGTGGTCGGGCGCGTAGCGCACGGCGAGCTCACCGGAGTCCGGGTCGAGGGAGCGGTCCCCTACGAGGACTTCGGCGAGCTGCTGCACGAGCTGCTCGCCGCGAAATAGGCCGGTGGCTGGCGGTGAGTTCTACAGCAGACGCTGCTGTCCCCCCGCATCCGCCGCCGGTGTGAGCGGCGGATGCAGCCGCACGAGCCGCGGCGCGGTGGCGATGAAGCTCACCTCCATCGCGCGCAAGCGCTCGAGGATCCGTAAGTTGATGGTCTGCTGTGCGTCCGCGTAGGCCTTGTAGTCGGGCCGCGTGACGAAGAACACGGCCTCGAACTCGAGCGCCGTCTCCGTACAGCGCAGCAGGTGGCAGCGGTCGAAGCGCACGTCGGGCGTGGCCTCGATGATCTCGCGCACCGTGCGCGGCACCGCGGCGAGCGTCGCCACCGGGGTCTCGTAGTGGACCGGCAGGATAAAGAGCGCGCGCCGCTCCTCGAGCCGCCCGTAGTTGCGCACGCGCGCCTTCAGCAGGTCGCCGTTCGAGATGATGATCTGCTCGCCGTTGATGCTGCGCAGCCGCGTGCTCTTCACCCCGATGTGCTCGACGGTCCCCTGGCAGTCGTCGACGGTGAGGAAGTCGCCGAGGCCGAAGGGTTTATCGAGCGCGATCGAGAGCGAGGCGAGCAGATCCGCGAGCACCGTCTGCACCGCGAGTGCGAGCGCGATGCCGCCGATCCCGAGACCCGCGAGCAGCGGGCGGATCTCGATCCCCAGGTTGTCGAGCGCGAGCAGCGCCGCGACGCCCCAGATGAGGAGCCCCGCGGCGAACAGGATCACCTCCATCGAGCTCTTGAGCAGCGTGTCGGGTCCGGTGGAGCGCTGCCGGCGCAGGTCGATGGCGAAGCGCACCGCCGCCATCGCCCAGAGCGCGAGCTGCATCCACAGGAGCAGTACCAGCGCGATCGTCAGCCAGCGCTCGAGCCGTGGCGGAAAGGCGAGGTCGCGCGAGGCGAGCCACAGCGCCGCTCCCCCGAGGAAAAACCGGTTGGTGCGCTCCGAGAGCAGCGCCGCGAGATCGATCGCCGGGTGGACCCTGGAGGGCGCGCGCTCGCGCCGGCGCTGCGCGGCGAGCAGCCGGTTGGCGAGCGGCAGGAGCGTGAAGGTGACGAGAAAGATCGCGAGCGCGACCGTCCAGCCGCCGAGCGTATTGCCCAGGAACTCGATCTGCCACAGGCGGCCCGACATCGCCTACGCCCCCTCTCGAAGACCGCGCCCTTCGGCTACTCCCCCGTGTCCTCGGCGCCGCTCATGCCGAGCTCCTTCAGCTTCCGCGTCAGCGTGTTGCGCCCCCAGCCGAGGAGGCGGGCCGCCTCCTGGCGATGCCCGTGCGTGCGCTTGAGCGCCGCGCGGATCAGCACGCGCTCGAACTGCGGCTGCGCCGCATCGAGGAGCGGCTGCGTCGCACTCAGGGCGGCGCGCTCCGCCCAGCTCGCGAACGCCGCGGCCCAGTCCGCATCTTTGGGTCCCGCGGAGGCGGCGCTCACGAGCTCCGCCGGCAGATCCTCGAGGCGCACTTCGCGCCCGGGCGCGAGCACCGACAGCCGCCGGCAGAGATTCACGACCTCGCGCACGTTCCCCGGCCAGTCGTAGGCGCCGAGGAGCGCCTGCGCCTCGGGCGCGAGTGCCTTGGGCTCGACACCGAGCTCGTGCGCGGCCACTTCGAGGTAATGTGCGAGCAGGTCGGGGACGTCGCCGGCGCGCGCGCGCAGCGGCGGCAGCTCGATGCGGATCACATTGAGCCGGTGGTACAGGTCCTCGCGGAAGAAACTGCGCGTGACGCGCTCGCGCAGGTCCTGGTGGGTCGCGGCGATGACGCGCACGTCGACGCGCACCGGGGTCTGGCCACCGACCCGATAGAACTCGCCCTCGGCGAGCACGCGCAGCAGCCGGGTCTGCAGCGGCATCGACATGTCGCCGATCTCATCGAGGAACAGCGTCCCGCCGTCCGCCTGCTCGAAGCGCCCGCGCCTGAGCGCATCGGCGCCGGTGAAGGCGCCGCGCTCGTGTCCGAAGAGCTCGGACTCGAGCAGGTCGGCGGGGATCGCCGAGGTGTTGAGCGCGATGAAGGGCTTAGCTGTGCGCGGGCTGTGGTCGTGCAGTGCGCGCGCCACGAGCTCTTTGCCGGTGCCGGATTCGCCCGTCACCAGCACGGTCATGGAGGAGCGTGCCAGGCGGCCGATGGCGCGGAATACCTGCTGCATCGCCGGCGCTCTGCCCAGCAGCTCGGGAATGCGCGGCGTGCCGCCCGCCTCGCCGCCGCGCTCCATGCCGGCATTGGCCGCGCGCCGCGCGAGCGCCACGGCCTGGTCGATGTCGAAGGGCTTCGGCAGGTACTCGAACGCCCCGCCCTCGTAGGCCGACACGGCGCTCCCCAGGTCCGAATGCGCGGTCATCACGATGACCGGCAGCGTCGGGCGCGTGTCGCGGATGCGCTTGAGGAGCTCGAGCCCGGAAGCGCCCGGCATGCGGATGTCGGTGATCAGCACGTCGGGCGCTTCGCGCCGCAGCGCCTCGAGCGCCGGCTCCGCCGCATCGAACACGCGCGCGCTCATGCCGCCGTGCTTGAGCGCCCGCTCGAGTACCCAGCGGATGGAGGCGTCGTCGTCGACCAGCCACACGCGCACTGAGCCGCTGTTCATGATTCCTCTCCGAGCGGCACGAGCAGCGTGAACACGGTGCGCCGCGGCTCGCTCTCGAACTCGATGATGCCGCCGTTGCGCGTCACCAGTTCCTGCGCCACCGCGAGGCCGAGACCCGTGCCGTGGGCGCGCCCGGTGACGAGCGGATAAAAGATGGAGGAGCGCAGGTGCTCGGGCACGCCGGCACCCGAATCCTCGACCTGCACGGCGGCGACCAGGCGATGGCGCACCGAGCCGATGCTGACGTTGCTGCGCGCGCGGGTGCGCAGCAGCACGTGGCCGGCGTCGCCCTGCGACTGCAGGGCCTGCAGCGCATTGCGCCCGACGTTGAGCAGCGCCTGGATCAGCTGGTGACGGTCGAGCATGGCGTTCGGCAGGCTCGGATCGTAGTCGCGCTCGACCAGCACGCCGCTGCGCGCCTCGGCGCGCAGCAGGTGATAGACGTGCTCGCAGATCTCGTGCACGTTCATCAGCGTCTTCGCCGGCGGTCGGCTCGGGCCCGCGATCGACTCGACCAGCGCGGTGAGGCGATCGGCCTCGCCGATGATGACCTGTGTGTATTCGCGCAGGCTCGCCGCCGGCAGCTCGCGCTCCAGCAGCTGGGCCGCGCCGCGCAGGCCGCCCAGCGGGTTTTTTATCTCATGCGCGAGCTGCCGGATCATGAGGCGGCTGCCGTCGAGACGCGCGAGCAGGTCGTTGTCGCGCGAGATGCGCTGGCGCTGCGTGGTGTCGGCGAGCTCGATCAGCAGGTGCGTGCCGGTGAGCCCCGGCAGCGGCGTCACGGTGACGTCGAGCGTGCGCGGCTCGCGCGGCGAGTTGAGCGACCTCAAGGTGAGCTCGCGGTCAGCGATGCCCTCGCCGCTCTCGAGCGCGCGCTTCAGGATCGTGATGAGCGCGCCGCCCTCGTGGAGAAAATCCCCGAACGGGCGGCCACGGCTCATGTTGAGACTGAAGGCGAGCAGATCCTGCGCGGCGACGTTGGCGTAGACCGGGCAGAGCTGCGCATCGAGCATCAGGATCCCGGTCGAGAGCGCATCGAGCAGTTCCGCCGGATCGAAGTGCGAGAGCGCCGAGGGACTGCGGTACTCAGCGGCCATGACGACGCTCGCTCGCGCTGGGCTGACGGCGCGACGCGGCCGCCGTCTCGGCCCGCGCCGTGAGCGCAGGCAGGGCGCGCGGCTCCGTTACGGCACTACGGGTGGGTGGGGCGGCTGGGGCAGCCGCGCTCAGTGCGGCCGCGGCGAGACGCCGGGCTGACCGGTCGCTGCGGGGCTGAGGAGATTGTGCTGCTGCACGAAGAAGTTCACGGGCGTCGTGCGGCACAGCACCTCGTCGCCGGGACCGCGGATCTGCGCACTCACGCTGTGCTCGCCGCGATCGATCGACGCCACGTTGAAGCTCAGGCCCGTCGGCTGTCCGCCGTTCACTGCCTGACCGTCCAGGGTGATGAAGACGCGGTCTTCCGCCCGCGGCATCGGCTCGGAGGCCACGCGTACCATGATCGATGCCACGTTCTCCAGGTTCTGCTGGTCGACCGGCTGCGCGATGACGCAGCCCTTGTACGGATTGCTGCCGGAGGGCGCCGGACGCGGCGCGAACTCGGATGGGCCGCGCACCGGGGCGGCGGCGCGCGCCGAGTAGGTCTGCACGCCCTGCACCTCGAGCCTCTCGGCGTTCGGGTGCGGCTGATCGCTGTAGTGGATCACGCCGTACTCGTCCACCCACTTGTAGACGATGGTGGTGGCGAGCGCCACTGAGCAGCCGAGCAGCATTAAGGTAAAGAGAATTCGTCGCATCGCAACCGAGCATATCCCGGCATGCCAGTGGAGACAAAAGCGGCATGTCGCGAATGTGCGCTGCCGCTCTCCCGCGCACTGCGCGCGCCGAGCGGCGCGGGCCCGGCGCGCCCGCCGCAACGCCCCGGGACGGGCCGGAGGCGCGGGCGGCGGGGCGCGGGGAGGGCTGGCGCGTCATTCCATGATCAGCAGCTGTAGTACAGCTCGAGCTCCACCGGGTGCGTGGACATGCGAAATCTCGTGATCTCCTGCAGCTTCAGTCCCATGTACGCATCGAGCACGTCGTTGGTGAAGACGCCCCCGCGGGTGAGGAACTCGCGGTCCTTGTCGAGGTGCTCGAGCGCCATGTCGAGCGAGTGGCACACGGTCGGGATGTGCTTGGCCTCCTCGGGCTCGAGGTCGTAGAGATCCTTGTCGGCCGGATCGCCCGGGTGGATCTTGTTCTGGATGCCGTCGAGCCCCGCCATCATCATCGCGGCGAAGGCGAAGTAGGGATTGGCGCACGAGTCGGGGAAGCGCACCTCGATGCGCCGCGCCTTGGGCGAGGACACCCACGGGATGCGGATCGAGGCCGAGCGGTTGCGCGCCGAGTAGGCGAGCAGTGTCGGGGCCTCGAAGCCGGGCACCAGGCGCTTGTAGCTGTTGGTGCCGGGGTTGGTGATGGCATTGAGTGCCTTGGCGTGCTTGATGATGCCGCCGATGTAATAGAGCGCGAGATCCGAGAGCCCGCCGTACTTGTCGCCGGCAAAGAGCGCCCGGCCTTCCTTCTGCAGCGACTGGTGCACGTGCATGCCGTTGCCGTTGTCGCCCACCAGGGGCTTCGGCATGAAGGTCGCGGTCTTGCCGTAGCCGTGGGCGACGTTGTGTATGCAGTACTTGAGGATCTGCACCTGGTCGGCCTTCTGCACCAGGGTGCCGGCGCCGACGCCGATCTCGGCCTGGCCGCCGGTCGCCACCTCGTGGTGATGCACCTCGACCTTGAGTCCCATCTCCTCCATCGCCAGGCACATCGCCGAGCGGATGTCCTGGAACGCATCGACCGGCGGCACCGGGAAGTAGCCGCCCTTGATCCCGGGACGGTGGCCCTTGTTGCCCTCCTGGTATTCCCGCTGAGAATTCCACGCGCCCTGCACTGAATCGATCGAATAGAAGGAGCCGTTCATCTCGTTGCCGTAGCGCACGCTGTCGAAGATGAAGAACTCGTTCTCGGGCCCGAACAGTGCGTGGTCGGCGATGCCGGTGGACTTGAGGTAGGCCTCGGCGCGCTTGGCGAGCGAGCGCGGGTCGCGCTCGTAGCCCTGCATGGTGGCGGGCTCGATCACGTCGCAGCGGATGTCGACCGTCGTCTCTTCGAAGAACGGATCGATGACGGTGGTGCTGGCCTCGGGCATGAGGATCATGTCCGACTCGTTGATGCCCTTCCATCCGGCGATGCTCGAGCCGTCGAACATCTTGCCGTCGCGGAAGAAGTCCTCATCGACCAGGCGCGCCGGTATCGTCACGTGCTGTTCCTTGCCGCGCGTGTCCGTGAAGCGCAGGTCCGCGAACTTCACTTGTTTTTCCTTGATGAGCCTAATCACATCACTCGGTGTCATAGCGCCTCCGCGGGAAATGGGGGGTCGGGCGGCCGCCGCCTCTCAGGTCTTCGAGCCGTTGCAGGCCCTGTGCCATGGGGCCAGGGGTGTCAAATCAAGAAGTTAGCGGACATTCTGAAGGGTGACTGCACCATTTGAGTGCACCCAGAATCGATTATTGCACTCTCTGAGTGCGCACAACAGAGTGTTCTTGCAGCCCCTGGGTGCAGAGACTGCTCTGCACGATTCTGGTGCACGGTCGCGAACCCACCTCGGGGCATGGAGCGCCTTATACTCGCGCGCTCCTTGGGTCTCGGATCTCTCCATGGCCTCCGGTCGCTCGAGAAAAACCCCGCGCGCGCCGCGCACCTTTCAGGAGCTGATCCTCGCCCTGCAGGAGTACTGGTCCGCGCGCGGCTGCGTGATCCTGCAGCCCTACGACATGGAGGTCGGCGCCGGCACGTTCCACACGGCGACGTTTCTGCGCGCGGTGGGGCCCGAGCCCTGGAGTGCCGCCTACGTGCAGCCCTCGCGCCGGCCGACCGACGGCCGCTACGGCGAGAATCCCTTCCGCCTGCAGCACTACTACCAGTACCAGGTGGTGATCAAACCCTCGCCGCTCGAGATCCTCGATCTCTACCTCGGAAGTCTCGCGGCGCTCGGCCTCGATCCGCTTACCCACGACGTGCGCTTCGTGGAAGACAACTGGGAGTCGCCCACGCTCGGCGCCTGGGGCCTCGGCTGGGAGGTATGGCTGAACGGCATGGAGATCACGCAGTTCACCTACTTTCAGCAGGTCGGCGGTCTCGACTGCCGCCCGGTGACGGGCGAGATCACCTACGGGCTCGAGCGGCTCGCGATGTACCTGCAGGGTGTCGAGAGCATTTACGACATCGTCATCACGCGCACCGCCTCGGGGAGTCTCACCTACGGGGATGTCTTCCGGCAGAACGAGGCCGAGCAGTCGGCCTACAACTTCGAGCACGCGGACGTGCCGACGCTGCTGCGGCATTTCGAGGATCACGAGCGCGAGTGCCAGCGTCTGCTGGCCGCGCAGCTCGCGCTGCCGGCCTACGAGCAGACTCTGAAGGCCTCGCACACGTTCAACCTCCTCGATGCGCGCCGTGCGATCTCTGTGACCGAGCGGCAGCGCTACATCCTGAGGGTGCGCGCGCTCGCGAGCGGCGTTGCCAGGGCTTATCTCGAGAGCCGTGAGAAGCTCGGCTTCCCGCTGCTGAAGGAGAAGCCCGCCGCGGGCCGCAACGATGACGCCGGGGCTGCGGCATGAAGGCGCGGAAGGCCGGGAAGGCGGCGAGAGCCTCGCGCACCCCGCCTCGCTCGCGACCGAAGCGCAGCGCGGATCGGCGCGCCGGCGGCCGAACGGGCGGTGCGGCCGGCCCGCGCGATTTTCTCTTCGAGATCGGCACCGAGGAGCTGCCGCCGAAGGCGCTGCTCGGGCTCTCGCAGGCGCTGGTGGCCGCGCTCGGCGCCGGGCTCGACAAGGCGGGCCTCGCGCATGGAGAGCTCGCCGGGTTTGCGACCCCGCGGCGACTCGCCGTATGGGTGAAGAGCCTCGCGCCGCAACAGCCCGAGCAGCAGCTGCGCCGCAGGGGGCCACCGCTCTCGGCGGCCTTCGATGCGGCGGGCAAGCCGACGCGCGCGGCGCTCGCCTTCGCCGCGAGCTGCGGCACCGAGGTTACGAAGCTCGAGCGCATCGAGGAAGGGAAGGGATCTTTTCTCTTCTTCACCGGCACGCGCTCCGGGAGCCGTGCGGTCGACCTCCTGCCCGGGATCGTACAGGCGGCGCTCGATGCCCTCCCCATCCCGCGCCGCATGCACTGGGGCGCAGGTCAGGCGCTCTTCGTGCGCCCGGTGCACTGGCTGGTGATGCTCTACGGAGAGGACGTGGTGCCGGCGACGCTGCTCGAGACCGAGAGCGGCCGCGATACGCGCGGCCACCGCTTCCTCGCCCCCGGGACGCTCTCGATCGCCGCGCCCGACCGCTATGAGCGCACGTTGCGCGAGCGGGGCTTCGTGCTCGCCGATTTCGCGGCGCGCCGCACCCGCATCCGCATCCAGGTGACCGCGCTCGGCGGCAGCCTCGGCGGCCGCGCGCTCATCGGCGAGGCGCTCCTCGATGAGGTCACGGCGCTCACCGAGTGGCCGGTGGCGCTCGCGGGGAAATTCGAGGCGCGCTTCCTCGAGCTCCCGCGCGAGGTGCTCACCGCGACGCTCGAGGATCATCAGCGCTACTTCGCGGTCGAGGACGCCGAGCGACGCCTGCTCCCCGGTTTCATCGCGGTCGCCAACATCGCGAGCCGCGACCCCGACAAGGTGCGCGCCGGCAACGAGCGCGTGGTGCGCCCGCGCCTCGCGGATGCGGCCTTCTTCTTCGAACAGGACCGGCGCGAGCCGCTGGCGGCGCGCGTGACGGCGCTCGGTGCCGTGACCTACCAGGCGCGCCTCGGCTCCCTCGGCGACAAGACCCGGCGGGTGCGCGCGCTCGCCGGCGAGATTGCCGCGACGGCGGGCGCACCGGAGGGCGAGGCGCGGCGCGCCGCCGAGCTCTGCAAGTGCGATCTCCTCACCGCCATGGTCGGTGAGTTCCCCGAGCTCCAGGGTGTGATGGGCAGCTACTACGCGCGTGCCGACGGCGAGCCGCCCGAGGTGGCCGCCGCGATCCGCGAGCATTACCTGCCGCGCGGGGCGGGCGATGAGCTGCCGGCCACGAGCGTCGGACTCGCGCTCGCGATCGCCGACAAGCTCGACACGCTGGCGGGGATCTTCGCGATCGGCGAGAAGCCGACCGGGGCGAAGGATCCGTTCGCGCTGCGCCGCGCGGCGCTCGGCGTGCAGCGCATCCTCATCGAGAGGAGCCTCGACCTCGATCTCGTGCAATGCCTCGGGCGGGCAGTGGGGGCGGCGCAGGCCGACGTCGCGCGCCTGCGTGCCGGCACCTCGGGCGCCGCGGCGAAGCCGCTGCCGCCTGTGGCGGAGATCGTCGCCGAGGTCTACGACTTCCTGATGGAACGGCTGCGCGCCTACTACCTCGAGCAGGCGCCGGGGGCGCACCCCGGAAGGGCCACGGTGACCGGCGAGATGTTCGATGCGGTGCTCGCCGCGCGTCCCGCCTCGCCCGTCGACTTCGACGCCCGCCTGCGGGCGCTCAGCACCTTCCTTGAGCTGCCCGAGGCGGCGAGCCTGACCGCCGCCAACAAGCGCATCGCCAATATCCTGCGCAAGGCGCCGGGCGCGGCGCCCGCGGAGGTCGACGTGGCGCAGCTGCGCGAGAGCGCCGAGGTACGGCTCTTCGATGCAATGCGCTCGCTCCGCGACGCGGTCGATGAGGCCACGGCGCGGCGCGAGTACACCGGAGCACTCGGCCGGCTGGCACAGCTGCGACCCGCCGTCGATGCCTTCTTCGATCAGGTGCTGGTCATGGACGAGGACCCGGTGCTGCGTGCCAACCGGCTGGCGCTGCTCGCGCAGCTGCGCGGGCTGTTCGCCGGTGTCGCGGACCTCTCGCGGCTGCCAGGTTGAATCTGGTGAGCCCAACTGAGGCGCAGGGCACCCGGTGGCGCCCGGCGGCGGTGCAGGCGCTCGGGTCGCTCTTCTTCACGGCGTTTCTTTTCGTCTGGACGTTCAGCTACGCCATCGTCTTCGTGCTCGCGTGTGCGTTGCTGCCCTTTCCCCGGCGCTTCCCGCTCGCGCGCTTCTGGGCGGCGACGCTTCTCTGGGCACTCAAGTGGAGCTGCGGGCTCGACTACCGCGTCGAGGGTGCACCGCTCCCCGAGGGCTGCCACGTCGCCTTCTGGAAGCACTCCTCGTCCTGGGAAACGATGGCCATGATGGTGCTCTTCCCGCGCCAGGTGTGGGTGCTCAAGCGCGAGCTCGTGTGGATTCCGGTGGTGGGTATCGGCGTCCTTCAGATGCACGCGATCGCCATCGACCGAAAGGCTGGACACACCTCGGTGGCGCAGGTCATCGAGCAGGGCAAGGACCGGCTCGCCGAAGGCGACTGGGTGATGATCTTTCCCGAGGGCACGCGCATGCCGGCCGGCGAGACGCGCCGCTACGGCGTGAGCGGCACGCTGCTCGCGGCGGAGACCGGCAGGTTCATCGTGCCGGTCGCGCACAACGCCGGGCACTACTGGCCGCGGCGCGGACTCATGAAGAAGCCCGGGACGGTGCGCGTCGTCATCGGCGCACCGGTCGTCGCCGCGGGGCGCGAGGCACGCGCGGTGAATGAGGAGATTCAGGCGTGGGTTGAGGCTACGGTGAAGGAACTCGCGCCGGGCTAGGAGGAGACGGCCCTCGCATCGATTGATCTTACTGGTAGATCAATCCGATGTTGTTCCGGTTCCATTGTATCTCTGGAGAGTCTACACGTCGGTCGCTTTGGGGGGCGAGAACCTGCTAGCCGTCATGTCGTCCTCGCGCTTCCCGGTAGCCTCAGGGCCGCTTCCATCAACGCCGCGCTCTGTCGAGCCGCATCTCGCTTGGCTCCTCCAGCACTACACGGACCTCGAATGCGGTAGCGCGGATGCCCTGCTCATGGCCCGCCCCGAATACGCCCACGGAATTTCCGGAGTGATGAAGAACGCTCTCGCCACGAGCGGCGATACGCGTACGAATCACTGCGCGAGATGCTGAAGACGATGTCGGCGACGGTGATCGACGAGGCCTCTTTGCCGGATCTCTGCTCGGCAGTTGCGCGACGGAAGACGAGATGGTCACTGACCCCGGGCGCCGGCTGCACCCTAACGTCTGGGCAAGGGCCTCCAGACAGAGCCCTCCCGGTGGCCTGCGTAAGCGCCGGCACCTATTGAATCTCTAATGAGTCACTAGACCGAGA